>JAAYRF010000008.1 GCA_012518905.1 Bacillota bacterium | reverse complement strand
TGAAGGTGAAGCGATTACGGGTTCTGCTAGCACTCTTGGTTGCGGTACTAGCTGGCTACATGATCATGGTCACCGTAGCCGAAATGCCCCCCTATGGAATGCCTAATAATCCCTCACGAAACGAAGTGACGGAGCGCTATATTAACGATTCACTGGAAGAGACTGGTGTACTCAACATGATTACCGCCATTATTCTGGACTACAGGGCTTATGATACCATGTTTGAGACCATAGTCTTGTTTACAGCAGTAGTGGCAGTGCTCATCACCCTGAAAACAGACCTTGGAAGGAGTGGCAAATGATGAAGGATTTCGTTCTCAAACGGATAGTCATAGTGCTCTTGCCCTTCATCCAGATGTACGGACTTTATGTCATCTTCCATGGCCATGTATCCCCTGGGGGTTCCTTTGCTGGAGGGATGATCTTGGGATTGGGCTTTGTCGCTTTTGCTACAGTGTTTGGTTTGGATCGAGGCAGACAGATGCTGCCGGAGAAGGTTACAACCCTTACAGAGAGCTATGGTACACTTTGGTATGGCATCATGGGCATGATCGGCATCTTCAAAGGGTTCCCCTTCCTAGCAAATAAGCTGGCCGGCATCGATGTAGGAGTACCGGGAACTCTCACATCAGGAGGCCTGATCTCTTGGATTGGCCTCGGAGTCGGCATTAGGGTAGCCAGCACTATCACAACTCTGTTCTTTACCATGATGGAGGAAAAGCCGTGAGAATACTTCTTAGTAAATTACTAATTAATTACCCGTATATGGCATCGGTGGTTTTGTTTATCATTGGGGCTTCCACGGTTTTGACCAGGTCTAATCTCTTCAAAAAGCTGATCGGGATCAATATCATGGAAAGTGCTATCTTTCTCATGTTTATTGCCGCAGGTAATACCCGGGGCGGTGCTGTACCCATATTGGATCAGGCAAATCCTGGTGCGTCCTATATCAATCCTATCCCCTCAGCGCTGATGCTAACAGGGATAGTAGTTAGCGTTAGTGTTACCGCCTTTGCTCTGGCACTGATTGTCAGGTTATATGATTCCTATGGAACAACAAACGCCAGGCGAATAGCGGAGATGAGAAACGGGGTGGCAGATAGATGACAGCGGCTATTCGTGCCAACTTACCGGTCTTCGCAGTGATCGCTCCCTTGTTTGTAGCCTTTGTTTTGCCGACTTTTGCCCGGCGCACCCGACTGGTGGAAGGACTGGTTATATTTGTTCAGGCTGTGGGACTGTGGGGAACAGCCTATCTTGCCCGTCTAGTTCTGGCTCAGGGGGGCCTACCAATCATTTACGAAGTCGGCGGTTGGTCGGCTCCTTGGGGTATTGAGCTTGTGGTGGGTAATCTTGGCGCTTTTTTCCTTTTGGTAGTTGCCGGAGTGAGCTTGCCGGTGGCGATTTATGCTTCCGGCAACCTCGCCAAGGAAGTGGAGGGTGCCCGTAGACGAGCCTGGTTCTATGTGCTCTACCTCTTGCTGGGCGGGGCCTTAGCCGGGATGTCCATAACTAATGATCTCTTTAACGTTTTCGTGTTGGTGGAGGTTGCCACCCTAAGCTGTTGCGGGCTAGTCAGTGCCAGTCAAGAACCTAGTGGAGCAGAGGCTGCCTTCAACTATCTGATACTAGCTACCCTTGGGTCCGGCATGATCCTGGGAGGCATTGGTTTTTTGTATATCGTCACAGGCCACCTCAATATGGGGTTTGCCGCTAGAGCTCTGGCGACAGTTTGGCAAGACTACCCCCATGTGGTTTGGATGGCAATTAGTTTCTTTATGGTTGGTTTCGGTGTCAAAGCGGCATTTTTCCCTCTGCACATTTGGCTGCCTGATGCTCATTCCGTCGCCCCTTCCCCGGCCAGCGCAGTTTTGTCAGGTTTGGCAGTCAAGGGGTATATTATCTGCCTCATGAAGGTCTTATTCCACGTGGTAGGCCCTGAACTGATGCAGGTGTTCTCTCTCAATCGACTTCTAGTACTATTGGGCATGGTAGCCATCTTGATCGGTTCTATTCTTGCCCTTGGTCAAGATGAGTTGAAACGCCGGTTGGCATTCTCCACGGTGGCCCAGATCGGCTACATTTTCCTGGGCATGGGTTTGCTTAATGTCAAGGGCATGACCGGTGCTTTGTTCCATATAGCCAGTCATGGTATTATCAAATCCGCATTATTCCTGGCGGCAGGTGCCGTGATCACTCAGACGGGTAAAGAGCGGGTGAGTGAGTTAGCTGGTGTCGGCAAGAAGATGCCTATCACCATGGGAGTTTTCACAATAGCGAGCCTTGGCCTAGTGGGTATACCGCTTTTTTCCGGCTTTGTGGGCAAATGGTATATGCTTCTAGGGAGCCTGGGAGCCGGGGATTATCTAGCTGCCGCGGTGATCGTTGCCGGCAGCGTCTTGTGTGCAGGATATCTTTTCCCCGTGATAAGAGTGGCTTACTTTGAGCCGGCACCGGCCGATGATTGGCAGGAGCCAGGCGTGAGGCAGAGGCTGGCCCTGATCCTTTTGGCCATGGGGATTTTTGTTCTGGGCACAATCCCAGGGCCGCTTCTAGAGTTAGCATTGGCAGCAGCGACTGATTTTCTAGTTTTTAATTAGGATGGGGAGGGGGACTAACTAATGACTGATATTATTCTGGCTTTGCTTAGTGGTTTGGTTGGCGGGATAGTGATTGCCCTCTTGCCCCAAGCTAGTAATCGCCTGCGCAATACATTGGTGCTCTTGTTTTCCGTGGCCGGTGCGGTTTTTAGCTGGCGAGTAGCCGGGACCGTATTTTCTGGCGGGACCATTAGGCTGTCCGGGGAGATCGCAGGATTGGCATGGAGTCTACAGCCGGATCCCTTGGGGACAGTCTTTGGTCTAATTGTTGCCACTTTGTGGCTTTTCGCAACGGTTTACTCCTTTGGCTATATGGCCGATGAGCCGCGACAGCGGACTTACTACGCCTTCCTGTTGATAGCATTCAGCGTGGCATTGGGGGTAGCTTTTTCGGGAAGCCTATTGTCCCTCTACTTATTCTATGAATTGCTTACTTTTGCTACCTATCCATTGGTCATTCATGAACGCAATGATGAGGCCATAAGGGCTGGTGTCAAATACATTGCCTACAGCCTTTGCGGTGCAGGAGCAATATTGATAGCCATAGTAGTTACCCATGGTTGGGCAGGCAGTCTGGATTTTGCAGGCGGGCCTTTGCTGGCCCGAGGAGGTCTTAGGCCGGGTTTGGGTTGGCTCTTGGGTTTGTATGTGGCGGGATTCGGTGTGAAGGCAGCCATCATGCCCTTGCATCGTTGGTTGCCCGAGGCCATGATTGCACCCACTCCCATTAGTGCTCTGCTCCATGCTGTAGCAGTGGTATATTCCGGTGTATATGGCATCTTGCGGGTTGTATACTCGGTTTTTGGCCATGAATTGATGGCCCAGATGAACTTCAGTCGGGCCCTGCCGTGGGTGGCGGGCTTTACCATCTTGGCGGGAGTCATCATCGCCACACAGCAGGATGTTTTGAAGCGCCGCTTAGCATATCACACCATCAGCCAGCTCTCATATATTCTGTTAGGTGCCTTCACATTGCATCCTTGGGGATTGGCGGGAGCCATATTTCATATGATTAGCTATTCCACCCTCAAGATCACCCTTTTCTTCGGTGCCGGCATCGTGGCCAAACAGACTACCAAGATCAGGGTGAGTGATATGGGCGGGGTGGGGTGGCAGCTGCCTTGGACTATGGCCTCTTTTGGAGTCGCAAGCCTCGGTATGATTGGGATGCTACCTTTGAATACGTTCTGGAGCAAATACTACTTGATGAGAGGCAGTGTAGCCGGAGGGAAATGGCCCTTTGCCTTGGTGCTCATCATCAGTGGCTTTATTAATGCCCTCTGCTTTTTGCCCACGGTGGTAGCTGCCTTTACAGGAGATAGAGATCAGCTTTCTCGGGAAAAGGGAGGTAATGTCACCCTTATGGTGGCACCGACAGTGCTTTTGGCTGGGATTGCAGTCCTTTTAGGACTGTGGCCGGGATTAGTCTGGCCTGGAGTTGAGGCAGTTGTAAACTCGTTTTTCATACGGTAAGGAGGTTAAGTCATATGCTGCTAGTGATCCTTCCCCTTATTCCCTTTTTGGGGGCCTTGGTCTTAATCGGCATGGGGGAGAAGGTTATAAATATGCCCTTTGTTGCGAGCTCTATCGTTCTGATCTTGGGGAGTTGGGGCCTAAGAGGAGCCTTTGCAGGCATGCCGATTACCTACGAGATACCTTTGTCCGGTCCCTTCAACCCGACTTTTCAAGCGGATGCCGTTACGGCTGTTTTTGTGGTATTGGCTGCGTTCTTATGGTGGGCAGTATCTATCTATGCACCGGAGTACATGAAGCATGAAGGCAGGATCCGCAGCTTCTATATCTGCACGCTCCTAACGCAATCAGCAGTCTTGGGAGTGTTTGTAGCGGGAGATCTATTTACTTTACTCCTTTTCTTCGAGCTGATGACTGTTGCCTCGTTCTTCTGGGTTATCCATCGGTGGAATGAGGAGGCCATACGGGCTGCGTACTTCTACTTGTTTTTCAGCATTGTTGGGGGACTTTTTATCGCCCTGGGGCTCGTTTTCATTAGAGCAGCCATCGGCGGGGTGCCCACCATTGGCACCGGTCCCGCGACCTTTCTGGATCCTAAGTTTTTCCCATGGGGTTTGGCTTTATTTTTGGCGGGATTTGGCATCAAAGCAGGTATGGTGCCTTTGCATCTTTGGTTGCCCCATGCCCACTCAGTGGCACCCACCCCTGCCAGTGCCCTTTTGTCGGGACTACTGATTAAAGTGGGAGCATATGGGCTAATTCGTACCGGAGAGTTAGCCGGTTGGGGTATGGAATTGGCGAGTCTTACTAGGTGGTTAGGGCCTGGTTTGACCATTTTGGGCACCTGTACAATGCTGGTGGGGGTTACTGCCGCCTTGCTCCAAAGTGATGCAAAGCGTCTTCTAGCCTATCATAGCGTCAGTCAAATGGGCTATATAATCCTCGGCCTGGGTGTTGGGCTCTTTTTGGGACCGGCAGGTGGCATGGGATTGATGGGGTCTATTTATCATATCGTGAACCATGCCCTCTTTAAGGCAGCTCTCTTCCTAGGTGTTGGTGTTGTCTATGTTGGTACGAAAAAGACGAATCTGTATGAACTCGGGGGTCTATGGCGTTCCTACCCCGTAACTGCGATATTGATGTTTTTGGCTGTTTTGGGAATAACGGGAACTCCGGGCCTTAATGGCTATGCCAGCAAGACAATGCTGCATCACGGAGTGAGTGAAGCAGCTAACTCAGGCTTGCCCTTGATGATTTGGGTAGAAAGGCTGTTTAACTTGGTGGGAGTTGGTACGACTGCTTCTTTTACGAAGCTTTTCTATCTGATGTTCTTGGGAAAACCAAAGCAAGAGAAGATTACCCAAGGTGAACGTTGGCAATTTCAAGTGGCCATGGGCTTTTTGGCCTTAGTCATGGTGACCATCGGTGTTAGGCCAAACCTGTTCGTTGACGCTTGTGCCATACCCGCGGCCCAAGCTTTAGGCATGGAAGGCGCCGCTGCGACAGCTATGGGTCTTTCTTTTTGGAACATAGGGGACATCATGGGTATGGTGATTACTTTGGCCCTTGGGATTACTTTCTGTTGGGTAGGGCTGAAGACGGGCCTCTTTCATCTATCTCCCCCTGTTTGGCTGACCCTTGAGGGGCTGGGGAAGATGGCCTTTTGCCAGCTCCAAACTGCGCTGGCATCTATAGAAAAGCTATACCTTACCTTGTCCACTTCTTTACTCAGTGACTTAAGGGCACGGGGTAATGGATTGCTATTAGCCATTCATAGACTCGATACCTCGGGCACTCTCACAGCTGGAGGACGATCTTTGGCGGATATCAGTCTTAGTGCCGGAGTGCTAATAGGGACCCTGATTTTTCTGATCTTGGCCTACACCTATATTGATCTCGGCTCTTACGTGCGGTTGCCACTTTCTCTTATGAGATGACCTGGATCATGTGGGATCGATTTCTGTGATGGGGTGCCAAGGTGCCTTGACGGCTTTGAGAGTACAATTTGAGAAAGAAGCCCCGGGGTGTTTAAAGCCCCGGAGCCGATTATCTTTAGGTTAGAAAACCTTTGCTTGTTGGGGATATGGCCTGGTTGGGCAGGTGCAAATGGGTTTGGGCGCCAGCTGAAAGCGCAGAGCCCGGGTGGAGTTGAAAACAGCCAGTAATGCTACTCCCACATCGGCAAAGACTGCCTCCCAAAGAGTAGCAACTCCCAAGACGCCCAGGCCGATGAAGAGGGCTTTGACGGCAAAGGCTAACAGAATATTTTCGATTATGATACGACGTGTATAGCGGGCGATGGTAATGGCTTCGGATACTTTATCCAGCCGGTCCTCCATGATCACAACATCGGCAGCCTCAATGGCGGCATCAGACCCTAGGCCGCCCATGGCGATGCCTACATCGGCCCGGGTGAGGACCGGGGCATCATTGATTCCGTCGCCGACGAAGGCTAGCTTACCTTTGCCCTGTCTCTTCTCTTCCAGGAGAGCCTCAACGTGAGCCACCTTTTCATCGGGTAGAAGCTCAGCATGGATGGCATCTATGGCTAGATCCCCGCCTACCCGGTGGGCAGTGGCAGAAGCGTCACCGGTCAGCATGACGGTCTTCTCTACACCTAGATGCCAAAGATCATGAAGTGTAGCGGCGGCACCGGGCTTGATCCTATCAGCGATGGCGATACTACCTGCATATTCGTTATTGTAGGCCACGTGTACCATGGTGATGCCGTAATCTGCCGGTGGTGTGAAGGTGATATCCTGGCTTTGCAGAAGGCTCACATTGCCCACTAGAATATCAGCGTCACCTACCTTGGCCCGGACGCCCTTGCCGGCGATTTCCTGGAATTGCCCCTCTTGGGCTAACCCATTTTGTATGGAGCTAGCTTGAAGGATGGAAAGGGCAATAGGATGGGCAGAGTGAACCTCTGCCTGGGCCGCTAGGTGAAGTACTGTCTCTGGGGTGAACCCCGGAGCAGGTATGATGTCCTGAACCTCGAAGATGCCTTCTGTTAGTGTACCGGTCTTATCGAAAACGACGGTGTCTATATCGGCCAGTGCCTCCAGATAGTTAGCACCCTTTACTAGGATTCCCCGACGGGATGCACCGCCAATACCGCCGAAATATCCCAGGGGTATAGATATGACAAGGGCACAGGGGCAGGAGATCACTAAGAGTACTAATGCCCGATGGACCCAATCCCGCAAGGCAGCCCCTGGTATGAAAAGGGGTGGCAGAAAGGCCACTAAAGCAGCACCAATTACAACTGATGGAGTGTAATAGCGGGCGAACTTGGTAATAAATTGCTCTGTGGGAGCCTTGCGATTAGCGGCGTGTTCCACCAGTTCCAGGATTCTCGCCAAAGAAGTTTCACTATAGGTCTTGGTGACCCTAATTTGGAGCAGACCTGAGTTATTAACCATACCGGCCAGTACTGCTTTACCGGGGACAACCCGCTGGGGCACTGACTCACCGGTAAGAGCCGATGTATCGACGAATGACTCTCCATCGGTGACTTCTCCGTCGAGGGGGATTCTCTCTCCCGGCCGAACTAGGATGACGTCTCCGATACTGACCTGGTTTGGACTGACTTCTGTGATGCCGGTGGCTGTCTTGAGATTGGCAGTGTCAGGCCTGATGTCTAGGAGTGCCTGGATAGAACCTCGGGAACGGGATACTGCGATGTCTTGTAGCAATTCACCAACATAGTAGAAGAGCATTACACCGACAGCCTCGGGCAGATTGCCGATGGCGAAGGCTCCTAGGGTGGCAATAGTCATCAAAAAGTTTTCATCGAAAAATTGGCCCTGCAGAGCATTGCGCATGGCAGCTCTGAGGACACCGTTGCCTACCAGCAAATAGGCGGTAACGAAAACAATATACTCAGCCCAGCCCCCGGCCATGTTGGTCAACTCTGATTTAAAAATGAGTCCCGAAACAAATAGCAGACCGGCAATGGCTAAGGGCCAAAGCTTAACCGAGTGCTGATGGCTATGGATACTGCCAGATCCTAGTCCAGCTGCTGAAGCAGTCTCTTGGGGTCTGTTGGACAGCTCTATTACAACACCGGGTTCAATGGCATCGATAACTCTCTGGGCGGCCTCCACCTTGGTTGGGTCTATACTAAGCGTCCCGGTGGCGAAGCTAATAGTAGCATTGGAGTCTAGTTCCTTTTGCAGACGAGCTTCGATCTTAGCAGCACAGTTGGCACAGTCCAAATGACGCAAGGGGTATGTCTTGGGCGCCCCATGGGCATTGATTGCATCTGGCATGGTCTCACTACCTTTCTTCAGCATAGTGTGCTTGGGCTTGCTGGATCAGATTAACAATGTGGTCATCATCTAAGGTATAATAGACTTGCTTGCCTTCCCGGCGATATCTAACCAGGCGCATGGCCCTTAGAAGTCTTAAATGATGGGAAATGGCTGGCATGCTCATGTCCAAGAGCTCTGCCAGATCACATACACAGAGTTCTTGCTCTGACAAGAGATAAATGATCTTAGTTCTAGTCTCATCAGCGAGGACCTTGAAAAGTTCTGAGAGCCCTGCGACCTCCAGGACCTTCTCCCGCAACCTGTCTTTTTCCTTGCAGTTGGGACAGTACTGGTCACAGATGTCCCGAGAAAAATTGCAGTCTGTCACGATGTCACCCCCAACTCATTTCAACAATTAAGCAATCGTTTAATTGTATTATATAAATGGGCTTAGGCGTTGTCAATACGATTATCTGGAGATCAAGGCCGTGTATGTCGGTCGTCATGAAATGTTTACACCGTTATGGTACCCTATAAAGGGCTTGTGACAGGGCTTGCATCAGCAAGCCCGGTAACAGGCTAGATGCCAATGGTAAAGAACCCTTGAGGAGGACCGGTTGTGCTGGTAGATTATCATCTTCATACAGTTTACTCCCGCCATGCAGTTGGCTCAATAGAGGCGTATTTGGCTAGGGCCAAGGCATTAGAAATGGAGGAGGTCTGCTTTGCCGAGCATAGTCCCCGGCCATTTCTACCAGAAAAAGTCCAGGAGACGATCCCATATAAATGGATGCGGGATCATGAGCTGGAAGGCTACCTTACCGATGTAGCTGAAGCTGCGAAGAAAACGCCGATCAGGGTTAGACGGGGACTAGAGGTAGACTACTTTCCCGGCTATGATGAGGCGGTTGGTGAGTTTTTGACAGGATTGCCCCTAGATTTTGCTCTAGGTACCGTCCACTTTATGCCCTCCCATGATATGCAATACATCACCTTGATTGAGGAAGCACCGGTCACTTTACTCCTGGAGTACTTTGAATATGCTCGGCAGGCTGTGGAAAGCGGCTTGTTCGATTCCCTAGCGCATATACACTTGGTTTGGCAAGCGGTACCTTGGCCTGAGGGCGGTTCTGAAGAGCTGGCAGTGGAAGAAGCCCTGGCAGAAGTAGTAGCTGCAGCCCGGGCCCAGGATATGTGCTTGGAGATCAATACCCGTGCTTTCAATTTCGAGGGTTTCGGTTCTCGGGAGGTCTACCAGAAATATATCAGCCTGCTTGCAGATTACGGCGTACCCATTACATTGGGGTCAGATGCCCATGCCGTTGACCAGATCGGGCGCAACTATCCAGAAATAATAAGGGAGTTGCACCACCATGGCATTCATGAAGTGGCTGTTTTTGAAAAGCGAGAGCGGAGGATGGTTCCACTAGGCCGCAAGACCACCAAGGTGGCAGTAGGCCGATAGACGACAGACCACCTCGATAGGCGATTGGAGTATTGGAGGTGGGGGTTAGTGGTCGGACCACTGCCCCCTTGGGATATCCAGACATGCGGGCCGGATCCCCGTTTTGGCTCATCAAGATCAGTTGCTTTCTGCATCCACGGTTCTTTGCACAAGCACCCGCCTTTTCCAGCGCCCCGTCTTGTAGTAGCCGAAGTTGAGTAGAAAACCAGCCACCGAACCCATAGCGATGCCTAGCCATACGCCTCCAACGCCCAGCTCCGGTATGGAAGAAAGGTACTTGGCCAAAGGCACCCTGAAGAGCCACAAAGACACAAGGGTCAAGAGCATTGTGGCTACAGTGTCACCGGCACCCCGCATCACACCGCCAATGGTGAACATCAAAGCCATGGGAATATACGATAGGGATACATATCGAAGATATAATGCTCCTTGTGCCAGTACTGCCTCATCTTTGGTAAAAAGCACCATGAGAATATCCGGTCGCAAAATGGCGATGGCAGAAACTATGGCGGTGATGCTGCTAGAGAGGATGGCGCTCCATCTGACAGTCTCGGAGACCCTCTCTGACTTACCCGCTCCTAGATTTTGGCCCACCAGGGCTGAGACCGCCATACCCATTGTCATGGATGGCATAAAGGCGAACTGGTCCAGGCGGGAGGCAGCGCCGAACCCCGCAATAACAGTAGCGCCAAAGCTATTGACGATGGAGTTCACCACTACACTACTTAGGGAAACCAGCACCTGCTGGATGCCAGCGGGAAGCCCCACTCGAAAGGTCAAGGATGTCAACTCCCAATCCAGGCGAAACATGCCGGGCTCATAGTGTAGAAGCCCCGATTTCAAATAAAGATACCTTAAAGATATAACAGCGGACATGCCTTGGGCAATGACTGTAGCCAAAGCCACACCGGCAACCCCCATGGGGGGAATTGGTCCTAGGCCGAAGATCAAGAGCGGATCCAGGACGATGTTCAGGAATGTAGCATAAGCTAGGAACCGCAAGGGAGTACGAGAGTCTCCCAGGCCACGCAGTATGGCACTAGCTACGTTATATAAGAACATGCCCACAAGTCCTGCCATGTAGATGGCCAGATATTCTGATGCCATATCGATGATTTCCGGCGGGGTATTGATCAACTCCAAGAGGGGACGGCGGAAAACAACTCCAATAACAGAGATAATCAACCCTAGAGCGACGAGTAGGATTAAGGAGTTAGTCACCGTCTTAACTAATCGCTCCTGTTGACGTGCTCCGAAATATTGGGATACCAGAATGGTTGTGGCCATGGTCACCCCGTTGACTAGGGCTATAAGAGCGAAAATGACAGGAAAGCCAACTGATACAGCGGCCAAGGCGTGGGGACCAAGAAAGCGCCCTACCCAAATGCTATCTACAGTGTTATATAAGGCTTGCAAGAGATTGCCCAACAACATGGGTATCGAGAACATTACCAGATGTTTGGGAATACTACCTTCGGTGAAGTCAGTAATCTGTGTACGCTGCAATGCAAGACTCCTCTCTAGAAGAAAGAAAACTAAAGATGTACCTAGTGATGTGACGCCTCACCGGTCATGGGTTCTTGTAGGGCCCGACTAAACTTCTCTAATAGTGCCATGAATAATCGGAGTTCATCGGCATCAAAGCTGGCTATGCAGTGCAGGACAAAGGAGTCGTACTTTGCCTCAGCTATCCCAACTAGTTTGCGGGCCTCTTCAGTTATGCGCAAGCGGAAGGCCCGGGCATCGGTGGGGTCTTTTTCCTTAGTGAGTAGCTTGTTGCGCTCTAGCCTTTGGATAATATCCGTTACCGTACTGGGTGCCAAGTGCACCTTATTAGCCACTTCTGCTAGTGAGGGAGGGCTGTCGCTCCGCTTAATCGTCTTGAGCACTAGAGCCTGGGGAAAAGTGAGCCCACTATCTTGGAGAATCTCCCTCATTCGGCACGTGAGCCCTCGGTTAGTCCTATGCAGCAAGTGTTTGGCTTGATCTAGTTCTTCCCTAGTTGGGGGGGTCACGGGTGTACTCCTTTCCTGGAAATGACATACAAAACAGTTCGCACACGAACTAGTTTACCATGGAAGTGATCTCTCAGCAAGCTTTAGCATGGAGTAAGACTTATTCTTTGAGAAAACTGGAACTAGTATATGGCAGGAAGTCCAGCATTATCGGCGAACTATAATTTCATGTACCAGCGTATCGGCGCCGGAGAGGCTAGAGGTTCCCGTGAGTTGAGCCGAGTATAGCTGAGATTAGATTAGCTGAGGAGGAGCATGATGAAGACTGATGGGGAGAAAGGGTTTTACGGACAGTTCGGGGGAAGTTTTGTCACACCGGAGCTGCAAACAGTCCTTGATCATCTGGAAGATGCCTTTCTGCGCTACAAGGACGATGAGGAGTTTAACGAGGAGCTAAGGTACTATCATAGGGATTATGTTGGTCGCCCCAGCCCCTTGTATTACGCCGCCAGGTTATCAGAGGAGTTAGGTGGAGCTAAGATCTACATTAAGCGGGAGGATCTCAACCATACCGGCTCCCACAAGATCAACAATGTCATCGGTCAGGCACTTTTGGCCAAACGGATGGGTATCAAGCGGGTGATAGCAGAAACTGGTGCGGGGCAGCATGGGGTGGCTACTGCTACAGCATGTGCTCTGTTTGGGATGGATTGCACCATCTATATGGGTGCCGAGGATATCCGTCGTCAGGCACTGAACGTCTTTCGTATGGAGCTCTTGGGTGCTAAAGTTATCTCAGTTACCACGGGCAATCGCACTCTAAAAGAAGCTGTGGACGAAGCCTTTGCTGACCTTCTGGCCAATTATGGACATACTTATTACATGCTAGGCTCTGCCGTAGGACCTCATCCCTTCCCAGCGATTGTGCGACATTTTCAAAGTGTCATTGGCAAGGAGGCCCGGCAGCAAATTCTTGAGCAGGAAGGCAAGCTCCCCACCTATGTCATAGCCTGCGTCGGCGGTGGAAGTAATGCCATCGGGTTGTTCCATCCCTTCTATGATGACAAGGACGTTGGGATGATTGGAGTTGAGCCTGCCGGCAAGGGTTTGGCCACAGGCAAGCATGCAGCTCCCCTCAATTTGGGAAAACCCGGTCTTTTGCATGGTTTTAAGTGTTATGTCATGCAAGATGCAATCGGTGAACCTTTACCCACCTACTCCATCGCTGCTGGGCTGGACTATCCCGGTGTGGGACCGGAGCATAGCTTCTATAAAGCTAGTGGGCGAGCGGAGTATGTAGCCGTAACCGATGAAGAAGCGCTAGAAGCTTTCAAGCTGCTTTCCCAGGTGGAAGGTATTATTCCTGCATTGGAGAGCGCCCATGCCGTGGCTCAAGCGGTGAAGTTGGCACCGAGTCTCTCACCGGAGGATGTGATTATAGTCAATCTCTCCGGGCGGGGTGACAAAGATGCTCAGCAAGTGTTTGAAATGGTACAGGCGGCCAAGGCTGCTGTTGCCGGCCAATGAATCAAAAAGGCGACCTAAGGAATATGCGAAGATTACCGCCTTCAAGGGGTTGTCTTGTCTGCGGTCAAGATAATCCCTTAGGTCTACAAATTGAGTTTTTCACCGATGGCAAAGCGGCATATGGAGACTTTGCACCGTCAAAGACATATCAGGGATATGATGGGGTGCTGCATGGAGGTCTACTTTCCACCCTCCTTGATGAAGTCATGGTGCAGGCCATTGCGGCTCGCGGGGTTACGGCTGTAACAGGGAAAATTGAGGTACGCTTCCGGCGGCCTGCCTTGATAGGGTCTCCGTTATCAGTTAAGGGATGGGTGGAGGAGGAACGGGGCAGCACCTTTACTGCACAGGGACAGATCCGGGACGAAGAGGGTAGGATTTTGGCTGAAGCTAAGGGCATTTTCTTTCGAGCCCGGTAGGCGGAAAGGAAAAGACTAAGCAGAGAAGATAAGGTAAAGGCAGGTCCAATGGGACCTGCCTTTACCTTTGTGGGGAATGGGGGGGAGTGGCAAATCAAGCAGAATGTTCACTGAACACAGGGGTGACACCTTCAGCCAATTCCCGCAATTCCTGGATTTCATCTTCGGCAATGGGCTCATAGTTTTCCACTATATCCAGGGCCATTTGGAAAAACTGTGGTTCTCCCGGTGGAATGGCTGCTGTGATGCTTTGCGATAGTGTAAAGCGCAGGGCGAGGCTGGCTAACCTCCGATCCTCAATGGGTTTGTACCATGTCTTGGCGTAGGCTCTCTCCTCGCCTTCTTCCCATAAAGTATGAGCCATGGCCTTTAAGGCTAGCTTGGCCATGCCCTTTTCCGTAGCCTTCTCCAAAACCTGGGGTCCGAAATCGGCATTGAAGAACCCGGCCCAGTTGAAGGGAAAGAGGACACTATCAAAGTGATATGAATCCATTAGGGTCATAGCAGCCTCTACTGTGTGAGAGGAAAAGCCAACATAGCGGATTAGTCCCTCGTCCTTAGCAGCCAATACGGCTTCTAAAACTCCGCCAGGTCCCATGGCTGTCTCGATATCGGCTTTAGTATTCATGGCATGGAGCTGATACAAATCGAAACGGTCGGTCTTGAGCTTGCGGAGAGATTGATGCAGCTCCCTTTCAGCCTCTTTGCGAGTACGCATGGTTGTCTTGCAGGCTAAGAATACCTCGTCTCTCTTGCCTACGAGGGCAGGCCCCAAGCGGTCTTCGGCATCATCATAGGTGGGCGCTACATCGAAATAGTTGACCCCTCGATCAATGGCTTGAGCTACGAGATTGTTGGCAGCGGTCTGATCCATGCGGGCCACTACGATACCGCCGAAACCAATGATAGACAGCATTTCACCTGTTTTCCCGTATTCACGTTTCAGCACAGTCATACCTCCCCATTAAGTACGAAAGGCGCCAATGTCTGCCCTACTTCAGTCTGTCCGGCCACACATCTGGTAGATATTAGTATTGCATGGTTGTTTGCACCTTTGCAGTCAGCTAGATTACATACCCTTTGCCTATGGCTTTTTGCTGCTGTTTCTTCGTTACATACGGTTCCTGATTTCCGGTGATACTCAAGGGTGAAAGGAGTGTGAGCTCATGGCTGATCCGAAGGTCATCTGTGAAGTAGAAACGTGTACTCACTGGCTGCCGGGGAAACTCTGTGGCGCAGCCAATATCGATATCCTCAATGAAGAAGAGGTTTTGGCAGAGTCTGCAGAGCATACTGAGTGCAAAACCTTCTCAGAACGGCGGGGTTTGGCTAATCTAGTAGGTTCAGCAGACAATGTCAACTGGTGGGGGGCTATTGAGGCGGCATTCTTGCCTGACCGCGATATCTCGCCAACTGTAACCTGTGTTGTAGAATCTTGTGGCTACTGGGTAGATGGTGATCGGTGTGAAGCAAAGGAGATCTTTGTCAGTGGTAATGACGCCAAAGAGTGTCAGGATACTAACTGCCTGACTTTTACCACGGCCTAGATTGCCAAGGTAGACGGGATTGACATCAACAGCTAGGGCCTCTTTTAGGAAAGTCGATGGTGTTCCTCTAAGAGGCCGCTTCATGTCTTTGACCTTTGCTTGTCAGTCATGGTTTTCTGATTAAGTAGAGACCGCCGAGGATCAACCCTACGGCCAACAGGTAAGTATAGTTGCCCAGGATGTCCGGGTTATCCAGAAAACCAATGATGAGCAATCCACATCCGGGAAACAGGGGCCAGTATCTACTGCCCCAATCGCTACCGGCGATGCGGGTATGGATCAAGTAGATGCCGAAAAAAGCTGCCGACAGCCAGAAAAGAATCGCCCCATCGGAAATGTTGAATCTTTGCTCTAAGTATATGGAGATACCTATGGCCACAAGCACCAGACCAGGTATCAATGAGGCTATGTTGCTGTATTTGCGGTGCCCGCCGGAAAATGCATAGATGGCCAGTGCCACAGCACTTAAAACAAAAAGCGTACCGGCGCCTTCTAACAACCCGGCTCGCCCTAAGAGGGCCAAGATTCCGACACCTATTAGAATCGTACCTAACCGTTTATCCCTATCCACAGTTTCTCACATCCTTTCCCTCCGCCACTACGCGGGCGATTAGATCTAGTTCTTGCCTTAGCTTCGGGGATGGACCTCGGTGTTTCCCACTACCTTGATAATGGAATTGGCCGGATATATTCCCCGGAGTGATGCATTGGGATAAACCAGCGTACCAGGTCCCACCAGTGTGCCGGGATTACAGACTGTATTGCAGCCTAAGGCTACATCGTCTCCCAAAATGGCGCCCAGCTTGATAAGACCTGTGGGGTAATCCAATCCGTGGGCCTTGACGATGACTTCAGCCTTGGTGTGCTTCAGATTGGATAACTTGACCCCCGCTCCGAGATTACAGTGCCTGCCTAGAATGGAATCGCCCACATAGTTAAAATGGGGAGCAGCGCTCTTATCCAGGAGAATGCTGTTCTTTACCTCGGAAGCATGGCCTACAACGCAATGTTCACCGATTATGGCGCCTTCCCGCAGGTATGCACCATGGCGAATGTGGCTGAAACTCCCAATATATGCCGGCCCCTTTACATAGGCACCGGTCTCCACCACAGAATAGGGCCCTAGGATCACACTATCGTTGACAAAGGCACCGGGCTGAATAATGCCTTGGCTTCGCTCGTTGGGAGATAGGCGCTTGAGCTCTTCTTCCAGCCAAGGCTCTATCTGGGCAAGCGCCTCCCATACAAAGTTTAGCCCCACAAATAGCGCTGCCAAAGTAGTGGACTGCCACTGGAAATAATCTTCCGCTTGCAGCATGTTGCTACCTCCGCCAGATGGTGAAAACCGTTCTCCAAGCAGCATACGTTACTACCATTAGGAATATGCCCATGCATGACGCTACTGGTAGGTCCTAACGCCGCTGCCATGTTTTGATACAGATCTATCTCGTTCGTTCTCGTTCGTTGCTCTGGCAATTAATTCCTTTGTTGGCATTGAAAAACCGAGAAGTTATCGACCTTGAATCGGTGACTCAGGGCCTGGCTGCAAGCAGGAATCGGGCTCCTGAAACTGGAATTCTAACATGAGAATGTATTCCTCTCATAGAAAGCACTGTAAAACGCAAGATCCGGCCAAGGGCCAAATCCTCGGAAAGAGAGGCGGTAGTATGGCAATTCGTGTGACGATATGGAATGAAAATCGCCACGAGAAAAAAAGTGCAAAGGTAAGAGAGGTATATCCCGAAGGTATCCACGGGGCCATCGCCAGTTTTCTGAAGAGCGAGGGGATGGATACTAAAACGGCAACTTTGGATGAGCCAGAGCATGGCCTTACCGATGAGGTATTGGACAATACCGATGTTCTCACATGGTGGGGTCATACGGCCCACCATGAAGTCAGTGACGCCGTGGTGGATAAGGTGGAACAGCGAGTTCTAGACGGTATGGGCTTGATAGTGTTGCATTCTGCCCATTTTTCCAAGATATTTCGGCGCCTCATGGGCACTACCTGTGATCTGAAGTGGAGAGAAATTGGTGAAAAGGAGCGGCTCTGGGTTGTGGAGCCGGGGCACCCCATTGTGGCAGGCATCGGCGAATATATCGAGTTGCCAAAGACTGAAATGTACGGCGAGCGCTTCGATATCCCAGCACCGGACACCTTAGTGTTTATCAGTTGGTTTGCAGGAGGGGAAGTCTTCCGCAGTGGTTGTTGCTATTGCCGAGGCAGGGGCAAGATTTTCTATTTCCGCCCGGGACATGAGACATATCCTATATTCTACAATCAGGATGTCCAACGAGTGATCACCAACGCTGTTCGGTGGGCAGCACCTAGCCAGGGGCCTGTACCGACCTTTGGGCATCATCCGGCTCCTTTGGAGAATATCTAGTGGGGAGGATCTAGACGCAAAGGTTCCCCGAGAGGTTAAAGATTTGCCTGTGGCAGGGAGCTGGTTTTAGCAGCCCCTTTGCCGTCAGCGGATACTGTTTGGCGGCGAAGTCAGAAGGGAAAGGGATATTAACGGTGAGTCTAGCTGAGGTGAAAATCTATACCGATGGGGCTTGCTCCGGCAACCCTGGACCCGGTGGGTGGGGAGCCATCCTGATCTATGGGCCCCACCGGAGGGAGTTGGCTGGGTATGAAGGAGAATCCACCAATCAGCGCATGGAGCTCTTGGCAGCTATCAAGGGGTTAGAGGCCTTAACCCGGCCTTGCTCTGTGGAGCTTTACAGTGATAGCGCTTATCTTGTCAATGCTTTCCAGCGGAAATGGATAGAGAATTGGCAGAGAAATGGGTGGCTGAATGCTAAGAAGAAGCCCGTGGAAAACCAGGATCTTTGGAAGCGCCTCATTGCTCTAGCTAATCGTCACCAAGTCCGATGGATCAAAGTACCCGGTCATTCCGATAACGAGCTTAACAACCGCTGTGACTATCTGGCTAAGGAAGCCATTAGGAAGAGCAGCCCTGAAAGAAGCGCTGACGAATAGCCTTGGTTTGGAGACTTGTGCCATGACTAATTGCCATACAATAGGCCACTGCCGCTGGGGGAAGATAAACAGCGGCAGTTTAGATCTGATTGTCCTTCTGGATGCTGGGCATGGCATCATGGGCGCCTAGATGTAGCTTGGTGCCTGGCAAAAACCCAATTGGCAGAAGGAAACAAATGTCCATTCCAGAATAAGGAGATTAGGTAGTTTATTATGGAGGTGAGGGTGAATGAGGGTTGGAATCGTCGGATTTGGTACCATGGGCACAACCCATGCGGCGAGTTACCAGAGAATCGCCGATTGTGAACTGGTGGCCATAGCCGATATTCGACCGGAGCGACGCGCACTAGCGGAAGAACAGCATGATGTAAGGAGCTACGCGACCCTTCGAGACATGTTATCTGCCGAAGCATTGGACGTGATCGATGTATGCGTCCCAACCTTTCTCCACCGGGAGCATGTGGAGATAGCAGCAGAGGCTGGTAAGCATGTCTTCTGCGAAAAGCCATTGGCCCGCAGCAGGGCTGAAGGACAAGCGATGGTTGATGCTTGTCGAAAGGCCGGGGTCATATTGGGTGTAGGTCACGTGGTACGGTTTTTCCCCGAATATCAGCGGGCGAAGGCCGTTATAGAAAGCGGCCAGATGGGCAATGTTGGTACAGTGTACACCTATCGAGGCGGGGGTGGATTCCCCACTGCTTGGCAAGATTGGTATGCCAGATATGAGTGGAGCGGTGGTCTCACCCTGGATCTTATCATTCATGACTTTGATTTTCTCCGGTGGACCCTAGGCGAAGTGGAGCGGGTTTTCGCCAAGAGCACATGGGGCCGGGAGAATAATAGAATGGAGCATGTTTTGGTCAGCCTGCGATTTGCCAATGGAGTCATTGGCAACGTCGAAGGAACCTGGCTGGATCTAGGCACCTTTGGGACGAAGTTCGAGTTCGCTTGTGATGAGGGGCTGTTGACCCATGATTCCCATTGGTCTTCTGCTCTTAAGAGCTATCAATTACAGAGTGCTGCCCATACCGGAAAGCCAGGTGTAGCGGTGCCGGAGAGCCCAATGGCGATAGATCCATATACTCTGGAGCTAAAGCATTTCATAGAGTGCGCCCGGGAAGGTAAAGAGCCGATGATCAACGGAGAAGAGGCCCTGCGAGCCGTTGAAATCGCTGTGGCTGCTCAAGAGTCTATAAAAACTGGGAAACCGGTAAGGCTGGAAAGGGGGTAAGGGCGATGAGAATCGGTATTATGAGTTTTGCCCATTTGCATGCTTATGCCTATGCTGATGTACTCAACCAGTTGGCTGGTGTCGAATTTGCTGGCATAGCCGATGAGGATGCAGAACGGGGGAAGGCTGTTGCCAGTCAACTTGGCACCAGGTATTTTAATTCCTTCGAGGAGCTGCTTAAAGCAGATATCGATGGTGTCATTATTACTGCTGCTAATGCTGATCACCGCAGGCTTACGGAGATGGCCGCTGCCGCCGGCAAACACATACTTTGCGAAAAACCAATCGCCACCACCCTTGAGGATGGTCTGGCCATGGAAAAGGTTACTAGGGAGGCCGGAGTCAAGTTTCAGATGGCCTTTCCGTGCCGGTATGTTCCTGCGGTACAGCGCCTGAAAGCTCAATACGATGATGGTCTATTAGGTAGGGTGGTCCTTTTGAGGGGCACTAACCATGGGAAGATGCCTGGCGGGTTCTTTATTGACCCCGAGGCAGCCGGTGGTGGAGCTGTTGTTGATCATACAGTTCATCTGGTGGATTTGGTGCGGTGGATTTTCCAGACGGAGATCAAGGAAGTGTATGCTGAGATTGATCGCCGCTTTCATGACATTCCCACCGATGACTGTGGCCTACTCACTTTAGAGTTGACCAATGGCGCCTTTATGACTTTGGATCCTAGTTGGTCCCGCCCCGATGATTTCTATACCTGGGGAGATCTCTATCTGAAGGTCGTAGGGACAAACATGGTAACAGAAGTGGACATGATGCGCCAGAGCCTTGAACGGATCGGGTCGCAGGATCCCAACTATCAGTGGGAGTTTTGGGGATCCAACAGTGATTACGGGCTGGTCAAGGAGTTTGTGGCTTGTATTCAGGAAGATCGTCAGCCGACTATAACGGCTCAAGATGGCATAAAGGCCCTGGAGGTGGCTTTGGCCGCCTATGAATCAGCCAAGACAGGAAAGCCTGTTAAGCTAGATAACTAACTGGCCGCCGAGCGAAGGCAGGGCTCATCACTGCTGCTGTCCCTTGAGTGCTTATTGAGTGGCAGAGTAGGATCGTGGCCCTGTCTTCACATATCTCGTTTGGCTGCGGCTGCGAAAGGCATGTACGAAACCACGGTTCTAAGTGATCTGGACCAACTACAGAGGGTACAGAGAGAAAAGGTGCGTCGAAATGGCGAAGGATGTAGATGTAGTAGTTATTGGTGGTGGTATCGCCGGCTTGACGGCAGCTGCCTACCTGGCTCGGGCGGGGATGAGCGTCTGCGTCTTGGAGCAGCAACATCGACCGGGAGGATTGGCAGCAGCGTTTTCCCGGCGAGAATATCTGTTTGAGCCGGCATTGCAGTGGCTCATAGGGTGTCACAGTAGTGGTTCTATCAGCACCTGTCGAGAAGAGCTTGGGTTGAACTTAAGCTTCAGACAGCTTGATCCCTTTAGCCGCCAGATGGGGCCTGGTTTTGATATTCTCTTGTCCTCTGATGTGGCCGAGTGGACGGAAAAGCTGTGCGAACTTTTTCCCAATGATAGAGAGGCTATTGAAAGGTTGGTGGCAGATGCCATCAAGCTCTTCCGGCGACTGCCTTCTACGCCTAAGAAGCCTCAGGAAATGCTCACCCGATGGGAAAAACTGAAAATTGGGCTGGCGGGTTTACGCAACACCAAGCTCCTGGGTAAATATGCAGGTCTGAGTATTCAGGACCTATTGGTCCAGGAGTTTAAGGATCCTCAGCTGCGCACTTTCTTCTATTCCCTATGTCCTGTAGGCGAAGCATCAGCACTGTTGCTCCTTACTACAATTGGGTGGGTAAGGGAGCGGCATTTGTATTATCCCGTTGGCGGTGGCCAAGGTCTGGTTGATGCATTGCGGCAGGCAGTGGAAGAACACGGCGGAGAGGTCCGCTGTGGTGCCGAGGTAGTCGGGATTCTGGTAGAGGGTGACTCCGCCATCGGAGTCAAGTTGGTAGATGGTGAGGAGATCCGCAGTGACTTTGTTGTTGCTGCTTGTGACGCCATGAGGCTCTATGGCCAGTTGGTACCTGAAGGGGCAGTGCCGGAATACGTTTTGGAAGATCTCAGTGCGCTGGAACCCTGGCCTTCGTATTTTCAGATTTCCTTGGGTGTCGATGATAGTGTGACTAAACTAGCGGCTTGGCATCATCATATAACCTATTGCCCGGCTCTTATCGATGCCATGGACAGCGAGGACCCTACTCAGTGGTTGATCAGTATTGTGGACCATAGTCTCGCCGACAATCTGCATGCCCCTACGGGATACAGGAGCATCGCAGTAGGAGCCCAGGTTTCCTTTGAGTATCGGCAACGCTGGCAGACCATTAGCGAGATGAGGGGCCCAGAGTATACTGCTTTGAAGGAGGATGTGGCGGCGGCTCTCCTAACTTCTGCCGAGCGGGTGCTGCCAGGGCTACGGGATCGGATTACCATGGCCACTGTCGCGACGCCCATTACGTACCGCCGTTATACGGGAAACTGGAAAGGCGCCAAGAGGGGTTGGCTGCCTACACCGGAGACGTTTTCCCATATCAAGCGAGAGACCACGGCTTTACCTCGGCTCTATCAATGCGGACATTGGTATGTGCACTCCGGCAGTATGGCCGGAGCCATGCAGTCTGGGAAAAACGTGGCTCTTTTTATTCTACGAGATTCGGAAGGTTAGCCATGATGTATCGTGCATGGTGTGCCAATTAGGCAAGGGGATGTCTAGCGGTTAGAGTCTGGCGTTTTCCTCCGCAGCCACAGCCCGCTTATTGGCTACCTCTTTCATTAGCTTATCCTGAAAGGTGATGCCCCGTAGTCTTTCCCATCGGTTGGGCATGTTAACTATAGCAGATATCCGTAATGGTGCCTTATACCAGGTGCACTTGGGTCCGTTGATGGCTTCTACGCGAGCAGTATCTGGGTACAAAGTTACCCGGACACCCCATGCCTTTCCTGGTTCTAGCTCGGTATATACTGCCATTTTGTCAGTGGGTCGGGTCCAGACACCCTTATTTAACAGGTTCTGCATTTGCTTCTCCATCCCAAAAGAAAGGTACAGTCATTTTGCCCTGTACCCCTTCTTGCCATAGGGATAGGATTCCTGCCATTGTTCGGTTGTCTAGACCGTGGGGGGCCGGATGCTATCGGCGGCATCTTTGTCTTCGGTGATCCTTAGCTTGCCTAAGAGGCTTGCCTCCTGTTCCATGCAGGTTGGGCATTGTACTACGCCGGAGAC
This sequence comes from Bacillota bacterium, assembly GCA_012518905.1. Taxonomy (GTDB): domain Bacteria; phylum Bacillota; class Limnochordia; order DTU087; family DTU087; genus JAAYRF01. Next base: position 37,421 of record JAAYRF010000008.1, on the reverse strand, counting down.
TAGATCGAAATGGGGATTGTTTGTTTCTTGACCGCATTTCATGCAAACGTAGTTTGCCATGGTTTCACCTCCATGCCGCATTTTTGCTACTGATCGCTGATTCCAGCTGCCGATGATGGGGCGAGATCCTCTGCTGATTATAGGATTTCGCCCCATCTTTGCTATTAGACTTTTACTCTACCCGCAGCTTTGGGCGCTAGAAAACCCGGATGGTCCAGTCCAGACCACTGTTGTTGTCCCAGTTCATGGCACTATCATGGAAGCAGAAATTGACTTCATGTCTCGCAGAAGCCTTGATCATGGTATGGAAGCAGCCTCTTTGACTACGCATCATAGGGACGGTAGCAGGACTTTCCCAGCCATCGACTCCATAGTGCAGATAGATTTGGTCTGCGCCACTTTTTTGGAGGAGACCATCATAGTTTATGGTTATGTCCTGATTGCTATAGGGATTACTAGGCTCTACAGCGACTCCGTGGATTAACTGCATGGACTCAGCTCCTTTCTCTAAGATTCAAAATTAGGATAACCTTTGCCAAGAGGTGTCATACATACCATACGAATCTACTGCACGTATGCCTGTCTCTGCCAGGTTAGGTGTCCCGAAGCAGGATTGTGGGCACAAATGTAGTATTGGACAGTGGTAAAAGGTGGCGTGAAGTCCCTTTGACACTAGCGGGGAATCATAGAAGGGAATAGGTCTATCGGAGGCCTAAAGGAGGTCCGAGTTTGATCACTATTGTCAAGGACGTACAGGAGAAGTATAAAGAGAAGTTGATGACACCGGCAGAGGCGGTGGCTGGCATTGAAAGCGGCAGCACCATCATACAGCCTTTAGGTGCTGGCGAACCTCCGGCTTTGTTGGCTGCTATAGCCGATGCCGTCGAGGCCGGCAAACTGAAAAATATCACTATGCATGCTATGCTGCCTCTGGCTAATACATTAAAGACAGTACTACGCCCCGATCTGCCTTCGGAAATTAACTGGGAATCGTATTTTTTTAGTGGTGTAGATCGTAAGGCATACAAAGAGGGCAGGGCAACATATACTCCGAATCACTTTCACCAGGCCCCCCGTATTTTCACTGAGTTTCGCAAAGTCGATACGGCTATTACCACTGTGGCTCCCATGGACCGCCACGGTTGTTTTAGTCTAGGGGTATCGGTAGATTACAATGTTGATGTGTGTCGCGGAGCCCGCCAGCTCTTGGTCGAGGTAAACCCTAATATGCCCCGTACCCATGGTGCTGGTTTTCTGCACATCGATGAGGTCGACGGAATTGTCGAGCATGAGGCCCCCCTACCGGAGCTGCCCTTGCCAAATTTCAACTCCGCTGAAGAGAAAATCGGCCAACTCGTCGCCGAAATGATCCCCAACGGTGCTACCATACAGTTGGGCATTGGTGGGATCCCCAGTGCTGTAACCAAGTATCTTATGGATCATCGGGATTTGGGCATTCATACTGAGATGATGAGTGACAGTCTCATGGAGCTCATCCGGACGGGGGTGGCTACCGGGCGATGCAAGACTTTGCATCGGTATAAGGCTGTGATCGCCTTTGCCACTGGTACCCGTAGACTATACGATTTTTTAGATGATAATCCCATGATTGAGACCCATCCTGTCCAATATGTGAATGATCCGGCTGTTATCGCCCAGAACAACAAGCAAGTAGCTATTAATGCTGCTTTGCAGGTGGATTTGACTGGCCAGTGTTGTGCCGAATCTTTTGGTGTAGAGCAGTACAGTGGCACCGGTGGACAACTGGATTTTACTCGGGGAGCCTTTGACTCACCGGGAGGCAAGGCCATTATCGCTTTTAGCTCCACAGCAAAAGGAGGCGAGATATCCCGCATTGTACCAACACTGAGTCCCGGAGCGGTGGTAACCACGCCCCGAACCGATGTACATTACATCGTTACGGAATATGGCGTTGCTCAGCTCAAAGGCAAGTCCCTCAATGAAAGGGCTCGCTTGCTCATCGGTCTGGCTCACCCGAAATTCCGAGATGCTCTCACATGGGAAGCAAAGAAGATCGGATTGCTATAACAAAAAGGTTGGGCATCTTGCAGCTCGGCCCATCAGGTGAGGCTGGTTATGTAAAGTGGTTTGAAGTCGGTGGCATCACAGGCTACTAGATGGTAGTGGACGCCTCTGTGTAGACCTATGAGTGCCTGCTTTTGAGCATACCCATGGAGGTGGCCATAGATGCAATGCCTAACACCGGCAGTCTCCAGAATTTCCATGAATGCGGAAACCGAATGGCTTTCATCAGTGGGTGGGTAATGGAGCATTGCAATATCGGGTTGGTAGCCTGCTTTTGTAGCAGAGCCTACTGATAGGCGCAGTCTCTCTAACTCCCGTCGGTAGACTCTTTCATCTTCAGTCGTGAAATCACTGGCTGTAGGGCATTTCCAGCCTCTAGTACCGCATATGGCTAGTCCTTTGGGCAATGGGAAGAAGTCATTTTGAATGGCATAGACGTTGGACGGAAGTCTTTGGCGCAGCTGGCTGATGCTCTTCCACCACAGATCGTGATTGCCTTTGACCAGCACGATCTGGCCCGGGAGCTCTCCCAGAAAGTCTAGATCCTGTTGTGCCGATGACAGGCGCATGGCCCATGATAAATCCCCGGGCAAAAGCACCACATCTTCAGGGGCTACCATTTCTCGCCAAGCAGAGGCAATACGATGCGCATGGTCATGCCACTCGGGACCAAAGATGTCCATCGGTTTGTCTTCGCCACCGGGGAGGTGTAAGTCGCTGATACCATATATATCCATGTCAATATCTGCCTCCTGGCCTATTGTGCCTAAAAGGAAAGAATGTACACGTCTTCAGGTAGATTCCTGCTTGTAGGAGTTTTTTCCTCTTCCACGAAGCTTATAATGTAGCGTTGGGGCCGGGAGGATGTCAACAAATATGTAGTTAAGGTGAGTGTGAGAGATGCAGAGACTGGTGGACCAACTGGAGGCGGGCTATAGGGTTATTTTAGGATTATATGAGCAGCTATTGGCTTTGGCGAGCTCCATGGAAGGGCATCTAAAGGAGGGCAACTGGGAGGCGGTAGACCAGAAGCTGTGTGCTAAAGAGCTTATCATGGGTAAGATCGATGGGCGAGAGCACGACCTTGGTGAACTGCGCGAGAGACTCCAATGCGAGCTGGGGCTAGAAACTTTTGCTCTATCTGCAGTAGCTGAGCGGTTGCCTATCACCGATCTTAGCAAGACTATTGACGAGCTTATGGATATTCTGATGAGATTGCAGGAGCAGGAGCGGGTCAACGAAGAGTTGCTCCGTTCAGTAGTAGAAAACATGCAAGGACAGTTGGAGGATTTTCAAAAGAGCAGACGGGCTGCTAAGGCCTATCAGCCGAGCCCTACGGTTTACGGAGATCCTCGATTTGTCGATGAGAAGAAGTAATAGCTTATTCGTACGTTTGTTACAGGCATATAGGGAGGCGCACCAGAGTAGTGGCAGACATTGATGGACAAAACTGGCACACCATGACAGTTAAGGAGACAGAAACGGCCTTAGAGACGGATATACATGCAGGACTTACTTCCTTTGAGGCTACCAGGCGACTGGAGGAATATGGACCCAACGAGCTTAAGGCAAGTCCTGGGCGGAGTATTTGGTCCATGCTGGTCGGGCAAGTGAAAGAAGTGATGGTACTGATGCTGATCGGTGCTGCCATCATATCCGGCCTGATGGGCGAGGTCACGGATACAATTGTGATTTTACTCATTGTAATGCTCAACGCCTTGATTGGCGTAGTCCAGGAGAGTAAAGCAGAGAGCTCGTTAGCGGCTCTAATGAAGATGTCGGCACCTAGGGCTACAGTTATCCGAGATGGGAAGATACAAGAGATCCCCGCTCGGGAGCTGGTACCGGGGGATCTTGTAGTTCTAGAGGCTGGCACCAACATTCCTGCTGATGCCCGCTTGGTGGAAGCGGTGAACCTGCGATGTGAAGAGGCGGCTATGACAGGCGAGTCTGTATCCGTAGAAAAGACTACCGTGCCCCTAGCTGATGCAGATGCCGGGTTGGGCGATCGTGTTAACATGGTGTTTAGCGGTACTACCTCAGTCTATGGACGCTGTCGAGCCATAGTAACGGCGACCGGAATGGCCACTGAGATCGGCAAGATTGCCAGCATGATTCAAGAAGCGCCGCAAGAAGCCACTCCTTTGCAGCGCAAGCTGGAGGAATTGGGGAAGAGCTTGGGTGCAGTTGCTTTGGTTCTTGTGGTATTGGTATTCTTGGCAGGCATATTACGGGGAGAACCAGCCTTTGAGATGTTTATGACGGCTATCAGTTTGGCGGTAGCCGCTATCCCCGAGGGGTTGCCTGCCATCGTCACCATTGTCCTGGCCCTAGGGGTACAAAGGATGAGCAGGCGGCAAGCGATTATCCGGAAGCTGCCCGCTGTTGAGACCTTAGGCACAGCGAGCGTCATTGCTTCCGACAAGACCGGAACACTAACTCAAAATGAGATGACTGTCACCCGGGTGTATGTCAACGGCCAATTCCTCGAAGTATCTGGTCAAGGTTATGAGCCGGCAGGTGAGTTTCGGACCAAAGACGGTGAAGTTAAGACAGAGCCTTTAGCCGATGCTCATCTTAACATGCTTCTGCACGGATTCTCCCTGGCAAATGATGCTCAGTTTGATGCCAATGGCACGGGCTATCAGATCATCGGTGATCCCACGGAAGGAGCTTTGGTAGTTTTAGGAGCTAAGGCCGGTATTCCCGTAGGCGAGCATCCTGAGTATCCCCGCATCGGCGAAATACCTTTTGATTCTAAACGCAAATTGATGACGACATTGCACCAAGTGAATGGCACCGGAGATTTGGTTAATAGCGGGGTGATGGATCAAGGCGTTATCTCCTTCTCCAAAGGCGCTCCCGATGTCATGCTTTCTTTGTGCAGCCATGTTTTCTCCCACGGACAGATTAGGCCCTTAGATGAAAGAGAGCGGGAGAGGCTGTTGGAGATCAATGCTAATATGGGCCAGGAAGCCTTGCGGGTGTTGGCTACAGGTTTCCGCTTGTGGGAGAGTATGCCGCCATCACTTTCTCCCGAGACGATAGAGCGCGACTTAGTGTTCGTTGGTTTTGCCGGAATGATTGACCCCCCGCGGCCTGAGGTGAAGTCTGCAGTTCACTTGGCCAAGACGGCAGGGATTCGAACAGTTATGGTGACAGGAGACCATAAGATAACAGCGACGGCTATCGCCGAAGAACTCGGCATCCTGGAAGATGAGAACCAGATGGTTGTCTCGGGACCAGAGCTTGAGAAGCTTAGTGATACAGAGCTACCGGAGATCATCGAAAACGTGCGGGTTTTTGCTAGGGTCTCGCCGGAACATAAGGTCCGCATTGTCGACGCTTTGAAGGCGAAAGGCCACGTGGTGGCCATGACAGGAGACGGGGTAAACGATGCCCCTGCTCTAAAGAGAGCAGATATTGGAGCTGCCATGGGGATCACCGGCACGGATGTGGCAAAGGAAGCAGCGGAGATGGTATTGGCCGATGATAACTTTGCCACTATCGTGGCCGCGGTCAGTGAGGGACGCACAATTTACGCCAACATCCGTAAGGCTGTATACTACCTGCTATCCTGTAATGTTGGCGAGATTGTTACCATTTTCATGTCTATTATGCTTGGTTGGGGAAGGCCTCTAACGGCAATTCAGATCCTATGGATCAATCTGGTCACCGATGGCTTGCCGGCTTTGGCTTTAGGGGTAGAGCCCCCAGAGCCGGGGGTTATGCGCCATAGGCCCCGTGGTAGCCGTGAGAGTATATTTGCCGGTGGCATGTCTTACAGGATTTTCCTGCACGGATGTCTAATAGGTGCCTTAGGGCTGGCGGCCTATTACTTGGGAATCAGGCGAGGGGCTCCGGTTGAGATGGCTAGAACCATGGCCTTTGCCACCCTGGCCTTTGCCCAGCTGTTCCAGGCCATGAACGCCAGGTCAACCCAGTCAATTTTCACAATCGGATTATTCAGCAATAAGCACCTTGTCTTGGCGCTGGCGGTCTCGGCAACCCTGCAACTCTTAGTGCTTCTAGTCCCGGTTTTGCAGCCGATTTTTGGCGTGGTGCCGTTGGATGCACTGCATTGGGATCTTGTCATCGGTCTATCTGCTACTCCGATTTTGTTTGGTGAGATTCAGAAACTAGTGGAACGGTCTATTAGGCGAGACTAAGGACGTAAGTCTGCTAGGGGGTCGTGAAATGACTCTGCGAGATCGTGTTAAGGCAAGGGCGCAATCTGTGTTGGGTGATGGCAAGCGGATCGAGGGGCAGGAAGCTGAGGAGAAGACGCTGGAAAGCCCAGAAGTGACTGGCTCGAAAGCCTCCGATATGAAGCAGACAGCGGAGGTTTCTGATGACGGCCACGAACAAGAAGAGAATCCGATGCCGAAAGATGGCCGAATTTCTGTCCAAGATGGGAAAGTGACTGTTATCCCGCCGGAAGCGGGTGGGAGATGGCCTGTGATTAAGCCGGGAAGTAACGTTATTGTCAAGGTAAATGGCGAGGTTATAAAGGAAAAGCACACCCTCGCCGATGGCGAGCAGGTAGAGATCCTGTCTGCCGATGAACAGCCTACCTATGAGGTGAGGGTTAACGTTAGCTCTACGAAGATGCAGGCCATGGCATCTATACAGCGCCATGCCGGTAAGCGATTCAAAATCAGAGATATACCGGAAGGCCCTTTCGCTTATGTCGCCGCGGATCTGGAGGAGGTCATTACCCCGTCAGATCCAACTGTAGAAGATGTCATCGCTCAGCTTGCTGAGGCAAAGGTCGTATTTGGTATTGATCGAGAAGCCATTGAGGAGCTCATTGCCAGCGCCGGTGGTAGACCGATGATAGTCGCCCAAGGGCAGCCGCCCCAGGAGCCTGTAGATGGCTCACTGCAGTACCTTTTTACAGACCTGGCTGAGAAGGATGTCGATCCTGATGCTTCCCGGGTGGATTTGTATGACCGACATACCATCCCGTGGGTTCAGCCCGGCGATGTGTTAGCCACAAGAAAAGAACCACAGCCCGGGGAGCCGGGCACCAACGTGCTCGGGGGCACAGTTAGATCCCGCAATTACCGTAATCCTGTGTTGTCAGTAGGTGAGGGTGCTGAACTCGTAGATGACGGTCGCCGGGCAGTGGCCACTCGCGAAGGGCGGCCTATTTTGGATGGTAAGACTATCAAAGTTGTGCCCACGTTCCTCGTACCACAAAATGCCGATGCCAGTACTGGTCATATCCGCTTCTCCGGAGATGTGGTGGTCAATGGTGATGTACTCGATAGTATAGAAGTCTTATCTGGAGGTTTGGTGGAAATCTCAGGTCTGGTATCCCATGCCAAGGTTATGGGGCAGAAAGGCGCCATCGTCCGCAAGAGTGTCATCGGAGGACGGATACAGGCCGGGGGTGTGTCTGCGGAGTGTAAACGGATCCTATCGGTGGTTGACGTACTCACTCTTCGTTTAAACGAGCTGCTCAAGGCGTTGCAGCAACTCCAGCGGGATCCCAGAATGCAACAGCTTAAGCTAGCTGATGGTCAGATTATTCATCAGCTGTTGGAGAGCAGATTCAACGAAATCCCCAAACATGTTATCGAATTGGAAGATCATGCTGCTCGTTCCGTTGAGATATTCCAGTTTTTCCCGGAACTAATACCGACGCTAAGGAGCAGGCTGATTGGCTTGGGCCCAACGGGCACTTCCCGATGGGAGCTGCAATCCCTAGTCCACTCCTTGGAGAACTTTGCCTTGCACCTCGAAGCTATGCAGGCAGTCGATGCCGACATCGAAGTCAGAAGCCTGCAGAATGCAACAATAGAAGCCAGTGGCAAGGTAATGGTCAACGGAACCGGTTGTTACTATTCCACCATCATTGCCGGCAAGGGAGTAAAGGCACCCCGAGGGCTCTTGAGGGGCGGCAAGGTCGTAGTCAATGAAGGCAATGTGGAATTCAGAGAGTTAGGCGGCCCTGGGGGAGTAGCTACGGAGGTTGTCATCGTCAATGGCGGGGTCATAGTGGCTCAGACGGTACACCCCAATGTCAGCATCTCCATTCGCGGTGAGACTCGAGTCTTTCGGGACCCTCAGCGGCGGCTGAGAGCCTACATCAATGAAGAAGGAGAACTGGTTGTCTAGAAGCTAACGAAGGGGAACGTCTCAACACTGGAAAACACCCGCCCCTTGCGTCCATCCATGCATAGCTATACTTATTGCCCAAGAAGAGATTTCTTGTTGAATAGGATGGGAGCTGCCGGGCGTTGTTTTATTTGGCCTACGCGTATATAATACAAGTGATAGTGTGGGCCCGCGGTCGGTGTCGCGCAACCAACCTGCCACGGCAGAAAGACCAAGCTCTAAGGCCACCGTTTTGATCCCCGGAAGTGTTGGCAAAACACTCCCCCGGCGGGGGTAAAGGAAAAAATGGGGCAAAGGCAGGCCCGCGCTGTAACTGTAGATTGTTACTTCGGATGACTAAGAAGGGGATCAGATTAATGGGTGCCTTTGTTGACAAGGTTTTAGTCTGCCGTGATTGTGGTTCCGAGTTCACCTTTAGTGCTGGGGAGCAAGCGTTCTATGAAGAAAGAGGGTTCGTTAATGAGCCGGGCCGGTGTCCAGAGTGTCGCCGGAGCCGGAAGCAACAACGTAGCGTTCAAGCCCGCCCCCCCCGTCAGCGAGAGATGTACAAGGTAATATGTGCCGAATGTGGTGCAGAGACAGAAGTGCCTTTTAAGCCTCAGTTAGATAGACCGGTGTTTTGCAGAGAGTGCTTTGCCAATCGTCGAAGCTAAGTTCACAGGCGAAGGACTAAGCTAACTTAGGAAGTAAGCGTGGACCCTTGTCGATAGACTACCGGGGAAATATCGGCAAGGGTCTTTGATTTGTGCTTGTAATTTTATACCCTTTCGTGTATAATTATCTTGTCGTACGCGAGTGAGGGTTGCAGACAAGAGAGGGGTATTTAAGGTGAAGAAACTCAATCGCTTGGCCATCATACTTACAGTGGTGCTGTTTTTTGGAGCATCAGGGTTGGGTTTTGCCCAGGAGGTTCTTAAGGTAGCTACTGATGCCACTTTCCCTCCTTTTGAGAGCGTCGATCCCGATACCGATGAGTGTGTAGGTTTCGATATTGACCTCATCAAGGCCATTGGCGTAGAAATGGGTGCGGAAGTTGAGATTCTGAATACAGCTTGGGACGGGATCTTGCCAGGCCTAATCAATGGCAATTACGACATAGTAATAGCTGCCATGACTATTACCGAAGAGCGCCTCATGGCGGTGGACTTCTCGGAACCGTATTTCAATGCCAGTCAAGTTCTGGTGGTCCGCAAAGACGACGATCGAATTAAGGGGCTAGATGATCTCACCGGGATGGTGGCTGCGGTACAGATTGGCACCACCGGGGATCTAGAAGCAAGTGAGATCAAGAGTCTCAAGCGGGTAGCTCGCTTCAACTATTTTCCCGAAGCCTTTATGGAGTTGCAGAACAAGAGCGCAGACGTAGCCATCGTTGATTTGCAGGTGGCTCTGGACTACATGAAGAACAATCCTGAAGGAGCCAAGATTGTCGGTGAGCCATTTACCCAAGAGCAATATGGTATCGCAATTCGCAAAGGCAGAAAGGAACTCTTGGACCAGGTCAACCAAGCCCTGGCCGCTGTGGTGGAAAAGGGCATTTATGACGAAATCTATACCAAATACTTTGGTGTGAACTAACCATGGGTTTACGCTGGGACTTAATGTGGAAAGTACTGCCCTCCCATCTAGAAGGAGCCATTGTTACTATAAAACTGACCGCCTTTTCAGTGTTTATGGGCATCATCCTGGGGACATTACTAGGGATGGGACGCCTCTCACGGAGACCTGTTGTGCGGACGCTATCCGGGGCATATGTGGATTTTTTTCGCGGTACACCCCTGCTAGTGCAGATTTTCGTGGTCTACATGGGACTACCGCAACTGGGATTGAGACTCTCCAACTGGGCAGCAGCGTTGACGGCCTTAAGTCTTAATAGTGGGGCTTATGTAGCAGAAATCGTTCGGGCTGGGATAGAGTCCATAGATAGAGGGCAAGTAGAAGCCGCCCGGTCGCTGGGGATGACTGGTTCTCAAACAATGCAGTTCGTAGTGCTCCCGCAGGCCTTTCGTCGGATCGTTCCGCCTTTGGGCAATGAGTTCATTGCTTTGCTGAAGGATTCTTCTTTGGTGGCGGTTATTTCCCTAGAGGAGCTGTTGCGGAAAGGCCAGATCAATGTTACGCGGTTCTATCGGCCCTTCGAGATCTATATCCAAATCGCAGTCATCTATCTGATCATGACCAAGAGCATTTCATTCTTGGTGAGCAGGATAGAGCGCCGCATGAAATTGGACGAACATAGCTTAGCCTCTTGACAGGCTGGAACAGGGTGTGATACCATTAGTTCGAAAGTTGTAAACTCTTAGGCGTTGCTGGTACTTGGCAACATCGGGCCCTAAGCAAGCCCCCTGGTTCTTGGCCTTGTTTGCTACCTTAAGAGTTGGAGAAATCTTTAGGAGGAATGCGTTGTAATGCTAGGCAGAGTTAAGTGGTTTAACGCGGAGAAGGGCTACGGCTTCATTGAGAGAGAAGACGGCGGCGATGTGTTTGTTCACTTTTCCGCAATTCAGGAGCAGGGTTTCAAGTCCTTGGATGAGGGGCAGGAAGTCGAGTTCGACATAGTTGAAGGTGAAAGGGGCCCACAGGCTGCTAACGTTGTGAAAGTGTGAGAACAGGAAAATTGTGAACGATATCATACCCACAGAGTCGATGACTCTGTGGGTTTTTACCTTATGGCAAGGTGTATCTCGGGAGAAGTTTGGGTAAATATTAAGTACCGACCCTTATTTGGCCATGATTGTCCTTGCAGGAGTTTTGTGGAAAGCTACGGAAGTATTGTTCATAGAGGTCGGTCAATCCAAACTCAAAGGAGTTGGTGAGAGTGGCTGTAGAAGAAGTCCGAGTAGTAGTCAAAGGCAAGAATCTAGAGGTAACGCCTGCGTTGCGGGAGTACGCTCACAAGAAGCTGAAAAAAGTAGCCAAGTTCTTTGACGAGCCACACGAGCCCCAAGCCGAAGTGGTCCTGAAGATTGAGCGGGAGCTGCAGATGGCTGAGATTACCGTGCAGGTTGGTGGTTTGCTAGTTAGAGGCGAAGGGAGAACACCGGATATGTATGCCTCTCTAGACGAAGCCATCGATCGGATTGAACGCCAGATTCGCAAGTACAAGACCAAGTTCCAGAAGCGTCAACAGGGACCGGGCCTAGGGGAACTGGCTAGCAGCGGCTCTCTAGGCGACATCACCGCCACTGAGGAAGAGGAAGTCGCCCCTCCTAGGGTAGTTAAGACCAAGCGATTTGCTATGAAACCCATGTCCGTCGAAGAAGCTATTTTGCAGATGGAGCTTTTGGGCCACGATTTCTTCGTGTTTGCCAATGCTGCCACCGATGAAGTCAACGTAGTATATAAGCGGCGGAACGGGGACTATGGTCTGATTGAGCCAGAGTTCTAAGCAAGACATATGTGTTTAGCATACTTGGGGGTGGGCAGTTACTGCCCACCCCTTATTTTTTGTTCTGTGCTGTGGAAGAGGTCCATTTCCATGGGGTGACCAGTTGTGGTATAGTTATCAGTAGAAATACGAGCTAATGGGAGCTCAACCGGAAAGGATGAGCCGTCATGCTAGGTTTGCTACGCAAACTTTTTGATAGCAATACTAAAGAGCTCAAGCGATTGCAAGAGCAGGTGGAGATCATCAACAGCTGGGAGCCAAAGATGCAGCTGCTCAGCGATGGAGAACTCCAGGCCAAAACAGGGGAGTTCAAAGAACGCTTGAGCAGGGGGGCGTCTCTGGAGGATATTTTGCCGGAGGCCTTTGCTGTTGTAAGAGAGGCTGCTTGGAGGACGGTGAACATGCGGCACTTTGATGTGCAGCTGATGGGCGGCATAGTGCTCCATGAAGGGCGCATAGCCGAGATGAAGACGGGAGAAGGCAAGACTTTGGTAGCCACGCTGCCCATTTACCTTAACGCGCTCACTGGCAAGGGTGTTCACCTAGTCACTGTCAATGATTATCTGGCCCGTCGAGATGCTGAATGGATGGGCAGTATTTACCGATTCTTGGGCTTATCTGTGGGCACTATCGTTCATGGCCTGGAATTTGATGAGCGCAGGGCTGCGTACAACGCAGATATCACCTATGGCACCAATAACGAATTCGGATTTGACTATCTGCGAGATAATATGGTCCTCTATGCTGAGCACATGGTACAGCGGCCCTTGCACTATGCCATAGTTGATGAGGTGGATAGCATCCTCATTGATGAAGCTCGCACACCACTGATTATCTCTGGTCCGTCGGAAGAAGCTCCAGAGCAGTACTATCGGTTCGCCAAGCTGGTACCTCGGCTCAAAGCTGAGACCCATTATACTGTAGATGAGAAAGCCAAGGCCGTAGCCCTCACCGAGGCGGGTGTAGCCCGGGTTGAAGAGCTCTTGGGCATAGATAACCTCTTTGATGAGGAAAATTTTGAGCTCAATCATTACATTATCCAGGCTCTAAAAGCTGCCACGTTATTTCGCAGAGATCGAGACTATGTGGTCAAAGACGGTGAAGTCATTATCGTCGATGAGTTTACTGGTCGCTTAATGCATGGGCGGCGCTACAGTGATGGATTGCACCAGGCCATCGAGGCCAGGGAGAATGTGAAGATTGAGCGGGAGAGCCAAACCCTGGCTTCCATCACTTTTCAGAACTACTTTCGCATGTATGACAAGCTTGCGGGTATGACTGGGACTGCAGCTACGGAAGAGGCAGAATTCCAGAAGATCTACGGCATGGATGTTGTGGTGATTCCTACCCACAAACCTATGATCCGTATCGATCACCCCGACGCGGTCTATCGAACGGAAAGCTCCAAATCCCGTGCCATAGTTGAGGAAGTTGAGGAGCTGTACAAGGAAGGTCGACCAGTATTGGTGGGGACAATCTCCATCGAGAAATCGGAAATGCTAAGTGACATGCTGCAACGGCGAGGTATTCCCCACGCGGTGCTTAACGCAAAACACCATGAGCGGGAAGCAGAGATCGTCAAGGGAGCCGGACAACGAGGGGCAGTCACCATTGCTACTAATATGGCTGGTCGAGGGACTGACATTGTTCTGGGCGAGGGTGTAAATGAGCTCGGAGGCTTGCACATTATTGGCAGTGAGCGCCACGAAAGTCGTCGCATAGATAACCAGCTTCGTGGGAGAGCCGGTCGCCAGGGTGATACCGGGTCCTCCCGGTTCTATGTCTCCCTGGAAGACGACTTAATGCGACTCTTTGGATCAGAACGGGTTGGAGCCATCATGGATCGATTGGGATGGGAAGAGAACGAAGTCATAGAACATCCTCAGATCAGTCGAGCCATCGAAGGCGCCCAGAAGAAATTGGAAGCCTATCATTTTGATATCCGCAAGCAAGTCCTTGAGTACGATGACGTTATGAATAGACAGCGGGAGACAATCTACAGTCAGCGCCGGAAGGTGATGGAAGGCCAGAACCTAAAGGACAACATGATGGATATGCTGAGAAGGCAGATCGATATGGCACTAGGTGTTTACGCTGATGAAAAAGTCTTTCAGGAGGATTGGGATCTCGTAGGGCTCATGCAGCACCTAAATGAGCTAACTAACCATTCCATTAAGATAGCTGAAGAAGAGCTGGTGGGCCGGGAACGCGAAGAGCTCCGGGAGATGCTACAAGAACGGTTACTTTTAGCTTACGCTGAGAGAGAGGAAGAACTGGGCTCCGAGCACCTTAGGGAGCTGGAGCGGATTGTGCTTCTTAAGATCATGGACAGCAAGTGGATGGAGCATCTGCGGGCCATGGATGATCTCAAGGAGGGGATTGGACTTAGAGTCTATGGGCAAAGAGATCCCCTCATGGAGTACAAGTTCGAGGCCTATGAGATGTTTCAGGCCATGATGGAGGAGATGCAAGAGGATGTAGTGCAGCTCCTTTTCCGGGTTAGGCTTGTGACTGAGGAAGAGCGGATGCGGCAGGATCGATTGAGCCGAGCTACTACCAATCGAAATGGAGACGGATCCATGGGCCAGGCTCACATTGCCCAGCGTAGGGTAGAGAAAGTCGGGCGCAATGACCCCTGTCCGTGCGGCAGCGGCAAGAAATATAAACGGTGTTGTGGACGGTAGTCAGACGAGGAAGGAGTGCTGATAGTGGTTTGGGAGATCGAAGTACCAGAGATAGAAGAGCGCCTAGAAGAGCTGCAACGGAAAATCGAAGAAATGGGGGTTTATCTTTGACGTTGTAGGCAGAGCCAAACAGGTGGAGGAGTACGAGGCGCTCATGGCCGAACCGAGCTTCTGGGATGATCCAGAGGCGGCCCAGGGTGTTATCCGGAAACTAAACAGCACGAGACACCCCCTCAATGCTTGGTATGAAGCCAAGAGATTGCTGGATGACTTAGGGGTATTACTGGAATTGGGATTGGCCGAGGAGGATGGAGATACCATCCGCGAAGTCAAAACCGAGCTCGAAGGGCTGGAACGAGAAGTGGAGACCCTCGAGCTTGCTACGTTATTGGGTGGCGATCATGATGCCAGTGATGCTTATGTATCCATTCACTCAGGGGCCGGAGGCACGGAGTCCCAGGACTGGGCGGAGATGCTCTTTAGAATGTACAGTCGTTGGGCAGAGGGGCATGATTTCGGCATAGAGGTTATTGATCTGATGCCGGGGGAAGAAGCGGGCATCAAGAATGTCACGTTTTTAGTCAAAGGTGAAAATGCTTACGGGTATCTACAAGCGGAAAAGGGGGTTCATCGCTTGGTGAGGATCTCGCCCTTTGACGCATCTGGCCGTAGGCACACGTCTTTTGCATCGGTGGATGTCATCCCACAGGTAGAGGATGACGATGAGATCGCTATCGAGGCAGCTGACTTGCGCATCGATACCTATCGGGCCAGCGGTGCAGGGGGTCAGCATGTCAACAAGACTGATTCTGCTGTGCGCATCACCCACATCCCCACTGGTATAGTGGTCCAGTGTCAGGGAGAAAGATCTCAACATGCCAACCGAGAGCGGGCCATGCAGCTTCTTAGGGCTCGGCTGTTGGAACAAAAGCTGTTGGAGCAAGAAGCCATGATGGAAGAGCTGCGGGGCGAGCAGAGCGAGATAGCCTGGGGAAGCCAGATCCGTTCCTATGTTTTCTGCCCTTACACCATGGTTCGGGACCATCGCACAGAATACGAAACCGGCAATGTACAAGCTGTCATGGATGGTGAACTCGATCCGTTTATCCAAGCATATTTGCATTGGCATAAACAGCGGTAGTTGAGTTAGTTAGGCTTGCCATGTGGGGGGAGCGTCCAAGATGAGAAGTAGAATGCGTCCGATTATGATCTGGTGCTTGGCTGCTATCCTTGCCATATTGGGCCTGACGCAGTTGCTCTTGCCCCCGACCCTGGAGGGGCGGGTAGAACGGGCAATGCGGGAGAGATTGAGTGCTGCAGAATATCTCCATATAGATATTCAGGCTTGGCCGGCCTTGGCTAGTCTCACGGGTCGTTTCCAGAGCATCCATATGGAAGTCCGAGATTTTGTCATCGACGACCTATCGGTAGGAGCTTTTCTTCTGCAGGGTCGCCAGGTAGTCCTGGATCCGAAAGCCTTATACTCAACCGGTCAAGTCATGGTGACCAATGCAGCAGATCTGCGCTTGACTGTCCTGTTGACCGAGGCAGGCATCAACCAATATCTTTGGGAGAAAGTGGATCCCGAGAAACGGCTCCAGATAGCACTATTGCCGGAAGGTGCTGTGCTAAAGGGGAATATCAATTTCTTCGGGCATAAGATCGATATCAATCTACGGGGGGCCTTCGAAATCCGTGATGACACCAAGATCACTTTCGTACCGGAAGCTTTGGCTGTGGAAGACATAGTAGTCCCCCAAATCATTCTATCTGCATTGGCGGAAGACAAGGCATTGCTCATAGACCTTACTGGATTGCCAGTACCGCTAGTCATCGATGAAATCCGGTTGGAGAAAGGACAATTATACGCTTTTGGGCATTATGCAAAGCTTGATGGGGAAGGACGGTAGCAGTGCAGAGACTGGCCTGGATGCTGGTACTCCTGGGATTGATATCTGGTTTCGTAGTTGGCGGACAGCGATTAGCGCTGGAGTCAGGTTTTGATACGGTCGAAATCGCCGTCGACTTAGAAGATCTCGTGGGAGGGGACTTGGCAAAAACCACAGATATGGACGGTTTGCTTGCGGAAATCACAGATTGGGGAGTCGAAAGTTTGGTGATCACGGTATCTCCCCAAGAACCGTGGACCAGCCCCAGGTTGCGGGAGATTGCTCAGGCTATAAAGGCTGCGGGATACCAGGTGATACTAAAGATCGGTGGTGATGAGGACTACGGTCTTGACACCGGCCAGAAATTCAGCCGGCCAGCTGCATCTTCTGGCCCTACACTGACCATACCGGAGCTTGCCAGCTTGGTTTCTATGATCGAGCCGGAGGTAGTTGTGTTTGGCGGTGGGCAAGTGGTGGGCTATCCATCTGAACTGTCCCAGGTAGCATTACTACTTAGAGCCAGTAACACCCGATTTGGCTGGCAGGAATTTGCCAATCAGTCCGGGGAGACTGAGCTTGTTCGATTAGCTCCCCTACATATGGTGCGGGTGCACACTATTTATCCGCGAGAGTTGCCCCGATATGATCTACATACAGCCGAAACTAGGTTTATGCGGGCGGTGCGGGAACGGTCTTACAGATTACTGTACATCAGGGCACTGCCGGAGTGGGATTTGTCTCGCACCAAGGCCTTAGTGAAGGATTTGAATGGAGCCCTTGGCAAGGCAGGATACTCAAGGGGTCAGGCTTCCAGCCTACCCCCTTGGCGGACTGGCCTTGTGCCCTTTTTGCTGGCCACGTGTGGTTGGTTGGGAGGCGGCATTTTGCTTTACAGAGCTCTACGTGCAGCCTTACCAGGACCTCTGGCTGGGCGGCAAGTTGCCTCTAGCTTAGAAGCTTCTTTGGATAGGCTGGCTATCCCGATCTTAGGGTGCGTAGCCGCCATAGTTGTGGCCACGTTTCTCTATTACAACGAGATCTTGGCTAGGCAGGCCTTGGCATTTCTGGCGGCTGTTACTTTCCCAGCGTTGGCTGTGATGCCTCAGCGATGGTCCTCGAAGGCTGCCTCTGCTTTAGGCCCGAGAAAGAGTGTGGCCTTATCCCGCAGCCTCAAGGAGTTTGGCCAGGCAGCAGGCATTGCCTTGGCGGGAGCTGCCGTGGTGATTGCTGCCTTGGGCGATTTTCGGTTCATGCTTAAGGTTGTCCAGTTTCGGGGAGTTAAGGCCATGTCGTTATTGCCAGTGGTGTTGGTTATAGGAGGTGCGATAGTTGAGGGTTTTAGCCTTGATAGGACCTTTACCTGGCGGCATAAATGGGGTAAGGTCCCGGCATGGATGAGAGTTTGCCTGATATTTTTCGCACTCTTGGTCGGCATAATCTATATTGGGCGTACCGGCAATTTTATCATCCCAGTTCCCGCCTGGGAGCTTAGGCTTCGGGAATTCTTGGAGCAGGTGTTTCCCTACCGACCCAGAACCAAGGAGCTTCTCATCGGATATCCACTTCTTATCTTAGGTTTTGGGTTATTCAGTTGGGGTTGGTACCGGGTAGGGCTCTTCACAGCTGCTTTAGGTACAATCGGCCCAGTATCCATGGTCAATACTTTTACCCACATTCATTCCCCCCTAATTGCCAGCATATCCCGGACCATAGTGGGTCTCGTTATAGGAGCTTGCTTGGGGATAGGTTTACTCTACAGTGTCTTATCCGTAGCCCCTTCCCCTGAAGAACATGATGGTATCCGTGGCGAAAATTACTCTGTAGGCGAGGCAAAGGTCGATACGGCCTCCTGTAGGAGGCGGCGCCGTTGAGGGTTTCTTCGATAGAACAAGTGCTCATTTTGGGTTACTATGGTTTTGGCAATGTCGGTGATGAAGCTGTGTTAGCGGCCATACTGCGGGAGCTTGCCACCCTATGGCCAGGAGCACGGTTTATCGTACTATCCGGTGATCCCCAGGCAACTATTGAAGAACATGGCGTGGAGTCTATTTTTCGGTATGATGTAAGGGCGGTTTCCGCCGCTTTGCGGACTAGCCAATTACTAATATGTGGAGGCGGAACTTTGCTTCAGGATGTCACGAGCTCCAGGTCTCTTTATTATTATCTGGCCATGCTCCTGTGGGCTCGGCTGTACAGGCTGCCTGTGATCATATATGGACAGGGGATAGGTCCCTTACGCCATAGGTGGAATCAGCGTCTCGCCCTTTGGGCATTGGGCCAGACAGAGCTGGTGATAGTCCGAGATCAGGGAGCCTATGACCAGCTCTTGGCTTGGGGATTTAGTCGGGAGAAGCTGTATCTAGGTGCTGACCCTGTTCTTAGCCTAAAGGCCCCTGCTACCAATCCTTTGCAGGACAAGCTCAAAGGCAAACTTCGGGGAAACGGGCCGGTTCTATTCGTCTCTTTAAGACCCTGGCCGTCCTTGGCCAGCAGCCTAGCGCTGGTGGCCACTGCTTTAGACAGTCTTGCCCGAGACGGATGGCAGATCGTCTTCTTGCCCTTCCAATTCAAGGAGGACTATCCTCTTTGCCAAAGGTGTGCCCAGATGATGGATGAGTATGCAGTAATCTGGGATCAGCCTCTTTATGCTGAGGAGATATTGCCCCTATTCGGCCAGGCAGACTACTGCCTGAGTATGCGGCTGCATGCTCTGATTTTCGCCGCGATCTGGGGAATTCCCATGGTGGGACTCGCCTATGATCCCAAGGTCAAAGAGTTTCTTAAGGAGTTGGGACTGGGGCATCTTGCATTTAATCTAGCCGATGCGACGACAAGACCTATAGAACCAAGCAGCTTGGCTCAAGCGCTCCGGAGATTGGCCAAAGAAAGAGAGGAAGTAGTACTTCAGATAGAGGCTAGGACAGGGGAGTTAGCTGAGCGTGTCCATACAGCAACTAAAAGGCTCGGGGTCCATGTAGGCGCTTTAGCTGCAAGGACTGCCATAGGAAGAACGGAGGGTTGAGATCATGGCCACCGGGATAGACGTTCCTACCGTGGACATCCTGGGAGTACCAATTCACCAGATTACAGAAAGAGAACTGCTTGAGCTTCTTGAACGCAGGCAGGCAGCCAGCCAGAGGACATGGCTGGTTACTGTCAATGCGGAACTGGTGATTCGGGCAAGAGAAAGCAGGGAAGTAGCTCAGACTCTTGGCCGAGCGGACCTGCTTTTGGCCGACGGGTCGGGGATTATATGGGCTGCCCGCAGGCTGGGAGGTTGCTTGCTGGAGAAGCTTCCAGGAGTAGAGATAGCAGAGAAGTTAGTGAAGTGGGCGGCGGGCACGGGATTATCAGTGTATTTCCTTGGAGCTAAACCGGGGGTAGCCCAGGAGGCTGCCGCCAAGATGCAATCGAAATATCCCGGCTTCAATATCGCAGGGTATCGAGATGGCTATTTTGGTAACATGGAGGAAGAAGAGGTTGTGGCTGAGATCCGAGGATTGGCACCAGATATTCTCCTGGTTGCCCTGGGGGCGCCTCGACAAGAGCTGTGGATTGCCAAGCATTTCAATGAACTACAAGTGGGGATGGCGGTTGGGGTAGGGGGGAGTTTCGATGTTTGGTCAGGCCGAGTTAAGCGAGCACCGGCTTGGATGAGTGATCATGGACTAGAGTGGCTATACAGGCTGGCGACAGATCCTAGGAGGATCGGTCGGATGCTGGCCTTGCCGAGGTTTGTGTATCAGGTGGTGTGTACTAAGTTGACCGGCAGATAAAGGAGAGGGTGGGTGTCGGTAGTGTCGCGGTGGCAACGGGTTGCCTATGAATATATCATGGTATCTTTAGGTGTAGCTACAACTGCTTTAGCCTATAATTGGTTCTTGATCCCCAATAAGATTGCCGGCGGAGGCGCCGGAGGACTGGGCACGATTTTCCTACACTTATGGGGTTTTCCCGTAGGCATGACCATTTTGATCTATAACATTCCTCTGTTTATCGCAGTTTTTCACTTTCTTGGCCCCAGGTTTGGACTAAAGAGTGTCTATGGAGCTGTTTTACTAGGTATACTAACCGACGTGTTTGGAGTTATTACTACCCCTATTACCGCGGATCCGCTGTTAGCTGCCATTTACGGGGGTAGTATTGGAGGAGTAGGTATCGGCCTTGCCATGAGATACCGTGGTTCTACTGGCGGTACAGATTTGGCAGCCCTTTTGGTGAATCACTTTACCGGCACGCCTATAGGGCAATCTTTGCTTATGGTAGATACAGGAATTATCCTTTTGGCGGGGATCGTTTTCGGCCCTGAGTTGGCATTATATGCTTTCTTGAGTCTTTTTCTTTCCTCGAAAGCGATTGACCTAGTCCAAGAGGGCATTGGCTATAATAAGGCAGCCTATATCATTTCCCAAAAGCCAACCCAGATTGCTCAAGTCGTCATGGAACAGCTGGGGCGAGGCGTTACCGCATTACAGGGAACAGGGATGTTCACCGGCAATGAACGACAGGTGCTTTTTGTCATTGTGACCCGTTCAGAAATCGCGGCTATTAAGGAAATGGTGCGGGATATTGATCCTAGAGCCTTTGTGGTCATTAGTGATGTTCGGGAGGTGCTCGGCGAAGGCTTCAAGGGAATGTGAGACGGGGCTCGGCAGGAAAGCGGCGCCATTAGCGGAATATCGGTATAGAGCAAGAAGGTCGAGAAGGAGTGATAAAGTGGCTAGTTGTAAGCAGCAGAAAATAGAGGCACTGTCAGGACAGGCGAGGGTGCTTAGACAGCGCGTTATCGAGATGCTGGGAGAATCAGGTTCGGGACATCCGGGCGGTTCACTCTCTGCGGCAGATATCATGGCGGTGCTTTATTGGCATGAGATGCGCGTTGATCCATCCAGGCCGGACTGGCCAGAGCGGGACCGATTTATCTTGTCCAAGGGGCATGCGGCTCCTATTCTCTATGCATGTTTGGCAGAAAAAGGGTATTTCCCGGTGGATGATTTACTAACCCTCCGCAAGCTCAACAGCCATCTCCAGGGTCACCCCGACATGAAGCAGACTCCGGGAGTGGAGGCCTCCACCGGTTCCCTGGGACAAGGCCTTTCCATTGCCAATGGTATGGCATTGGCAGCGAAGTTGGATGGCGGAGAGTATAGAGTATATGCGCTTTTGGGCGACGGTGAACTGGAAGAAGGCATGGTCTGGGAAGCAGTTATGACTAGCTCCCATTACAATCTGGATAACCTGGTGGCCATAGTTGATTATAACAAGCTGCAGATTGATGGCGATGTGCGGGAAGTTATGGGTATTACCGATGTGGCCCGACGCTTCCGTAGCTTTGGTTGGGTTGCTATTGATATCGATGGCCACGATATAGGTCAGATCATATCTGCCCTGAACCTAGCCCGGGGTACTAAGGGACAGCCTACAGTGATCGTAGCCCACACCGTGAAGGGTAAGGGTGTATCGTTTATGGAAAACCAAGTGGGCTGGCATGGCTCCGCTCCCTCCCCAGAACAGGTTGAACAAGCCTTGGCGGAATTAGCCGGAGGAAAGGAATGAAGGGTATGGCTTTGAAAAAAGCGACTCGAGATGCCTATGGAGAGGCTTTAGTGGAACTAGGAAAAACGAATCCGAAGATAGTGGTACTAGATGCCGACCTATCACAATCGACCAAGACAGTCGGTTTTGCTCGGGAGTTTCCTGACCGTTTTATCCAGGTAGGAATCGCTGAACAGGATCTTATAGGCACAGCGGCAGGATTGGCTTTGGCTGGGAAGATCCCTTTTGCCAGCACCTTCGCGGTATTTGCCGCGGGTAGAGCCTACGATCAAATACGCAACACCGTGGCTTATGCCGGGCTAAATGTGAAAATCGCTGCCACCCACGCTGGGGTAACAGTGGGAGAGGATGGCGGTTCCCATCAAATGCTGGAGGATGTTGCTTTGATGCGGGCGATTCCCGGCATGACAGTTATTGTGCCCGCCGATGGAATAGAGGCCGCGGCAGCAGTCAAAGCAGTAGCTGAATACACGGGCCCTGTGTATCTGCGAATGGGCCGTGGCGCATGGCCATTGATCTTCGATGAGGCATATGAGTTCAGGATGGGCAAGGCCACACTCATTGAGGACGGAGATGCCGCTACCATCATCGCTTGCGGCATCATGGTGTCCCAGGCTCTAGAGGCCGCCAAGCTGCTCAAATCCCATGGTATACAGGTGCGAGTACTGGATATGGCGACAGTCAAACCGATTGACACCGAAGCTATTGTCAAGGCTGCCCAGGAGACGGGGGCCATAGTCACCGCGGAGGAGCACAATATCTTAGGAGGTTTGGGCGGTGCGGTTGCTGAAGTTCTGGTAGAGACCCATCCCGTACCTATGGAGAGGGTTGGGGTCAAGGATGTTTTTGGCCGATCGGGAAGACCGGATGAGCTTCTTAAACACTATGGGCTTACCCCCGAGGCCATTGTTACTGCCATCCAGAAGGTGATAGCTCGGAAGGCTTGAATAACTCATAACCATATTATGCACTCTGACAAAGGCGATGGTGGATCAGCTGGTGGCGGCTGTGCAAAGCTAAGGAGAAAATCCAAAGCAGTGACCTTTAGTGGAGGCCGGCACCGGTAACAGTTTGAAAAACCTGGCCTAGAGAGGCTTCTTGGGAATGAATGGTCAGAACTTCACCATATTCCCGAATTCGGTCTATGCTGGTGCCGAGATCTGGTTGGTCAAGGGGTAGGCTCACCTTAACCAGGTCCTCTTCCCATGATATCCGGGCGGTGGGTATTACCCCTTTGATTGCCTCTACGCCATGCTCTCCCGGTTGCATCTCCACGACGATAACCGGCTGACCATACTGACGCTTAAGAGTACTCGGTCGATCGAGGGCGGCAATTTGCCCTTGATTTATAAAGGCTACCCGGTCACAAAGAGCATCGGCCTCCGCCATATCGTGGGTGCTAAGGAAGATGGTTTTGCCTTGCCGGCGGAAAGCCTCGATGGCGCGGTGGATTACACCGGCAGACGTGGGATCCAAGCCACTAGTAGGTTCATCCATAACAAGCACATCAGGGTCATGGAGCAAGGCCCGGCAAATGAGCAGCCGTCTTTTCATTCCCTTGGAGTAAGTGCCTACTGGCCTCTTGGCTGCCTTGGCAAGACCATATTCCTCCAGTAGACTTAACACTCTGTCTTGGGGTACTCCATGGAGTGAGGCGAAAAAGCGTAGATTCTCCAAGCCCGAGAGCCTCTCATAAAGATGGCTTTCTTCAAACACTACTCCCAGATGGTTGTAAAGGGTGGGGTTGGAAGCAGTATCTTGGCCCAAAACGCGACAGTAGCCCTTGGTCGGCCGACTTAGCCCTGCAAGGATGCGGATGGTAGTAGTCTTACCGGCACCATTGGGTCCGAGATAGCCAAATATCTCCCCCGAGTTGACATGGAAGTTCAGGCCTTTTAGGGCTAAAGTCTGTGCATGGCGGTATCTTTTCACCAGATCTTGGACGATAATCGCTGGAGAATCGGCCATATAGATCACCACTTTCGAAGGATTTCAGCTATCCCTATGAAGGACGGCTCGGTATCCAAGGAGCGTAGCCCCAAAGAAGATGATAGCAAAGATTACTAGCCCTATGATATCGGGTTTGATTGTGGTTATGGGTGACTGGTAGTTTAAGATTTCCCTTAGGCCCCGATAAAGATAAAAGCTAGGCAGAACCTTTGCCAAATGCTGGGTGGATGGGGCGATATCGGCGGCCATAGCCGGGTAGATCAAAGGGAAATAGACAATGGTACTAATGGCACGGGCCGCCGATTGCGTTTTGGTCAACAGGCCAATCAAAAGCCCTATGGAAGTAAAACTAATGGCACCTAGCGCCAATAGCAAGATGCAGCCAAGAAGCATTCCCTTTCCGTGGAAAGAGACCCCGTTAAGAAGCAGCATGGCAAAGGAGACCAGTAATATAAGCAAGGCACCGGATATGCCCTTGCTGATCAGGATTTCCCCGTCGGCGGTAGGAGATATGCGGATGTTATCCAGGGTGCCTTTTTCCTTCTCCTCGGAGAAGCTTCCCGAGAGGATCATGACTCCGATCATGACAGTTGTAATGGTAAGCCACAGGGGTAGAACCGAGGTGCTGGCTTGTCCTTCATTGACTAAAACCAGCTCCAGAACGGGCTCCGATGGACGGCCTACGTAAGCCGATAGCAGAGTCTCTAAAAGCTCCTTGAGGCTCAGATACGCTAGAGGGTTGGTACCATCGGCATAGACTCTAAATTGGCCTTCTGACTCTGCCAGGATCAATGCATCGGCTTTGCCTTGTTTTACCGCTTCGGTACCTTCGGCCACACCGTCGTAGGGGGTTATGTGTAAGTTATCCCCAGCCGATGCCATCAAGAAGATTCCCATTGGATAGCTCGCCTCTCCGGTTATACCTATCTGGAAAAACTGGGGTCTTTGAGCACTATCGATAACGGCCAAAGACAGTGAGGCAGCTAGAGGGAGAAAGATTGCGATTAGAATCGTTTTGTTCCGCAAAGCTTCGATAAAGTCCTTATGGATAATGGCACGTATTCGGCGAAAATTCATGACCTGACTCTCCTAGTCCCGGTGCGTGTGGCTGGCATACACTGCATCAATGTATAGGGAAATAGCCTTGCAAGCTATTTCCCTATGGTATCGCTATTAGTGAGTCTTTAAGTAGTTGACCACAATCCAAATCACTACTATTGCGCCGATCAACGATAACATGCCTGCTCACTCCTTCCGGGGATTTTCCATGGTCATTCCCAGGCCAAAATTATACCATGTTTTGTGCTTCATAATATATCATTCAACAGATGGTGTCCATCTCCCTACTGACATCGTTTGGGAAAAGGTGCTATGCGTATACGATGGCAAAGGGGTTTAGTTGTTGGTAGTGAAACTATCTATATGACACGTAGTAGGATTTCTGTCCTGGATAATAGGTCAGGTATCCTATTATACCGCAGAGACTGATTTGAGCACATAGGCTGATGCCCAAGTCTGGGAGGGAGGACTATGGAGACCTCGGGGAATCTAGAGGAACGATTACACAGATTGCAGGCATATGTAGAGAAGTGCTGGCCTAATAGGGGCACTGCTATCCTCCGTGATTTCCAGAGCATAACTGGTGGCTGGGAAAACGAAGTTTACTCTTTTCAGCTTGCTTTCCAAGGCGAAAGCAGCGGCAAAGATCTGATTCTCCGGGTATACCCTGGGCAGGACGGTGTGGGAAAATCCCGCCGGGAGTTCGGGATCATGGATCTTCTTGGCAGAACCGGTTTTCCCGTACCTACTGTATACCATGTAGAGCCATCATTGGCTCACCTAGGCAAGCCTTTTATGCTGATGGAGAAAATCCCAGGGACTTCCCTAGGGGACCTATTCTATGCTGATTCAGGATCTCAAGGGGAGCTTCTGACTCTGTTTTGCCAACTGCTGGTGGATTTACACCACTGGAATTGGCGTGAACATGAAGATGTCTTACTACTTATGTTGCCAGAGGATCGTGATTTTGCTCTGCAAATCAAGGCGTGGCAGCAGGTGGCCGGCCCTGGGTTTGAGTCAGCCTTCCGGTGGTTGACTGTTGGCTATGACCGAGTTGTCTGGCAGGAACCTTGCCTTACCCATTGCGATTTCCACCCTGAAAACATCCTCATGAAAGATGGCGAAAATCCGTTTGTGATCGACTGGGGGGGAGCTCGGCTCCAGGATTTTCGTTTTGATCTGGCATGGACTATCCTCTTGATGAGTACCTACGCCTCCAAGGAGGTAGGGGAGCTTGTATTGAAGCAGTATCAGGAGATCTCAAAGACGAAAATCCTAGATATTGAGTATTTTCAGGTGGTGGCTGCACTGCGTCGATTGCTCAGTATTTATCTATCCGCTCGAGACGGAGCAGCAGAACTAGGTATGGCGCCGGGGGCCGAGGCACTAATGATGAGTGATATGGGGCACATAGAGCGGGTATATGAGATGTTTTGTGACCATACCGATTTGCGTTTGCCAATTATTGAGGGGTTCCTAGATAGGCTTGGTCAATAGTCAACCAGGTGAGCAGTATACAAGGTCCTAATAGGGTAGCTTGCCTGCTTTCATCGAAATGCTCCGCTTGCACTGCCCCTACCCCTAGGCTATAATGAAATAGTAATTTCCCTTGGTAACTAAGCTTCTATTTGCTGGCAGCCGGTGACTACTGCATACCCCTGGGCCGGTGAGCATATAGGATATGGAGATATTGGGGAAGGACAGGTGAGGAATTTGCCCAGACAACGCAAGATCCTTCTAGTGCTCATTGCCGTTGCCATGCTGGCTGCGGGTGCGTTTAGCTCTAGTTACGGAAAAGCCGGAGCCGAAGCAGGGAAGCTCTCTAACCTACGCACAGTACTCGAGGTTGCGGCATTGGTCAAAACACAATATGTAGAACCTGTAAGCATGACCGAGCTTTTGAAAAGCTATGTAGCCCATGGCACCATCAATGGCATGCTGAAAATACTGGACGACCCATATACCAGATATCTGGAACCCTACGCCTACAAGCAGATGCAGCTAGATACCACCGGTATCTACGGAGGTATAGGTATTGTTGTCGGCATCAGGGACGAGAAGCTAACTATCGTGGCGCCCATTGAACAAACCCCGGGCTTCCATGCCGGCCTTAGAGGTGGAGACGTTATAGAGTCTATTGACGGCAAACCGACTAAGCATATGTCCCAAGATGAAGCTGTGAGCTACATGCGGGGTGAGGCGGGGGCCAAAGTGATTTTGGGCATTCGCAAAAAGAACGGTGAGTTTCAGGAAGTACCCATTATTAGGGAAATCATAGAAGTCCGTAGTGTGACGAAGCAGATACTGTTTGATGACGGTGTCGGCTATGTGAGGTTATCGAGTTTCAGTGAGAGGACTTCCCAGGAATTAGAGCAAGCTCTGGCATCTTTGGAGGAGCAGGGTATGCGTTCGCTGATTCTGGATTTGCGGGGTAACCCAGGGGGCCTATTGACGGCTGCCATCGATGTGGCCAACAAGTTCATTCCCGGAGGGCCAATTCTACATGTGGTGGGGCGCAACGGTGTAGCCCAGACTGTAGAAGCTTCTGCGCAGCATATCGGCAGGCAGTATCCCATGGTTGTCATGGTGGATGGATACAGTGCCAGTGCCTCGGAGATAGTCTCCGGTGCACTCAAGGATACAGGCATGGCTACTCTCATCGGGGCTCAGACCTTCGGCAAAGGTCTGGTGCAGACCGTAATTCCGCTCCGGGATGGGTCTGCCGTTTCTTTGACTACGGCTCGGTATCAGACAGCAGGTGGTCATGATATACACTCGGTGGGGATCATGCCCGATGTAATCGTGGAATTGCCGGAAGGTGAAGAACCGCCTTACTATACCTCCGATGTAGAAGGCGGCAATGGCGTGGATGTATCTAAAGACATACAGCTACAGGCTGCCCTAGAGCTATTGCAGGAGCGGGAGTTGCCTAAGGCCAGCTAAAGAACGTTATTCCAGAATATGGGGGGTGGTCGATCGATGCCTGTTTGGGAACTCTTGCATCTGATCGGTCGCTCTATCCCCCAGGCTTTCTTAAATATAGATTTTCTCTTAGCCGCTTTGCTCGTGTTGATGTTAATATATGGGCAATACCGTCGGTTGGCCATTATTGAGATTGGCTTGTTGGGCCGGCCGTGGACCAATCCCTGGACAGAGATGAAGACGTCCTTAGCCTTTGGCTTCATCGGCGGGGTCTTTGCCAGTGCGGTATTTATCGGTGTCGGCATACCCTTATCTGAAGCTGGTCTTTGGTATGTTTGGCCGTTGGCTCTACTGCTCATGCTTGTTCATCCCCGTTTTTTGTGCTTCTCTTACGCAGGTGGACTTCTGGCCTTAACCAACCTGCTTTTCGATTGGCCCGCCCTAAATGTATCGGCTATGATGGCCCTTGTTGCGGTTTTGCATATGGTAGAGGCTGCTTTAATCTATCTGAGCGGTCACCGTGCGCCTAGCCCTATATACCTTCGGCAAGAAGGAGGGGAGGTGGTGGGAGGCTTTACTTTACAGAAATTCTGGCCCTTGCCCATTCTCGCCCTGCTGCTCATGGCTGTGAGTGGAGAGCTTGATGGAGCAGACATGGTTTCTATGCCGGATTGGTGGCCCCTGATCAAGCCGAGTCAGCCTTTAGGGCAAGGGGACACCTTTGTGTATTTGCTTTTTCCGATCATAGCGGCTTTAGGCTATGGCGATATTTGCCTATCTCGACTACCCATTCAGAAAGCTCATTTATCTGCCATGTACCTGGCTACGTACAGCCTGTTACTGTTGGGTGCGGCCCTTGGCTCAGTCCACCTGCCCATATTGAAATGGGTTGCTGCTCTCGGTGCACCTTTAGGCCATGAGCTGGTGATTTATCTCGGTCGTAGAGGTGAGATGTGCGCGCCTCCTCTTTTTCGCTCCAGTGAAGGGGCCATGATCCTAGCTGTACAAAGAGGGTCTGCCGCGGAGCAGATGGGTTTGGTGCCTGGTGACGTTATCCAAAACGTCAATGGCTATCCCGTAAGCTCAGGTCGGGAAGTGCAGGAGGTAATGCTACCTTGGATTGTTGATCCCGTTTTTACGGTTACAGGCACTATCAGTGGTAAAGGAAACCGGGAAGTATCCTATAAAGGAACAATCCCCCCTTTGGGCGTAGTGTTTGTGCCGGAGGCCGATACCCCTCGGGCTCTTTCTTTGCAGTCCAAGGGACTTTTAGCCCGGTGGCTTGAGGGTCGCCGGTAGTCTATTTCCTGTAGGAGTGGCGGTAAAGTGGAGGAAATGCGGGAAGTTGCCAGGCTTAACAGAGACTACCTGGCTTCTGCTTTGGTCATTATCGTTCTAGTGGTGGGCTTGGTCTTTGGATTCCAACTGGCCCGGCTGCAGCATGCTCAAACTGTCCTTTCCGCTCAGTTGGATAGGGTGAGTGGCGATCAAGTTCGGGGTTGTGAAGGCAACTGGTGCCTGAATAGCGATCTGGTGGGACAAGACCAGTGGGGTATCGATTGGTCTCTTTTGCGTAAACTGGACGTGCCTCCCGTGGGAGAAAACGATAACTCGGTTCTTTCTGTTCCTGTCATTTGGGATGGCGAATATCGGAGTTTTCTTCTCAATAGTGCGCTTCCTCCCCTTTCTCGGATGGGAGAGGGCAACGGGCTTAATTTTATGGATAGGATACTGCCCCGGAAATCCGATCTCATCATTCGCTTTCAGCCCCGCCTGGCCATAGTCATCGATGATTGGGGTTATGATTGGGCCGCTGCCCGAGATTTTTTGACACTGGAGATTCCTTTCACTGCGGCTGTTTTACCTCACAGGGCAAAGACTAGTGAGCAAGTTGCTTTACTACGGCAGCGGGGCCACGAGATTATCTTGCACCTTCCCATGGAACCGAAGAATCCCACCATTGAACCGGGAAAAGGAGCCATTACCGTTGACTTACCTGATGCCGAGATTCGTAGGCGGGTAGAGGCTGCTTTGGCGACTGTAGACGGGGCCGTAGGGGTAAACAACCATATGGGCTCCAAAGCAACCTCCGATGAACGTGTTATGGGGATCGTTTTGGAGATAGTGAGAAAGCGGGGCCTGTATTTCATAGATAGCTGGACAGCTCCTACTTCCATAGCTGGTGAACTGGCGGAAGAGATGGGCGTCGCTACTGCCACTAACCAAGCATTTCTAGACCATTATGATGATGTAGAAAAGGTTAAGAGTCAGCTAGAGCGCCTGATTAAGAGGGCGCAAAAAGATGGACAAGCGCTGGGCATCGGCCATGTTCGACCCCAGACGTATCGAGGGTTGGTGGAGATGGCACCTCGCTTCCAGGAGGCCGGTGTGATTATTGTACCTGCTTCTAAGATAGTATCAACACCGATGATGATAGGTGACCCTCTGCCGGGATCTACCGACACAGCACCTCATCTGGATATTGACTTTGAGCCCGCCTTTGGTGATGATCCCGCTCGAATTGATAGGTAGTGGTTTCGCTTTTCCTCAAGTAGTTATTCTTTTTGTCTCAACGAGCAGGATTTTCCCTAACGCAGCAGAAGGAATATATGTTCGCATAGACCATGGTCTCTAGGATGCCTGGAACCATAGTTTGGTGTCTGTGTGGTATAATAATTTTCTAGCGGAGATTTCCGGTAGGCTATCAACGTGATCTCAGGCAGACAGGTTTGCCTAGGTTTTGATCTGACAGGTAAGGGGAAAAAGAAGGAGTGGTCACAAATGACCAAAGACCGACCATTTCAAGTGGTATCTGACTTTGATCCGGCCGGAGACCAACCGGAGGCAATTGATGCATTAGTCGCCGGTATACAGGCCAGTATGCGGGAGCAGACGTTGCTGGGAGCTACAGGTACTGGCAAGACTTTCACCTTGGCCCAGGTTATCGCCCGAGTACAGAAGCCGACTTTGGTCATCGCGCATAACAAGACCCTTGCGGCTCAACTATGCAGCGAGTTTCGCCAGTTCTTTCCCCACAATGCCGTTCACTATTTTGTCAGTTATTACGATTACTATCAGCCGGAAGCCTACGTACCGAAGACCGATACCTATATAGAGAAAGACGCTTCGATTAATGATGAGATCGATCGTTTACGACACGCTGCCACCAGTGCTCTTTTTGAACGGAGAGATGTAATTATTGTGGCCAGTGTATCGTGCATATACGGTCTAGGTTCTCCGGAAGATTATGTGGGCATGACATTGTCGTTGCAGCATGGGGATTTTCGCGACCGTGACAAGATCCTACGTCGTCTGGTGGGGATTCAATATCATCGCAACGATATAGGCTTTACCCGGGGGACGTTCCGTGTACGGGGAGACGTGATAGAGATCATTCCCGTATACAACGAGAACGTAATTAGGATCGAGCTTTTCGGAGATGAGGTTGATCGGCTCATTGAGCTTGATCCGATCACCGGCGAGATTCTCGGTGAGCTTGATTCCATTACAATATACCCAGCTAATCACTTTGTGACTTCAGAAGATAAGATTAAGCGGGCGATAGCCTCCATTGAAGAAGAGCTTCAGGAGCGCCTAGCTTATTTTAGATCCAAGGGCCAGCTGCTAGAGGCTCAGAGATTGGAGCAGCGGACCAATTACGATTTGGAAATGTTGCAGGAGGTAGGATATTGCCCCGGTGTGGAAAACTACTCTCGGCACTTGGCCGGCAGAGGTCCCGGTGAAGCTCCTGCCACCCTATTGGACTATTTTCCCGGGGATTACTTGATTGTCATTGATGAGTCTCATATGACTATTCCTCAGGTAGGAGCCATGTATGCCGGTGACCGATCCCGGAAAGAGACTTTGGTAGCCCATGGGTTTAGGTTACCATCGGCGCTGGACAATCGTCCGTTGCGTTTTGACGAATTTGAAGATCGGGTAAATCAAGTTATCTATCTTTCGGCTACTCCTGGTCGCTATGAGAGACAACGGAGTGAACAGATAGTGGAACAGATTATTCGGCCCACGGGTTTGGTTGATCCAAAGATCAGTGTGCGGCCAGTGAAGGGGCAGGTAGACGATCTGATTGCCGCGATTCGGGAAGTTGTGGCCCGGGGTGAGCGGGTGCTAGTGACTACTTTGACGATTAGGATGGCAGAGGATTTATCGGATTATCTTATCGATATGGGTCTAAAGGTCAAATACCTACATTCAGAGATAGAGACTCTAGAAAGAATTGAGATCATTCGAGATCTCCGTTTAGGGGAGTTTGATGTGCTTGTAGGCATCAATCTCTTGCGAGAGGGCCTAGATTTGCCTGAGGTATCTTTGGTTGCCATTTTGGATGCAGATAAGGAAGGCTTTTTGAGATCAGAGACTTCCCTCATCCAGACCATCGGGCGGGCAGCTCGGAATGTCAATGGTAGAGTTATCATGTATGCCGATGAGATTACCAATTCCATGCGACGGGCCATCGACGAAACAGATCGCCGCAGAAAGATTCAGATAGACTACAATAAGGAACATGGCATCACTCCGGCTACTATTCGCAAGGCCGTTCAAGATCTGGCTCAGGCGGTAGGAGCAGCGGAGACCGTGGCTGAATATCAAACTGGCAAGGGCAAAACTCCTTCTATCCAGTTGCCACCGGAGAAATTGGCAGCCCATATAGGCAAGTTAGAGGAAGAGATGTATAAGGCCGCGGAAGCACTGGAGTTCGAGCGTGCGGCAGAGCTGCGAGATGAGATAGCTGCGCTCCGTAAGGAACTGGTAGGTTTTGCCGGCTAAGACCCGAATAGCCAACCGCAATCGCGAGGAGGTTACTCCTTTGACCAAGGAACATATAGTTGTACAAGGTGCTAGACAGCATAATCTTAAGAATGTAAATGTGATTATTCCCAGAGACCAGTTAGTGGTCTTTACAGGGCTGAGTGGCTCCGGCAAGTCCTCTCTGGCCTTCGATACTATCTATGCTGAGGGACAGAGGCGATACGTTGAGTCCTTATCTGCTTATGCTCGGCAATTCTTGGGACAGATGGATAAGCCCGATGTGGATTTTATCGAGGGGTTATCGCCGGCGATTTCCATCGACCAGAGAACTACCAGCAAGAATCCTCGCTCCACGGTGGGGACGGTTACTGAGATCTATGATTACTTGCGATTGCTCTATGCCCGGGTAGGGCATCCCCACTGCTATAACTGCGGGCGCTCCATCGCCCAGCAAACAGTGGAACAGATGGTAGATCAGATCTTAGAGCTGCCGGAAGGTACCAGATTGCAGATTTTGGCACCGGTGGTCAGAGGTAGAAAAGGCGAGTATAAGAAACTTTTAGAGGATATTCGGCGGGATGGTTTTGTTCGGGTTCGGGTCGATGGTGAGCTCCATGAAGTGACAGATTCCATTGATTTGGATAAGAACAAGAAGCATGATATTGAGATAGTGGTTGATCGGATTATCCTGCGCTCGGGAGTTGAGAATCGCTTGGCCGATTCCATTGAGATCGCCGTGGACCGGGCGGAAGGTACCGTCCTCATAGACACCCTCGATGGTAACGAGATCTTGTTTAGCGAGCGATTTGCTTGTGTAGAGTGCGGCATCAGTTTTGATGAACTAAGCCCCAGGATGTTTTCCTTTAACAGCCCCTACGGGGCTTGCCCGACCTGCGATGGTTTGGGTACAAGGATGGAGATCAACCCCGATCTGGTTCTAGATACCAGCCGCAGTATTGCCGAGGGGGGGATTGTGCCATGGGCCGAGACTTCCAGCAAATGGATAGCTGGTATTGTGGAGGCAGTCTGCAGAACTTGCAGTATCGATCCGGAAAGGCCCATTGGCGAACTCACTGCTAAACAGCGACAGATACTACTATGGGGTCTAGGAGACGCCAAAGTCAGCTTTCCCTACACGAATCAGGCAGGCCGCACCCGCACCTTTGATGTTAGGTTCGAGGGGATTGTACCCAGTCTGGAACGACGGTTTCGAGAATCCACATCGGAGTATGTTCGAAACGAAGTGGAGCAGTTTATGAGTTATATTCCCTGCCAGGACTGCAAAGGCGCAAGACTAAAGCCTGAGAGTTTGGCCGTAACTGTGGGTGGACAGAATATCCACTCCGTCACCGCTTTACCGGTAAGGGAGGCCTTGGCTTTCTTCAACAACTTGCGCCTAAGTGACAGGGAAGAACTCATCGCAAGGCAGGTCCTTAAGGAGATCAGAGAGAGGCTTGGATTTCTGGTTAATGTTGGGCTGGATTACTTGACTCTCGATCGCACCGCGGGGACTTTGTCCGGGGGCGAAGCCCAGCGGATTCGCCTGGCTACTCAGATTGGATCCAGCCTAGTGGGGGTATTGTATATCCTTGATGAGCCCAGCATCGGTTTGCACCAACGGGATAACAGACGACTTCTCGATACTCTGAGAGGTCTAAGAGATCTAGGCAACACGGTTATCGTAGTAGAGCATGATGAGGAGACGGTGCGGGAAGCCGATTACGTTGTGGATATCGGGCCTGGAGCCGGCGCCCACGGTGGAGAGATCGTTGCGGCAGGGACTCTGCAGGATGTCATGGACTGTCCCCGCTCCATTACTGGTCAGTATCTTGTGGGCAAAAAGCGCATCCCTATCCCATCCAAGCGCCGACAAAGTAATGGGAGTATGGTGGAGGTACTGGGAGCACGGGAGCATAATCTGAAGGAAATAGATGTTAAGTTCCCCTTAGGGGTGTTCACATGTGTCACCGGGGTGTCGGGTTCAGGCAAGAGCACTTTAGTAAATGAGATTCTGCATAAAGCCTTAGCCTCGCAGCTGCATCGATCATCGGTTATTCCCGGTGCTCATACAGATGTTTTAGGTGTGGAGAATCTGGAGAAGGTAATTAACATAGACCAATCGCCCATTGGGCGTACACCTCGCTCTAACCCCGCCACCTATACCGGTGCCTTTGATGGTATTAGGCAGATATTTTCCCAGACTCCTGAGGCCAGGGCCCGGGGATATAAGCCGGGCAGGTTTAGCTTTAATGTCAAAGGAGGCCGATGTGAAGCTTGCCGAGGGGACGGCATTATCAAGATCGAGATGCACTTTCTGCCCGATGTATATGTGCCGTGCGAAGTTTGCAGAGGCAAGCGATATAATCGAGAGACATTGGAGATTAGATATAAAGGTAAAAACATCGCCGATATTCTATCCATGCGGGTGGAAGACGCGTTGGAGTTTTTCAAGAATATTCCTAGGATTCGGCGTAGATTGGAGACCCTCTACGATGTAGGGTTGGGCTATATGGAGCTGGGCCAACCGGCGCCGCAGCTTTCCGGCGGAGAGGCTCAGCGGGTAAAGCTGGCCACAGAGCTCAGTCGACGCAGTAATGGTAAGACCCTTTATATCCTAGATGAGCCCACTACCGGCCTCCATGTGGATGACATTAAGAAGCTGCTGGCTGTGCTGCAGCGGCTGGTGGACGCAGGTGATACAGTGATAGTTATCGAGCATAATCTCGATGTGATTAAGACGGCCGATTATATCATCGATCTCGGCCCTGAGGGCGGCGATCGAGGCGGTCAGGTGATTGCCTGCGGGACCCCGGAAGAAGTAGCAGCGAACCCCGCTTCTTATACCGGGCAATTCCTTCAAAGGGTGCTTAGCAGTGGACTAGCCGAACCCGATATCATAAAGGAGCAGGAGTTAAAGATCAGTGGAGGAACCCTTGCCCATGGTTACTGATGCATCCGATGTAATCACCGCTAATATAGAAGAAAAGTTGAGACTCTTACCTACAAAGCCTGGCGTATATTTGATGAAGAATGATGCCGAAGAGATTATATATGTGGGTAAGGCAGTTTCTCTGCGTAACCGGGTGCGCTCTTACTTTCAGGCGGGGCGTCACAGCTCCCCTAAGGTAGCTGCTTTGGTGGATCATATCGTTGATTTTGAGTACATTGTCACCGATTCGGAAGTCGAAGCTCTCATCCTAGAGTGTAATCTCATCAAGGAACATGAGCCATGGTATAATATTCGCCTCAAAGATGACAAGAGTTATCCCTATGTCAAAGTCACTCTCCAGGAGCCCTTTCCCCGGGTGGTGATTGTACGGAGAACACCTAAGGACGGCTCCCGGTATTTTGGGCCATATACTAACGCTCAAGCGGTAAGGCAGACTGTTAGATTCTTGCAGCGGATTTTTCCTATTAGGACCTGCAAGCGGGACATTGGTCTGGAAGGAGCCGGCGACCGTCCTTGCCTAAATTATCACATCCAACGCTGCCAAGCGCCATGTGCCCAGCTAATCAGTCAAGAGGTCTATAGGGCAATGATCGATGAGGTAATGATGGTTCTAGAAGGACGGCATGGACGGCTCTTGGAGCAGATGAAGATGCGTATGGAGGAGGCTGCTCAGGATTTGCGGTTTGAGGAGGCAGCCAAACTGCGGGATCAGATCCAAGCCTTGGCAGCGGTTGTGGAGAAGCAGAAAATCGTCTCCCTGGATAACATAGACCAGGATATTATCGGCTATGCCCGGGTGGAGAACCTGGCGTGTGTCCAGGTGTTCTTCGTGCGCAGTGGCAAAATCATTGGCAATGAGCACTTCTTCCTAGATGCTCCTATCAAAGAAGCCGGAAGTGAGATCATAACTGCCTTTGTAGAGCAATACTATGCTACAGCCACTTTTGTTCCCAAGGAGGTCTTACTACCGGAGCCGCTCGAGGAGCCCGAGGTAGTTGGGAACTGGTTGACGGAACAGCGGGGCTCCAAGGTATACCTACGGGTTCCCCAACGAGGCGAAAAAAGGCGCTTGATGGAGATGGTGCAGAAGAACGCACAGCTAGTTTTGGATGAACGGATCAACCGCGAGAAAAGAGAGCAGGCCCGACGGCAGCAAGGTTTGGAGGAGCTTCAGTCATGTTTGGGTCTCGATGGCATTCCACATCGCATTGAAGCTTTCGATATTTCCAATATCCAGGGCACGGAAGCAGTGGGCTCCATGGTTGTTTTTCTGGAAGGGGAGCCAGCACCGGCGGAATACCGTCGCTTTAGAATTCGCTGCAAGGATACTCCCGATGACTATGCCATGATGGGAGAAGTGATTCGCCGCCGATTCGCCCGGGGTCCCGAGAAACTGACGACGGAGGTCCAAGGCGGATTTGCCCAAAAACCTCAACTGGTCCTCATAGACGGTGGGAAAGGGCAGTTAGGTATCGTCCGGGAGATCATGAGGGACTTAGGTGTAGAGGATATCTTTACCTTGGGTTTGGCAGAGCGTCTGGAAGAGGTCTATATAGAAGGCAGGCCAGACCCGGTGGAGCTCCCCAGGGACTCCCAGGCCCTGTATATGCTACAGCGGCTTAGAGATGAAGCCCATCGCTTTGCCCTCACCTACCACAGACATCTTCGGGCAAAGCGGACAACCCGCTCTATTTTGGACGAGATCCCTGGGGTTGGCCCCAAGAGGAAGAAACAGCTCATTCGCCATTTTGGCTCCGTACAAGGTGTGCGGACAGCTTCCCTGGATGAGCTCCTTAAGGTGCCTGGGCTTCCCGAAGTAGTAGCCCAACGGATTCATCAGGAACTGAGGATAGATTAGCAGTTGCAGTTAAGGCAGACACTATTTGCCCGGGGATCTGTACGGATCCCCTTTTTTGGTGCCAAACCCTCCAGTTTTTGGGCACTTTTCCTATTGACTCCTACTGCTGGAATGCATATAATTCAAGGTGAGACCTTAACAATATTAATGTATCAATGAACATTTATGAAGGTCGAGGTGAAAACATGGAAGGAAGGCAGGTTGTGGGCAGGTGTCCGGTATGTGG
>JAAYRF010000272.1 GCA_012518905.1 Bacillota bacterium | reverse complement strand
TCTGTTTTTGTCAAAAATGGTGCCTCGCTTTTTCGTTGCCTTCTGGAGGTCTTTGACTGCCGGATCTCCTATTCCGCCGAGGATTTCTGCACACGATCGCCGGGATTCCATTTTTCTTTCGGTGTCTTCCATCGTATCCATTAGGAAAGGTATAGCTTTGTCTGCTCCACCAATAGCTCCCAAAGCTCTAGAGGCTTCCAGCCGTGGCTCAATCTCGTAGCCTTCCTCGTTCACTATTTCGTGCAATGCGGGGATTGCAGATTGTGCCTTGGGACCTAGGGCCCCCAACGCTACAATAGCTGCACTGCGTTGCTCAACATGCCGAGGGTCTTTGATCAGATTTGTGAGTTCATCGACTAGTCCTTTGGTGGATTTAAGTGGATAGATGGAGAAGAGTTTCACTATCCCGTTGGTCAGTGTCACACCCCAATCAACGGATGCAAAGGCTTGCACCAGTGGTTCTAGTAAGGTGGCATCACTTGGTTGAACATCGAAAAGCCGGTCTAGGGCGTAACGGCGTATGTCATAATGCCTGTTCAGATCACCGACGATCTCAGCTAAGGTCTGGGTTAGCACAGCTCCCCGGGGATCGATTCTCGCTAGAGTCTCAAGGGCGGTAGTCACAGTAGATAGAGAAGTGCTGGGACTTAGGGCTATATCGGCTATTTTGGGAGCTAGTGGTTTCAGATTGGGGTTAGCTACATCCAATAGAATAGCCAATGTATGTAAGTAGACCCATTCCTCTGTCAACGCTTTGGCCAAGACCTCCATAGCGTCCTCTGTACCCTTGGCGATCAGGGCTCGGATGGCATCTTCTTGGTAGTCGTAAAGGCCAAGAATAGAGGGAGCCTGCAAGTCAAACAGGATTGCTGCTAGTGTTGGAGTCCAGGTATCGCCTTGAGGTGCTATTCTCTCTAGGGCTCCAATGGCAGCAATGGACATGCCTGGGTTCCTCTCGTAGTCAAGGGCGATGTCGCGCAATTGCGATGTCAAAGGTCTTAGCTTAGGTGTTGCAGACTCTTGCAGGCCTATGACAGTTGAGCGTCGGAAGTCGTGATCCATAAGTGCTTTGCTTAGGGCCTGTATTGCATCATCAGTCCCAATCTGGGCAAGCACCATGACAGTAGCTTCGGTCCAAGAGTAGTCAAACAGAATCGCGGCTAAGGTTGGGGTCCAGGTGTCACCTTGGGGCTCGATCTTCTCAAGAGCCTGAATGGCAGCAAGTCTGGTCCCAGGGTCTTTTACACTGGTGAGGGCAATCACATTTAGCTGGTTGGCAAGGGGTTTTGACGCGGGGGAGGCAAACTCTCTTATAGCTTCCAGGGCAGGCTCACGGGTGGACTCGTCCATCAATGCCTTGTTCAAAGCCCTATGAGCATCCTCTGTCCCTTTTAGAACTAGCATTCCGCTGGCTAACCCCGCTTCCCTGAAGTATCCAGACTCGATAATCTCGGCTAGACTAGCCGTCCAGGTATCTCCCTGAGGGTCGATTTGCTCTATTGCCCCGATTGCAACAATCCTATTGATGTAGTCCGATGAAGAGCTCGCTATCTCAGTTAGGTAAGGAACTAGGGGTTTTAGCTTAGGGGTAGCGGAGTTGCTGATAGCTACTAGAGTTATACAAGATAGCCAGCTATCGTCGCCGGTTAAGGCGCTGCCCAAGACCTGGATGGCCTCCTCTGTCCCTATCCCGACAAGGGCCGCGGCGGCAGCCAATACCCAATCCTCAATATGCGAACCAAAAAGTAAGTTGGTTAGAGTTGGAACAGCACTGGCACCCTCCTCGCCCAACTCCCCAAGTCGTGCCATCGCAAAGATGCACTCTTCAAGCTCACCATGCTCGACTTTTCGAATGAGATGATCCACGTAGCCGTAAGTTTGTGCAACGGAGCCGAACAATAGCACAACCAATATACCGAGCACAATCCCTAGGCGCACTTGAGCCACTCTCATTGTCTCAATCCCTCCAGTTGCTTTAGTGGTAGGGGAAATCCCCCTTGTGATATGAATAAGCTGTCGTGAATCTTGCCTGTAGCGAAAGACAGACTGATACATGGTGGCTCGATCCCATACCCTACTACGCCTATACTCTTGGACTATTTGAGAGCACCTTTCAGAGAGTATCTCGTTCAAGCAGTTCACAGTGACTGATTCTATATTTTATCAATCAAACCTCTGTTTTCTGGGAAATATTTAACTTCTACCACATGAGGGACTCTGAACCGGAAAATCTCAGCCAGGCAGCTGAAAGTACTGGCGCGAATCTGATTATGACAGAAGAATAAGACTGTTGGCAAAAAGGCAGGAACTGGGCAAGGCGACGCCGTATATATAAATGTGCCGCAGTTCACGTAATTCACATTACTATCCGGAGTGGGTGCACAAAACCTTATGAAGCAAGGGATTTCATTGCCCTTTTAGGTGTATACAGCATACTAGCCAGATTAGACAGAAATATCCAGTAAAGCGAGTTTGGGTTTCTCGCGATTGTCTGGATGGAGGCGTCGATTACGGATGTGCACAGGCCATGTGTTTATCTTAGCAGGGAAGGGGGGAGCAACAGGTTCCATTACGCGAGGATAGGGCAGCATGTGAGTTTGGTGGGGACATTTGCCATTTCAAAAGGGGGATTGCGAGAAAAAGGGTAGGATAGGGTGTATCGTAGATCAGCATCAAAACAGGAGGTCTCCTAGAATGCTAAGAAAACTGCGAACCTTGACTGTATTGGTATTGGTGCTTTTGATGGCAACGGGAAGTGCTATGGCCAAAACGACTACACTGGAATTTTGGACAATTTCCCTCAGTCCATGGTTTGATGATTATATCAACGGAACCATCGCCAACTACGAAGCTGAAAATCCCGGAATCAAGATCGATTGGAAGGATATTCCCATTGATGCCATTCAGCAAAAACTGCTGGCTGCTATTGCCGGTGGTGTCTCGCCGGACGTAGTCAATCTCAATACGGAATTTGCCTTTGAGTTGGCAGAGAGAAACGCCTTGGTCGATTTGGAGAAGGCAGCCACCGCAGAAATGAAAGACATCTACTTTGAGGGCATATGGAACTCCACTGCGTATAAGGGTGGTGTTTATGCATTTCCATGGTATGTAACCACTAGTGTGCTATTTTTGAACTCCGATCTCATCGAGCGGGCCGGACTAGATGCAAATAGCCCGCCGGACACTTGGGATGGTTTGATTGAGTGGTCTAGGATCATAAAGGCCAACGTACCCAACATATATGGTATTCATAAGGGATTCGGTGTAAACCAAGAATTTCCACTAAATGGCATACCTCTCGTTGACGAAACCCGAAAGAAAGCTGCCTTTAACACTCCTGAGGCAGTGAAGCTTCTGACAGAGTATAGGCAGCTGCATGTTGAGAAGTTGACTCCTCCCGAGACATTGAAGGAAAAATATCAGGGTGCTCTAAACCGGTACCAAGCTGGAGCACTAGCTACTATCGTCACTGGCCCACAGTTTCTCAATCGAATTGAGCAGGATGCACCGGATGTGTATAAGGCCACCCGTGTCTTCCCACAGCCCAAAAGTAAAGCAGGCATAGTACCAGCAGCCGTCATGAACATGGTGGTCCCCGCAGCCAGCAAGAAGACTAAGGAAGCTGTTGAATTCGCCCATTACTTTACCAACAATGAAAACCAGCTAGAGTTCTGTAAGGTAGCAGTGATTTTGCCCTCTACCAAAGAGGCCATCAAGGATCCCTTCTTCCAGAGTCAGCTAGGAACCCTTGAAGGCGAATCCCGCTATTATGGTTTGCAGCAGCTTGAGCATGCCGTAGACCTCAACCTTGGCTTACCTAATCAGGCTGATCTAAACAAGGCTGCGGAGATCATGGTGGAATCTGTCGCACAGGGCGTCCAGACTCCAGAAGAGGGCTTGGCTTGGCTAGAAGCCGAATGGAATAGGATATTGGTACGCTAGCTTAGTAGGTTGCCTTGGGGGGACCTTGGGTCCCCCCTCACCTGAGTTCTCGAATAGTGGTTAGCTAAAGGATGTGATGACTCGAAAATGTCGACAAACGCAACGAGAAAAGCGAGAGGCAGCATGACTGCGCTACGCCGCCAACAGGCAATTTTGGCCTATGCTCTGCTCTTGCCGGCATTTGTATTCTTAGGAATATTTACGTTCTACCCCATGGTCCGCGGCCTTATCGCGAGTTTTCACGAGTGGTCCGTTCTGGCGCCACCGAGATACTTGGGGCTGGACAACTTTAGGGAGGCTCTCTCCGACCCCTATTTTAAGATTGCCATGACCAACTCTATAAAGTATCTGCTCATAGTCCCAGTGATCCAGGTGCTATCCATTGCATTGGCGGTACTGGTTAACCGTGAGATCCCTGGCGTTGGCTTTTTTAGAGCAGCATATTACTTACCGGTGGTTACACCTATGGTGACTGTTGCCATCACGTGGGGCTGGATATTTGACAGTAGCGGCGTGCTCAACTACATTCTGCTATCTTTGGGTCTGATTAAGGAACCCATCAGCTGGCTGGTAAATGCCAAGACAGCCCTTGGCTCTGTGATGTTTGTGACCATGTGGAAGGGCTTAGGTTACTACATGGTCATGTATCTGGCTGGTCTACAGAGTATTCCTAAGGAGTTGGAAGAAGCAGCTGTCATAGACGGGGCAAATGGTTGGCAGGTAATTCGCCATGTTACTATGCCTTTGCTCAGACCCTCCATACTCATCTGCTCAACCTTGTCTGCCATGGCTGCCCTCAGGGTCTTCGATGAGGTCTTTGTTATGACACAAGGCGGCCCTATGGGCAAGACTTTGGTGGCGGGACTTTATATTTACCAACAGGCTTTTGAAAGCTATAGATTTGGATATGCTGCAGCGGTAAGCCTCATATTGGGAATCGTTGTCATGATATTTACCGTGATCAACTTCAGGGCCATGTCGAGGGGAGGCTTAAGATACTATTGAAGC
Organism: Bacillota bacterium; assembly: GCA_012518905.1. Lineage (GTDB taxonomy): Bacteria > Bacillota > Limnochordia > DTU087 > DTU087 > JAAYRF01. The sequence continues at coordinate 133 of JAAYRF010000272.1, read as the reverse complement.
AAAGAAGCGTAGTGGTTCAAAAACGGGTTGCCACAGTGCGAAAAACAACAAAGTACATCTTCATCTACTTGGGCATGATTGCCATAGCCATTTTCATGGTCGGGCCCTTTGCTTGGCTTTTGTCCACATCGAT
>JAAYRF010000271.1 GCA_012518905.1 Bacillota bacterium | reverse complement strand
TTCTTCCAAACCTTCATGATCAGTGACGTCTGTGAAGCTGTCACTCCAGGTATGTCCCGGAGTGTGCGGGTCAAGAACATGAAGAGCTCCTCGTTGGATCGTGTCACTAACTCGAGGATTAAATCAAATTCGCCGGCAGCTACCCCAATATAGCGGACTGCTTCCAAGGGCTGCAATTCAGCTATCACTCTATCTACGCTGTCACCCTCTACCTTAACGCCGACTATAGCCTGGGTCCGCAACCCTAACTTCTCTCGGGATGTGATTCCTACTATCCTCAAGATGCCACTATCGAGTAGGCGATTGACCCTTTTTCTCACCGTGGCTTCAGCTACACCCAACTCAGCGGCTAGTGCCGTATAAGGTATCCGCCCGTCAGTTTCCAAATGGGCAATTAGCTGTCGGTCAAGGCTATCTAGTATCTCCTCCATTGCTCCAGCCATCCCCCCTCCCCGTCCAGTGCCGTTTTTCGTGGCCTATGTCTCTTGACAAATACAAAAGCATAAAGGTCCTTGGACCAATTATAGTGACTTCGCACCGAAAAAGCAATACCCTATTGCAAAACGTATTGACATTTCCCAGCAGGTGCTGGGCGGATTGGTGGAGTAGTAATCGGAGAGTGAGTGGTATATGGTTTAGTCTCTATTGAAAATTGCGGGGTCTTTGATGCTGACAAACTCCCCAGAAAGGGAATGACTATCGATGCTTAGTTGGCAGATTCTTGCTATGCCGTTCATCGGCGGGGCAATTGGATGGTTCACCAACATGTTGGCCATACGCATGCTGTTTCGTCCCCGTCAGCCCATTCGACTACCACTGCTTCCTATCACCTGCCAAGGCCTATTGCCTAAATGCAAAGCAGAACTGGCCTTAAACATAGGAAAAGCCGTTGAAGAAGAACTACTGCCTATAGACACCCTCATTAAGCAACTGGACAACGGCGATTACCAAGCAGGGCTTGTTGAGACAATAGGCACCCATATCGAAGAGCGTTTCATACAAAGCTTGCCCCGTTTGCTGCCTGAAAGCCTTCGCAAAACCTTCGGGCGGTACGGTCGAGACATGGTGGCCGTGGAATTGCCGACGCTGTTGGACAAACTGACTGAACAAGTCAAAAACAATCTGCGGACGGAATTGCGGGTGGGGCCGCTGATTGAAGAAAGGATTATGCAGTTTGACCTGGGCGAGTTAGAGCAGCTCATCATCAGGGTCACCCATCGAGAGCTTCGCCACTTGGAGCTTCTCGGAGCTGCCCTTGGCTTTCTGATTGGGATGGCACAGGCAGCGTTGGTACTCACCATCTCCTGATAATCCAGTTTTCACCGAAGAATAACGAATACGTATCTGGCCTAGAAGACATAAAAAAACTGCCACTCTATGCAAAGTAGCAGTTCTCAGGTAAAATGGTGGGGAAGCCCGGATTTGAACCGGGGACCTCTTGCATGTCAAGCAAGCACTCTAACCATCTGAGCTACTCCCCCGCGATGGAGGCGGCACCCAGATTCGAACTGGGGATAGAGGTTTTGCAGACCTCGGCCTTACCACTTGGCTATGCCGCCAGTTTGGAGCGGAAGACGGGATTTGAACCCGCGGCCCCCACCTTGGCAAGGTGGTGTTCTACCACTGAACTACTTCCGCACGCCCCTGGTGCCGAGAGCCGGAATCGAACCAGCGACACGGGGATTTTCAATCCCCTGCTCTACCGACTGAGCTATCTCGGCAAATGGCGGAACCGACGGGACTTGAACCCGCGATCTCCGGCTTGACAGGCCGGTGTGTTAACCATCTACACCACGGTTCCGCATGGTGGGCGAAACAGGACTTGAACCTGTGACCCCCTGCTTGTAAGGCAGGTGCTCTCCCAGCTGAGCTATTCGCCCTAGATAAGGGTTTACTGCGATTAACCGCATGACCAATTATAGCACCCCTACCGGGCGAAGTCAACCATTGAAATGAAGTAACGAAGGTCTAGAAAAACAGTTCATCCAACGGATACTCCAATAATCGCAGTGATCTCATATACCAGTTGTCCCGCCGGCACCTGGACCATAACGATATCGCCGGTTTTCCGCCCCAACAGGGCCTGTGCCACCGGTGACCGATGGGAGATGCGATTTATGCAAGGATCGGCCTCTAAGGAGCCAACAATAGTGAATTCTAGTTCCTCGCCGGTGTTGAGATCCTGCAATCTCACCTGATGGCCGACCCGCACTTGATCCGTAGCCACTTTCCTCACATCAATCAACTGCGCTCGTCGCAATAAGCTTTCCAGTACCTTGATACGGCTCTCTATGGAAGCCAACTCCATTTTTGATGCCTCGTAGTCAGAGTTGTCCCAGGCACCCCCTGCCGATAGGGCATCCTTCATGGCCGCGGCCAATTCCTTGCGCTTGACGTTCCTCAAATAGCTTAGGTCTGCCTCTAGCTTGCGCAATCCTGCCGGGGTAAGATAGACTTCTCTTTCAATCATGGTGGTCTCAGCTCCTTGCTGTGCTGCTTGCTAGCAGTATATTCCCAAGGACAGCTGCTCTTGCTGGAGAATCCTTCCACGGCCATGCTATGAGGATAATGAACACCTATCTTGCCTATGCTACCCATGAGAGAGAACCAGAAGGGGCGAAAAGCAGATGCGCAGTTTTTGGAATGGCAGTGTTAGTTTTGGCCTGGTTAACATTCCGATAAAGCTCTATACTGCCACATCCAGCAATGACATCAAATTCAATTACTTGCACAGTTTGTGTCATACACCCATAAAGTACAAAAAAACTTGTCCAACTTGTAACAAAGAAATCACTGAAGAAGAGATTGTCCGTGGATATGAATTTCAAAGATCACAATACGTGATCATTGACGAGGCAGACTTTGAAGCGATAGCTCCGGAAAAAAGCCGTTCTATCGATATCCTTGATTTTGTACGGCTTCAGGATATCGATCCTGTGTATTTTCATCGCACCTACTATCTAGAGCCTGTGGAAACAAGCGTGAAAGCCTATCACTTGCTCAAAGAAGCTATGCTCCAGAGACAGCAAATTGCGATTGCCAAAATAGTTATTCGATCTCGGGAAAACCTGGCTGCTATACGAGTATATGGCCCCGGCCTGGCATTGGAGACCATGTATTATCCCGATGAAATTCGAGCCATCGAAGCCTTATCTATCATAACCGCTGAACCTACCATCAATGACCGGGAGCTCGATATGGCCATGACTCTAATTGACAACCTCTCAACAAACTTTGTTCCCGAGAGATATCGCGACGAATATCAAGCGACCCTAACCAAGATCATCGAGCAAAAAATAGTAGGTGAACGAATCGTACCAGCTCCTGCTCAGCCCACAACAGGCAAGGTCATTGATCTCATGGCAGCCCTAGAGGCAAGCGTTCAGGCCACCAAGACAAAAGATGCGGAGCGAGTCGTCCCGGAGGCAGCCGATCAAGGAAAGACCACCATCAAGCGTCGCCGTCCAGCCAAGACCGAAGAGATCGGGTGAAAGCCATGGCAAGTTTTTTGCCAAGACTCAGCCCCATGCTGGCTGACACAGCCGAGCCATTTGATTCCGATAAGCACCTGTTCGAACCAAAATGGGACGGTTTTCGCTGCCTCGCTTACATTGAGAACAGCTTAACCAAGTTGCAGAGTCGTAATGGTTTCGACTTGACCAGGAATTTTCCAGAGCTCTCCCTTCTTCACCGTCACATAGCCACGCCCCCAGCAATTGTAGACGGGGAGATCATCATTCTCCAAGGCGACCGGGAGAGTTTCCATCTTTTGCTGGAGAGGCTGCGCCAAAGGCCTAAAGCCATGCTCGGTGTCGGCGATGTGCCAGCCCTTTTTGTTGCCTTTGACATCCTATACGTGCAGGGGGAATCGGTGACTCATTGTCCCCTGGAGGAAAGAAAAGCGCTCTTGACTGAAGCTAGTGATGTGGGCGAACACTTTCTAGTCAACATCCATATATACCAAGACGGTAAGAGATTCTTCCAAGCAGCCGTAGCCCAAGGCAGGGAGGGTATTATGGCCAAGCGCCTAGACAGCCCTTACTTACCCGGAAAACGCAGCCGTCACTGGTTAAAAATAAAGCCTTTACGAACCATCGAGGCCGTCGTGCTTGGCTACATCCCCAAAGGCAAGGGCGGCTTTTCGTCTCTCGTTTTAGGCCAATATCATCCCGACAGGCCATCGCTGGTCTGCATCGGAAATGTTGGGACAGGATTCTCAGAGGAAGCCATAGGAGACATTCTAGAAAGATTGGAGCCTATAGGATCCGATAATGCACTTCCCATCGCTTTACCTGACAACCTTAAGTCCGTAGTATGGGTAAAACCCAATATAGTAGTGGAGATCAGCTATCTTGAGTATACTTCTGCGGGCAATCTAAGGCACCCCAGCTTCCGCTGCATCCGCCTTGACATAGAGCCTCAGGATTGCTTTTTTCCCCATACCAGTCAAACCTAAGGAGCAATTGCTATGGAGCAACAACAAACAGTTTTAGTGGATGGTTTCGAAGTTACTATCAGTAATTGGGACAGGATTCTCTGGCCAGAAGTAGACTTTACCAAGGGCAATTTGATCCAGTATTACAGCTTGGCTGCACCTTATCTGCTGACCCATCTACGGGATCGCCCACTTACAGTGACCAGATTTCCCCAGGGTATACAGGGCGACTCCTTCTATCAGAAAAATTGCCCTCAACACGCTCCAGATTTCGTGGAGACAACGCCCGTAACCGATAGCAAAGGCGAAAAAACCATCAACTACATACTGGTACAAAATCGGGCCACTTTGGTATGGTTAGCCAATCAGGCTTGCATAGAGCTCCATCCGTGGCTATCCCTCTATACCCGCCCCCAATACCCTGATTGGGTCATCTTCGATCTGGATCCCGCAGAAGGTTGTGACTTCGATGATGTTAGGGAAATCGCTTTTCTGGTAAGAAAAGCCCTCGATGAGCTGGGATTAACATCTTACCCAAAGCTTTCCGGAGCAACCGGGATTCATATCTATGTTCCCATCCAACCAAAATACACCTATGATGTAACCAGTAGTTTTGTGGGGAATATTGGCAAGATCCTAGAATCCGTCTATCCTGCAAGAGTTACCACAGAAAGGCTAGTCAAGAATCGCATTGGTCATGTATATGTTGACCATCTCCAGAACCTTTTGGGCAAAACTATAGCAGCACCTTACAGCCCAAGGCCACTGCCCCACGCCCCCATTTCGACGCCTGTTACCTGGGAGGAGCTAAAGACTGTCTATCCCCACCAGTTTCACCTAGGCAACATCTTGAGCCGTCTAGAAACTACCGAGGATCTCTTCGCACCTCAACTAGTAGCAGGGCAATCGCTAGATACGGCCCTAGCGTATCTAGGTGCTCCGGTAAGCTAGGCGACTTCTCGCTTCCCGCAACTACCAGTATAGCGGTGCTTACCCTGGACGACACTAACAGTGGAGGTGACCGCGGTGGCTAGAAAGGGCAAGCTGGCCTCGGAAAAACTGAAAATGGAAGCAGCAGAGGAAGTAGGCTTTGCTGACAAGGTACGCCAGAGCGGTTGGGAAAGCGCCACTACTAAAGAAATCGGGCTAATGGTCAGGGAGATGATCCGCAAGGGCGAGAATACTCTCCAGTCAAGACAGCGATACCACAGGTAGTCTCAAGGCGATTTCGGTATAAACCTCCTCGTTTCGTGACACAATAGAATGAGATCTCGTAGGGGCACTTCCTACATATCCCAACCCTTTGGGATATGTGAGGAGGAGATAGATGGCGGATCGCTCCCGAAAGACTCTAGTGCCCCAGGCAGAGCCAGTAATGGACAGGTTCAAGTACGAGATCGCCAACGAACTGGGCCTTTTGGAGAAAATCAGATCCCAAGGCTGGGGTGAGATGACTACCCGGGAAGCGGGCTTAGTTGGTGGTCACATGGTACGCAGGCTCATTCAAGTGGCAGAGGAATCCCTTGCCGAAGAATAAGCTAGAGGCCCGTACGGGGTAACAGATCTCCAAATGGCTGCAAGGGCGGGAAAAAGGAGGTTCCTGCCCTATTCAATTCGAGCCCTAGGAAGAGCAAAACCAAAGGTTGCTCCTTCTTGGACCCTACTGGTTGCGAAGACTTCGCCCCCATGCCCTTCAACTATGGCCCTGGCAATGGCCAGCCCTAAACCGGTTCCTTGCTGGCCCTTTCCCCTGGATTTATCGGCTTTGTAGAAACGTTCCCAAACATAGGGTAGCTGTTCTGGCTCAATTCCCGGGCCTGTATCTGACACTTTGGCAATCACCCGGGTCTCAGTACTATCCACTGACAAGGTCACAGTGCCTCCTAGGTCAGTGTGTCGCAGAGCATTGTCAATATAGTTGGTGAGCACTTGCTGCAATCGATCACCATCACCCATAACACACAGACTCTCCCCTACATCCTCCGCTTCCTGATAGACAATCTTGACGCCTTTGCTTTGAGCCTGGGGCTCAAAGGTATTCGTAACCCAGCGGGCGACATCCCCCAAGTTAATTAGTTCAAAGGTGATGGTCAGGCTGCCTGATTCTAGCTTAGCCAGATCCAAGAGATCATCGATGAGGCGATCTAGTCGTAAAGCTTCTTCCCGGACTATTCCCAGATAGCGGACGCGTGTCCCCTCGTCGTTGACGGTCCCGTCTATCAGGGGTTCAACAAATCCCCTTATGGATGTCAAGGGTGTTCTGAGCTCATGGGTGATATTGGCCACAAAATCCCGTCGCATATTGTCCAGACGCCTGGCTTCACTGACATCCTGAAGCAAAATCACGCTTCCTACCAACTCATGGCCACGGCGTATGGGGTTACCGTATGCCCTGAGAACAACAGATGGATGTGGAGATACATCGAGTATTTCCACACTACCTCTTTCGCCAACCCGATGCAACAAATCCAAAAGGGGTATGGGTAAGTCATCCATCGTGAGTTTGTCTATGGGTATATGCCCCACCCGAAGCAATTGAACAGCTTGGGGATTGATCCATAGAAGATTATGGGAATTGTCCGCGGCGATCACTCCTTCGCCGATACCGGCTACAATACTGCGGAATTTGTCCCTCTCTTCCTGTAAGTCCCCTAAGCTTTGCTCAAGGTCTTTAGCTAACATGTTGATCGCTTGTCCCAACTCACCGACTTCATCCTCGGTCTCGATAGGGACCCGACGGTCGAAAACCCCCAAAGTCATCTCCCTGGTCAATTTAGTCATGGCTGTTAGCGGTCTGGTGATACCCCGAGACAACAAGATACCTACCATGCTAGACACAAACAAGGCGAAGGCGGCGGCGGCCAAGACCAGCTTGCGTACATGGGATAGTGTTTCCTCTACTTCGGATACTGGGCTATTCATGAACAGTGCCCCTAGGACTTGGTTTCCCAAAGTGACAGGAACCCCAACCGTGATCATGGGAGTGTTAAAACGACCCATACGGCCCCTACGGGTCATGACCACACCCTTCATGACCTCGTTGAACTCTTCTGCATCCAAGCGGCTTCCTTCCCACTCCGCTGAGCCTTCGGAAGTAGCGATGATTATGCCTGAGCGGTCCACAAGCCAGACTTGGGCTTCTAGAAAATCCCCCATGTTCTCTAGAATACTCCTAGCCTGATAGTTCAGTGGTCGCCCTTGAGCTACATCCTTGAGGATTCTGGCCACCGCGTGTCCCTTGGTAATCAGAACCTGCTCTTGCTGAGTAAATAGATAGTCAGAAAGCAAGCGGGAAAACAAAACTCCCAACACTACCAAGCTGAGCAACGTCACAGCCACGTAAGAGATAACTAGCTTCGTCTTAATGCTATGCCTTCTTGACACCGCCTCTGGCCTCCCGTTGCTGCTCAAACTTATATCCCACTCCCCACACCGTAGTAATGTTCCAGCCCTTGTTCTCCCTTACGGCTAGTTTTTGTCTTAAGCGTTTGATGTGGGCATCTACTGTCCTACCGTCTCCAACAAAATCGTATCCCCATACCTGCGATAGGATCTGCTCCCGGGTGTAGGTCCAGCCTGGCTTCTCTGCCAAGAAAACGAGAAGATCAAACTCTTTAGGCGTCAGGGGTGTGACAACTCCTTCAACCAAGACTTCGTGGCGGGGTATATCAATGGTCAGCCCTTCAAATTCCAGAATTTTGCCTTTATCTTCACCCTGCTGAATCCGGCGAAGAATCGCCTTTACACGGGCTACTACTTCAACGGGGTTAAATGGTTTCACAACGTAATCGTCGGCACCTAACTCCAGCCCCAAGATCCTATCGTAGTCCTCGCCCTTAGCAGTAAGCATGATGATCGGGACAAAGCTCTCCTCTCTAACTGTACGGCAGACTTCCCAACCATCCACCCTAGGCATCATAACATCAAGGATAAGCAGATCAGGATCTGTCTCTTGAGTAAGGGTGAGAGCTTCTGCACCATCGGAGGCAGTCATGACCTGGTAACCTTCCTTAGTCAAGTAGAGAGACAAAAGCTCTAGCACATTAGGATCATCATCGGCAATCAAGACAGTACCCTTGGCCACAATCTTCACTCTCCCCGGTGGGTTCTTTGGTATCTATACTATATCACATACCATATCACATCCTACATCACATATCACGAGGTCTTTCAGGCAACAAAAAACCCGCCTCTAGAGGCGGGTACCTTTGCCCTTATCGGCCTTGTCCTTCAGTCGATACCAACTTGTTTACTGAGGAAACTAGCAGCGGTCTCTGCAACTTTCAGCTCGAAGTCCTTCAACTCTCGATCGGTAGATGATAGGAGCACCGTACCTAAGAGGTCTCCCGTTGGACTGATAATCGGGGCTATAATGAGCGACCGCACATCATAGCCCCTGGGCCACTCCAAATACGGCTCCCTCTGCAGCTGCTCCTCATTTACAACGATGCTCTTGCGTTCATTGGCCACCTTTTTCAGTGCATTGCTCACTTGGCGCTCTTCCATGCTCTTAATGGCTTCACTACTGGCAATTACCTGATCCTTATCAGCAATAATTGCATGGGTATTAGTCGATTGCTCCAGGGCTTCTACATAGCCTTGGGCTTCAGAACGCAATCCCAGTAAGGCCGAAAATTTCTTTAAGACTATCCCGCCATCGGACTCTGTAAAAATCTCTATGGCGTCGCCTTCGTCAATGCGCAACTGCTTACGAAGCTCCTTGGGCACCACGACCCGCCCAAGCTCATCTATTCTACGCACGATACCCGTTGCTTTCATGATCCGACCTCCTCGCTACTATTCTGACCAGCCGTGCCAAAATCATACCAAGCTAAGCCGCATAGTAGCGAGGGAGCAGTGGAATCCTCTGCTATCCTAGGTAGGCAAAGCGAATAGCAAACAAAACAGCTAAAACGTATACCAGCCAATGAACATCCTTGCCCTTGCCAGAAAACAGCTTAATGGCACTGTAGCTGATAAACCCAAAAGCTATGCCATTGGCGATACTGAAGGTAAAGGGCATACCAACCGCCGTAATCAATGCTGGAATCGCCTCAGAAAGATCATTCCAGTCAATGCTCGTAATGGCACCCATCATCATAGCCCCCACGATTATCAAGGCAGGGGCAGTCGCCGCCTCGGGCACGATACTGACTATGGGCAAGAAGAACAGTGAAAGTACAAACATGGCAGCTGTTACCAAAGCGGTCAGACCAGTCTTGCCACCGGCCGCCACTCCGCTAGCAGACTCCACATATGTTGTTACCGTTGGTGTCCCAAAGAATGAACCGGCAATAGTTCCCAGCGAGTCAGCCAAGAGTGCTTTTTCCGCTCTTGGCAGACGACCGTCTTTGTCTAGGAAACCTCCCCGCGCCGACACGCCAATCAAAGTACCAACAGTATCAAACATGTCTACAAACAAGAAAGCGAAGACAATATCCAGGATCCCCCAAGACAGCGCACCTCGGATATCGAGTTTGAACAAGACCGGTGCCCAAAGACTGAATCTTGGCCACTGGATAATCCCCTGAGGCATCTGAGTTACTCCAAAGGGAATACCGATTGCGGTGGATATCAATATACCCCACAGAATACCACCTCTTACTCCCCGGGCAAGCAAGACACCAGTGATAAATAGCCCAATAGCCGCTACCAGGGCACCCGGGCTGGTCAACACTCCTAGTCCCAGGTAGGTAGCGGGATCAGGGACAACAAACTGCGCATTCTTAAAGCCAATGAAAGCGATGAATAAACCAATACCTGCTCCGATGGCATTTTTCAGTGTAGCCGGTACTGCGTCAATAATAGCTTCCCTAACTTTGGTAAATGTCAAGATAGTAAATACTACGCCGGAGATAAAGACTGCTCCCAATGCCGTTTGCCATGGCATTCCCATTCCCAACACGACCGAATAGGTGAAATAAGCGTTTAGGCCCATACCCGGGGCCAAGGCAAAGGGATAGTTGGCTAAGAAGGCCATCAAGACCGTAGCCAAGACACTAGAAGCAATGGTGGCATACATCACTGCGGCAAAGGGCATACCCGTCTCTTGGACTATTGACGGATTGACAAAAATTATGTAGGCCATGGTCATGAAGGTAGTAATGCCTGCTACGACCTCTGTCCTCACATCGGTTCCATGCTCTCGGAGGTGGAACGTCCTTTCTAGAAATCCATCTTCCATGGTACTCCTCGACTTACTCAATCGTATTACCTCCCAATGAATGAAATCACGGCTTCTTATTCCACAGCATCTGGAGCTTTTCCTGCCATATCTTTCCCTTTCGAGGAAATTGCACCTTTTCTACTGATCCGCCTTACGGTCCAGCAATCAATATATTGACATATCCTATGGTACAATGGCTATCAGAGGTATCATCTGGCTTTACGACGAATGCCTTGCTATCAGTATCCCAAAATACCAGATTACACATGCTAATCGCGTAGAGGATGGCAGCAAAATTCTTGGAAGGTGTGAGGAACATGTACGATTGCATAGTGGTAGGAGCAGGTCCTGCGGGTACGACTACTGCCACTAGGCTATCCAAGGCAGGTGCCCAAGTGCTACTGGTAGAAAAAGAAAATTTGCCGCGCTACAAAGCCTGTGCCGGAGCAGTCTCTGGCCGGGCGGCCAATCTCTTAACTATAAACCCAGCTACTGTGGCCGAAGACGTAATTCGTAAAGTGAAGGTCTGCTGGGGCAACCGTCAGGCTGACCCTATTGAGTATGTCTCGGAATCACCCATAGCCCACCTAGTTATGCGATCCCGCTTTGACCTTCTGCTTGCCGAAGCAGCCATCGATGCAGGGGCCACTCTTCACGACGGTGAAAAAGTAGAAGCCTTGGATCTAGATCATAGTGACATGACGGTTCGTACGAACCGCTCAACCTACAGGGCCAAAACGATAGTGGGAGCTGACGGCGCACTAGGCATAACCGCCCGCCAAAGTGCCTTGTATGTACCTAAGTCCAGTGGTATCGCCATGGAGATTGAAGCACAGGTACCCGATAGCAGGCTGGCTGAATGGCGCAGCACAGTATTGGTGACATATGGCAGACCACGTCATGGGTACGCCTGGCTATTTCCTAAATCTGGGCATCTGTCCCTCGGCATAGGCAGTTTTGTGCCTCGCCGCTCTGACCTCATCACCAACTTTAATGCGTTCACTAGTTCCTTAGGCATAAATTGGAGGAAAGAAGACCTACGGGCACATCCCATACCTTTGGGGGGCGGCAAGCGCCAATTCCGCCGACCGGGACTCATCTTGGCCGGTGATGCAGCTGGCCTTGGAGATCCCCTTTCGGGGGAAGGCATTGCCCACGCCGTCCACAGCGGAATACTGGCAGCCGATAGCATCCTAAACGCCCTTGAAACCGGCGACTTTTCCATGGATGACTACCAAAATGCTATAGAAGCTGAGATCAACGCTAATCTTAAAATTGCCAGGCAGTTGGCCTCCGTCTTCTATGCCATGCCCAAGCTGTTTTATCGGCTGTTTCGCACCAACCGAGAAATCTTGACTTGGTATTTCGAATTGGTACAAGGCAAACGCCAATATCAAGAGGTTTGGGAGCTCTTGGGGACCATCCTCTCACCTCAGATTCTTACGAGTATAGAGGGACAAGCCAAAGAGAACTGCCCTTAAACCACTAGTGATAGCTTTCGCAGATTACCCCTTGACAAGAGCCGGCATTTGGATATATTAGAAGTTAGTAGCACTCAACGTTGCCGAGTGCTAATACCCTGACACGGGGGACCAAAACACATAATGGGAGGTATGTTGGATGCTCAAGCCACTGGCAGATAGGGTTGTGGTCAAAGCCATTCAACAAGAAGAGAAAACCAAAGGCGGTATTGTCCTGCCCGACACAGCCAAGGAAAAACCGCAAGAAGGTGAAGTAGTAGCAATAGGACCCGGGAAGCTGCTTGATAACGGCCAGCGCGCCCCTATGGAAGTCAAAGTAGGGGATCGCGTAGTGTACGCTAGGTACGGTGGTACAGAGATCAAGGTAGAGGGTGAAGAATACCTCATTCTACGGGAATCCGACATTCTCGCTGTGTTGTGATTATCATGTTCTCGCTAATTTGCTCGTTGAAGTGTAAGGAGGTTTTGTGATGGCAAAGCAACTTACCTTTGATCTTGATGCTAGAAGAGCTCTCGAAAGAGGAGTTAGCACAGTAGCCAATGCAGTGAAGGTGACTTTAGGACCTAGGGGTCGCAACGTGGTTCTAGAGCGAAAATACGGCGCACCAGTGATTACGAAAGACGGAGTGACAGTTGCCAAGGAAATTGAACTATCCGACCCATACGAAAACATGGGAGCCCAGCTTTGCCGAGAGGTTGCGGCAAAAACAAACGATGTAGCCGGTGATGGTACTACTACCGCAACAGTACTCGCTCAAGCTATCGTTCTCGAGGGCTTGAAGAATGTGGCAGCAGGAGCTAATCCCATCGCCCTCAAAAGAGGCATCGACGAAGCTGTCAAAGCTGCCGTAAACGAGATCAGACGAATAGCAATCCCTATAGAAGACAAACAGGACATCACCCATGTCGGCGCTATCGCCGGTAATGATCCATCTATCGGTGAACTGATTAGCGAAGCCATGGACAAGGTAGGCAAAGACGGGGTTATCACCGTCGAAGAAAGTCAGGGAACAGGCACTAAGGTCGAGGTTGTGGAGGGAATGGAGTTTGATCGAGGTTACATTTCTCATTACTTCATGACCAATGCTGAAACCTTAGAGGCTAGACTTGAAGAGCCCTACATTCTTATCCATGAGAAAAAGATCAGCAGCGTTCATGAACTTTTACCGATACTAGAAAAAGTCGTTCAAACCCAAAAACCCCTGCTTATCATTGCCGAAGATATAGAAGGAGAAGCGCTGGCTACCTTGGTCGTCAACAAGCTCCGGGGTATCCTTAATGTCTGTGCAGTCAAAGCCCCTGGGTTTGGCGATCGCCGCAAGGCCATGTTAGAGGATATAGCCGTTTTAACAGGCGGCACTGTAGTATCCGAAGACTTAGGCCAAAAGCTGGAGAATGTTGATCTTTCCATGCTAGGTCAGGCCCGTTTGGTTCAGATCGCCAAGGAGAAGACAACCATCATCGAAGGCAAGGGTGACCTCCAGGCTGTTAATGGACGGATAGATCAGATCAAGCGGGAGATCGAGGAAACAGACTCCGATTATGACCGCGAGAAACTCCAAGAGCGACTGGCGAAGCTCGCTGGCGGGGTAGCCGTCATCGAGGTAGGTGCTTCCACTGAGACGGAGCTCAAGGAGAAGAAGAATCGAATCGAAGATGCTGTCAACGCTACCCGAGCAGCCGTAGAGGAAGGAATAGTAGCTGGTGGAGGCACAGTCCTTATCGACATCCTGCCAGCCCTCGACAAGCTCCAGGTGTCCGGCGACGAAGCAGTAGGTGTCGATATCCTGCGTAGGGCACTAACTGAGCCCTTGCGCCAGATAGCCAACAACGCAGGCCTAGAAGGTGCTGTGGTAGTCGAACGAGTCAAAGCAGCAGAACCAGGTATCGGCTTTGATGCGCTGACCGAGAAATACGTTGATCTTGTGAAGGCTGGTATTGTCGACCCGGCTAAGGTCACTATCAATGCCTTGCAGAACGCCGCAAGTATAGGCGGCATGCTGCTAACCACGGAAGCCTTGGTATCCGACATCCCTAAGAAAGAAAAAGCACCAGCATACCCCATGGATGACATGGACTACTAAAACACCCTTTGAAAGAGCATGAAAGAAGCCTTTGATCCTACCGATCAGAGGCTTCTTTCTTATCATCTACCCTGCAATTCAATCTGCATGCCGTCATAGGCTAAAACGAGACCCTTCTTTTTTAGTAAAGGAGCACAGATGTCGTATGGTGGTGCATGATGAGGGCCGGTATGGGTTATGACAAATTGTCCCCCATCCTTCAGTAGGCTATGGGCCTGAAACAACCGCAAAGCCTCTTCATTGATATGGAAGTTACTGTGACCGGGAGCAGTAGCGTCGTAACTGTTATTGAATCCGAAGGTACCATCCATTACCACCAAATCATAGCGGAAATCATGGATTATCTCCATAGTCTCGGGCAGAAACCAAGCTGTATCAGTGGCGTATAAAATCGTCTTTCCTCCAACCATGATGATGTAATTGAGGCATTCTTGACTTGGATCATGGTTGGCTAGAACAGGTACGAATGAAAACGTATCCAGATCGACCCTCTGACCTGGTAAAGCACGATGCAGCTCCAACAAGTGAGCTCTTGGATCATCTCCCACCCAACGCCGGGCATCCCGCAGCACTACCTCATTGCCATAGAGATGTAAGAGTTTTGGCCTAGAGAACAAAGGGCCCATCTCATCCCCCTTGGGGGGTAAGACTCTGTCCTTGGGAAAATAGCGCCATCGTAGGTACCAAGGGCAGAAATGGTCTTCATGGGCGTGGGTAACTAAGAGATACTCTATGTCAGCTAAGCTCACCCCCCAGTCCCGGGCTTGGTCTGGTATGCTTGGAGGGAAATCGATCAATATATTCGGAGCTATGTGTGCTGCTGAGTTCCGGCGGATGTTCCTGCCTCCCAAGCAGCGGCTTTCCGCACAATTGGAGCAATTACACCATATTCCTGGGTACTGCTCCCCCGCTGAGGTCCCTAGAAAACGAAACATGTCTTTCCTCCCGTCGAGCTTCAAGTTATATACTTACTTAATACCAGTCAACCGTACTCCTTCCACAAAGTGCCTCTGAAAAACAAGGAATATGGCTAAGGGAAAGATATTGGCGAACATGGCGCCGGCCAGTATATAGGTCCACCAATCTACATATTGGCCCCGGAAGAAATTCAATCCTAAGGTCAGAGTAAACTTCTCCACGGAGTTGAGGTAAATCAAAGGGCTCATAAAATCATGCCAAGAAGAAGTGAACGCGAATATGGCTAGAGTCGCCAAAGCCGGTTTGGCCAAAGGCAGGATTACTTGCCAGTATATGCGAAAGAGAGAGCATCCGTCGAGTAAAGCAGCTTCTTCTAGGTCCCTTGGAATGCTCTTCAAGAACTGGGTCATGAGAAAAATTCCAAAAGCTGAAGCTATGCCTGGCACGATTAACGCATAGTACGTATCTAGCCATCGCAGCTTACTCATGATTAGGTAGTGAGGCACCATGAGCACCTGCCCCGGTATCATCATCGAGCCAAGCATCAGTCCAAACAGCAACTCTTTGCCTGGGAAATCAAGCCGGGCAAAGGCATAGCCCGCAAGAGAACAGGCAAACAGTCTTCCTACCACCACCGCCGCGGCAATGAGGATGCTGTTAACTACCCATTGGGAAAAATACGGCGTGATACGAAATACTGCCTCGTAATTCTCTAGAGTCACCCGCCGCGGGATCAACCTAGGCGGCCACTCAAAGGCGTCGGCCGGTGGCTTAAAAGATGTTGATAAAGTGAACAAGAAAGGGCCAAAAGTAACCACCGTGATAGCCAATACCAAGACATATAAGAACACCTGATGCAGGTATCTCTTCCACATGTAGCAATCTCCATTCTAATAGTAGATCTCTACATCCAGCAATTTCCTCTGGGCTGTACTAAAAGCAAAGATGATAAATGCCAAGACCCATGCGATGGCTGAAGCATAGCCCATGCGAAAATAGTTGAAAGCATTTATATAGATCAGATAAGAAACCGTCGTGGTGGCGTCCATTGGTCCCCCACCAGTCATGATGTATATTTCGGTGAACACCTGAAAAGCGCCAATGGCTCCCAAAATCGCCACAAGGGTTACTATCGGTCTAAGCAAAGGAACAGTCATGTAGCGGAATGCATCGAACCCACTGGCTCCATCAATTTCCGCAGCTTCGTAGACAGATCTCGGAATATCCTGTAATCCTGCTAGGAACATCAGCATATACCGACCCACATTGGACCACACCCCAACAATAATTACCGCCGGAAGTGCCGCTCGCACGTTATTTAGCCAATCAATATGGCTGTGAATCCCCAACAGGTTCAGAGCATAGTTGAATATTCCATCCCGGAAAAACATCCACGTGAATATCAGGGAAACCACCACCGACGGTGTCACTGCCGGTACGTAAAAAGCTGCTCGAAAAAACGCTCTCCCGAATATCTTCTGGTTAAGCAAGTTGGCAACAAGCAAGGCGAATACGGTCTGCAACGTAACCGTTGCTACAGCGTATATGAACGTGTTGGCCATAGCCTTCCGGAACAACGGCGAACCAAACAGCTCTATATAGTTCGCCAAACCAATGAAGATAGGGGTAGTAAACAC
>JAAYRF010000270.1 GCA_012518905.1 Bacillota bacterium | reverse complement strand
GTAATGTCCCGTCTCCATCTGGTAATGGATATATCTTCCCATTGACTGTACCCTGAGCCTGTGGTTGTCACCATGATCGAATAAGCTCCATTGGATGCTAAAAACACGTCCCGTTCGTCCAGATCACACATGGCGAATCGACGGGTAATCAAGGGGCCTCCCTGCCGGGCGGGCTCCTCCACTGGGGCGGTATCTGCTTGTGGGGTCATTGGCACAACATACCGAGGCAGCCTTTCTTGCAGAAGCAAATCAGTTGCTTGCACATAGGGATCGTTGTGGAAGCGACGGCGCATAACACCATGGAACAAGTAGTTGTTTATTGCCAAAAAACTCATGCCCAGGTGGTGAGCCATATACATCTTGACAATGCTGCCGTCGATATTTCTGGGCACCCTATCGGGAGTAAAATCTATTGCTTCGTACATTCCATATGTCCCCACAAGACCTTTTTCTGCCAGGGCCTGGAGATTTTGATATGATTCGACGGGGCTAACCATCAATGCCAAGAAGGTTGCGTAGGGAGCAATGACCAGATCCCTGACGAGACCCCGCTTGAGACCAAGAGTGGGAACACCAAAGGCCTGATACTGGTAGTTCAACTGGACATTGAGCGCGCTAAAACCACATTCCGATATCCCCCAAGGTACTCTCTGATGACGTCCATAGTTGATCTGCTCACGTACCGCCGCAGCTAAGGCTTCCGCCAAAAGAGTGCCTGGATAAGTCTCCATGATAAGCAAAGGCATTAGGTATTCAAACATGGTGCCGCTCCAAGAGATCAGGGTGCGGCTATCCCCGGCATGGATCATGGTTCTGCCCAGCTTAAACCAGTGCTTTTGGGGTATATCTCCCTTGGCAATGGCTACAAAACTAGCTTGCCGGGCTTCCGAAGCCAGCAAATCGTAGTAGGAGTGAGTCAGTCGCTCCTCCTCCAGGCTATAACCAATGGAAAACATGTGGCGCTTCTCATCGTATAGGTGACGGAACTCAGTAGCTGCAATTAGGCCTTGAAGTCTATCTGCCAAACCATAGAACTCCTGAACCCAACTCTTAGCCGTCTCTTTAGATTGCGCAATGGCCGCAGTCAGATCCTCTAGCCAAACCAAAGCGATGGCGACATCTTCGACCACTTCCTGGGACGGTGCTATGAAGGCCACTAATCGACGAATATCATGGTCCATGCCACTGTATACATCTGGTAGATCTAAAAGGGATACGCTGCCGTTTAGAGTTGTCAGAACTGAATGCCAAAGATTCTTCGCCTCCACTGGCAAGGAACCATTATTCAGTATCGATGGAACATCCTTAAACAAAGGCGTCCACGGATACACGGTCTCGATCTCCTGCTGATAGGAGGTGATCATCTCCGATAGACGCAATGCCCAGGATTGCCGAGAACGAGAAGTCTCTTTTTGCGATTTTTCAACCATGATGATATGGTTCAGTTTTTCCTCCAGATTTCCTAGAGCGGCTAGTCCCCGGATTACTAACGGTGATTGCCTACTACCGGATCGATGATCCAGCTCAGATTCGGCACTAAACTCCACCGTCACTTCCCCAGGCTGCGGTCGATTGTTATTACCTCTCACTTCCAGGCTCATCAGGGCCAGTGTATCGGCTAGTCCCGCCTGCCAGCGGCCAAGATCCATGAGCGGCTCCGTGAGCATGTCGAGAAGTCCTTGTCTTAAAGCCATAAGGTAGCCTACGAAATTGCCGCTGTCAACAGTAGAAATATAGAAGGGCCGCAAAGGCCTCAGACTCTTCGTGTCATACCAGTTATGGAGATGACCATGCCATGTCTCCAGTTTTTTGATGGTGCTGAGTGTATCTTCAACGCGTTTTATGACGGCTCCCATACCAATGTATCCTAGATCCCATGCTCCCAGAATAGATAGTAAATAAAGCCCGATATTGGTAGGAGAAGTACGATGTGCCACGGAAAGTCTTGGTGATTCCTGATAGTGATCCGGTGGTAACCAGTTATCTTTTACCCCGACCAAATCCTCAAAGTAGCGCCAAATCCGTCGAGCGTAGATTCGAAGCTGCTGCCTGTCGCCCTCTGCCAGCTCAATGACTGTATCCCCTATTGGCCGACTCACCTGATAGGCAATCCAGGGGGACGCTAACCACAGTAGAAGAATCGGGCTAGCCCAATACAGGTTGGCAGGCCTTAGGTACCCAACTAGACCTAGGCTCACCAAAGCCACGATCTGGCCCGGCCACATTCTTATCCAGTAGGCCCGCCACCCCTGGGGCAAACGTTCCTCCACATCTGCGGCCGTCACCCACTCGAGTAGGCGAGAGCGAGTGTAAAATACACGGATAAGAGTGCGCATCGCAGCATCTATCATGAGGTAGCTCTGATAAGGGAGAAAGGCCAAAGACAAGACTACCTGCCAAGCTTGCTTTCGGGAGTTAGAGACCATGGTGAATACGTGCCCCAAAAACCTCTTCCCCTGAGGTGAACCCAACGTACCCGATACTATCAAGGTAAGCCATGGGAGTAAGATGACAAGTAAGGCTAGTCCTAGATATGGGCCGGGGGAGCCAAAAAATATGGCTAGACCTCCGATTATGACAAATAGCAGGGCCGGTGCAATCAGGCTTCTACGAAGGTTATCTGCTATTTTCCAGCGGGATAATGCCGATAAGGGATTAGGCTCCTTCCCCTGGGCGAAGGGTACTTTGGGGAAAAGCCAAGGCACAAGCTGCCAATCCCCCCTTACCCACCGATGCAGACGCAGCGCGTAAGCATCGTATCTGGCTGGATATCCATCGACTAATTCAATATCAGTAGCAAGCCCCGCTCGGATGTAAGAGCCCTCCAAAAGGTCGTGGCTTAGTATGGCGTTTTCGGGAAGTCGCTGTCCTAAAACAGCATTGAACACATCCACATCGTATATGCCCTTCCCGGTATATATGCCCTCGCCAAAGAGGTCCTGATATACATCGGATACGGCAGTGGTGTAAGGATCCACGCCGCCATCGCCGGCGAAGACTCGGGTGAAGAGACTGCGGGCTGCTGAGGTGGCTACTATATTAATTCTTGGCTGTAGTAATCCATAGCCCCTGATAACTCGCCCACGGGACTTGGCTACAACTGGTCTGTTAAGAGGATGAATCAATACTCCGATCAATCGTCGGGCAGCATCTCGAGGTAGACCTGTATCGGCGTCCAGTGTGATAACGTACCGCACTTTTGTCAGACATTGAGGCAGCTCATCAACTACATAGGTAGTATCCTTAGCTCCTCTTAATAACCGGTTGAATTCCTCAAGTTTACCTCGTTTCCGTTCCCAGCCCATGTGGCAGTTTTCACTATTGTTCCATAGACGCTCCCGGTGAAAGAAATAAAATACTGGGTGGTCTTCTGTATATTGCTCGTTAAGCTCCTGAATTCGGCGTTGGGCTACATCGAGAATCTCCCCATCACTGGGCAGAATCTGGTCGGGCGCATCTGCAAAATCTGCCAGCAGTGCAAAACATAGATTGCTTTCCTGATTCGCTAGGTAGTAGACTTCCAGCGCGTCAATTAGCTGTAGAGTCCTTTGCTGATTGGGCAATAGGGCTGGAATCACAACCATAGTAGTGTGTTCTTCAGGAATACCATGACGGAGCTCCAGTTTGGGCAAGATTCGGGGTGGAATCAACATGGTGATAAAGCCGTTCACTACACGTACCGCTATCTCACTGGCCAAAAGAGTGAGAATTACCAACCAAAGAAAGCTGCTAAAAGACCCTCGATATCCAATGCCAACATAAAAACCGACAACAATAATTAAGGTGAACAGACCAATAGCAGCCAAATAAAGACCAAAGCGCCGCTCTTTGAGCCCTTTGATTAAGAGGTACCACAGGCCCATAGGTTTTCCCAGCCGAGCCAAGAGCTCCTCCCGCCCCCCCTCCAAAAGATAATATCCTACGTGTCGCTTCCAGAACTCTACTGAATCTGTGGGCACGTCTCTAGCGCACTGAATCGCCTGCCTCACCACCTGCAGCTCCGAGATATCCATAGACCTGGCGATCTTCTCGATTCTGTGCCGATACACATCGCGGCTGGCTGTGTCCATGGCGGCATAGGTTCCATCGGGGTCTGTTTGCAGGATCCGTTCGACATAGCTCAAGCGCTCAAAAGACTCGCTCCAATCAATGGCAGCCAAGCCTCTTAGACTGTTTATGGCATTTCTCACCGATATCTCCCTGGCTGACTGCCTTTGGTGCTCCAAATGTACTATCTCATCGGCTGTCGTCCCGATAGCTGCTAGCCGCCTATCTAGCCAATCACTTAGGGGAGCAGCGTCAGCACCTTCATTGCGCAACCGGTACAGAAGTTCTGTTGCAAACGTGGCATTGACTCGACGCAGCCATCGGGTACGTACTTGTATGAGATCTTCCAGGTTTACAGCCCGGCTCCTAGCTCTTTGTAAGAGACTATCTAGCCACTTGCTGGCCTTCTGCCTTTGTCTTTGGGTATGAATGACCTGCAAAGAGAGATATTTTAGGTTTTCCGTAAGCCCGATGCGAATAAACGTAGGTATGGCCCAAACTTCACCCATGGACAGGGGTGCAATGGATTGATAAGCAGCAAAAAACCTCTCCAAGGTATCTGTATCAATGTGGCCATCTGTGTGGGAGATCAAATCCAAAGCAAGGGCATAGACCCGGGGATAGCCCTGCAGGCGACCATTGGTCAGTTTCGGCAATTCCCGGTAGTAGCCAGCAGGCATACTTCCTTGGATGTCTTGGATACTTCCATTGATAACGTAGAAGTTGTCCATAAGCCACTCACCAGCCGGAGAAGGGCTATAGCCAGCCCGTACTGCTTCAGACATCTCAGTATACGCATTTTTCAGGACCCGGCTTGCCCCGCGGGGATCTGGCAACAGCCGTCCCTTGCTAAAAATCTGACCGGAAACACGTTGACGGGTTGCCAGTTCCCGGGCGTGCTGCTCCAAATCACTAATACCTAAGAGGGCATCGGCTATAGGCTCTGAAGGCAACGGTCTGGTATTTAGCCGACGTATCCGCACCACACCTGCTCCCGCCACCATGATCAAAACCACAATGATAAAGATATTCTCCAGCATCAAAGTGTCATATACCCCCATAGTTAACACGCCAGTATAAGAAAACACTAGGCAGCCGGTGATCAAGATTCTGGGAGCATGACGCTTCCCAGCATATGCCGACTACTAGTGTTTCACAATTTCAGCTCGATTAAACACTTAAGGGATAAAGCCCAGGGTCTTGAGGAAAACGCTCACGAAGAGAAGTCTAACCAAGGGAGAAGAGCAGATAGGTCAACTTGCCCTTCCAGAAGCTCATCCAATTGGCAGGCATCTTGAATAGGCTGGGCTAAGAAGAGCTTCGTGGCACGCTTCCGACCCATCCCTGGAATAGCCGCCAGCTGAGCCACGCTAGCCCGGTTAATGAAGAAGGGGAAAGGTAGCGCTGTGATTGAGCGATAGCCGTGATCTATTACACGCACAGTAAGGATCTCACCTAGGGACAGCTCACCCGGAATACCGACAAGGATCGGATAGCTGCCCAGTTGGCGCCCAAAACTAACCTGGCCCTTAGTTTCCTCTATATGCACACCTCGCAAGATGGTCCCGATGGGAAATACTCTCTGCAGCATGGGCTTGTTGATCTCCACATTGATCTTTTCCTTGTAACTCTGAAAATGGCGAGGGGAGATCTTAGCGGCCTTATAGTCTCCCCAGGTAAGCACCTGGCGGATGTTAATCCGTCGAACCAAAAGTCCCTGCTCAAGCAATGTGGCCAAATACCGGTAGTTCAGCTCTAGCGTTTGAGGAGTCTCGCCTATAAGTCCGTGCAAAAGGTTAAGACCAGGTAGTAGCCGAGGAATACCCTCTTCCCGCCTGCCACCAATCTCATTCATCAGCCTGATGGCCGCCAAAGTCTCTTCCGGGGAAGTCTCAACCCGATTGGCAGCCAAAACCGCCGGATCCGCTGACTCCAGGCCAAACGCGGCCACATCACCGGGAGTATTGTGCTGACAGATAGCAGTCATGATTTCCACTGCAGCTTCTGGATCTCTCATAATGCTGGCAGGATTGACATTGTCCATATGCAGCACCTCTAGTTGCGGTGCTGCTTGCCTAATACCTTGATAAAGATCGCGGATCATTGAAGGGTCTGGATAGAGCTGCCCATCTCTCGGCTTTGCCCCGTAGAGGAAGAGATCAGACTGGCAGCCAAGGCGATAGTAGCGGTTGCCCTGGTTGGCTAAAGCCTCCACTTCCGCCAGAATATCAGCGACGGGCCTTTGATAACGGACCTGTTTCTTGCCTTCGCTACAGAAGGCACAGTTCTGGTGACGGGGGCAACCGCGAAATGTCTCTAGCTCGCACACCACGTAGGGAAATGATGGGTGACGGGTTGTTAGCTCCGCCCCCAGAACAGCAAAGCGGGCAATTCTCTCTGTCCACGACTCAGAGGTGCTCCCATCAGGCTCCGGTCTTCCACCGAGTATGGACTGTAGAGAAGTTGCGGCTATTTCCCCACAAGTGAGACTCACACCGGGTATCGGTCCCTGGAAAAGCACAATCGGTCCGCCTAAGATGAGAGGTACTGGCCCCACAGCCACCGCCAATTCACTGATCTCTCTACTCGAGATTGGACGCCCTCCCAGATAGCGTCCCGGCACGGTAGCGCCGGCGATAACCACAACTGCATCGACGCTACAACCCATTTCTATGTACTCGTGCCGCTCCTGGCGTATCGCATCAATGGTTACGTATGTAATATTGGCTGGTGCTATACCAAGATCCACAAGGGCTCCGTAAGCATAACGGATATGGGGCGAAACATAGGGAGGGACTCCCAAACATGATGGTTCATCTAGGTAACCATCAACCAACATGATCCTCATATCACTGGGTTTTATGGAGAAGCTCATCATATAAACCACGCGTAATAACCACTACGGGCAACACCCTGTGGACTACGCTTGCCCCCTTTCGATAGAGTCCAGCTAGCTGCTGATAGCCTTATATCGGTTTTCGTAAAGCAAGGGATCATAGGGGGCTCTGCGTCCAGGACAATTCTCCCGGGGACATAGCTGACAGTTTTCGTATGTGGTCTGTGTGGCAAACCGTATCCCGGAAACTGATTTGGTCGGTATCATCAAGTAGCTATCAGTTAGTTCCACACCGATAGCCGCAGTCGGGTCCCCCAGCAGTTGAAAAAGCTTCTTTTGCTCACTGATAGGCCAATCATCTAGCGAGCCAGGATTCATCACCGCCGTTGTGCCCAAACTATAGGTAGCGATCAACCGGGAGGTGAAGTCTCGGAAAGCCGAATGTAAAACCGCCTCTTTGATCTTATCAGCCCAATATTGTTCTAGCATCCCCGTAACAGCAAAGGACCATACATCCAGCTCACGCCCGGCGGTAACTACATAAGGAAACACCCTATGGGCTCCGTCTAGGTTTATTCGCAGAATTCGGCTTTTGAACTCAATCCCTTCAACTACCACATAATCATCACCCCGGGCATCAATAAAGGCCTCTTTATATATAGCCTTAGGGCTACTTACTCCCAGGGCTGAATCAAGAAGAGCCAAGATCTGTCGACCATCGTCAGTATCCTCAGCTCTCAGGGTTCGTAATAGGCCCCCTCTATGGATGTCAACCTTTAGATCATCTATAACGACCGGCTCCACCAGCACTCCCCCTGTACCCGGCCTCTAACACATTACTTGGCCCGGATTTTTCAATATTACTCACCACTGCTATAACGATAATAAATCCCAGTGCCCCATCTATTACCAATGCCAAGCCATCATAGGCGTAGCTTACGCTCTACAGGCCGTAATCTACTTTTTGGCATTTGCCTTATAATGTGTTATTCGTAAGTTTCTCTCCAAACACCTTTTGGCGATGGGGCAAATCGCTCATGGATTGATAAGGACAAATGTGTATGAGGCAGACTATGTAGAAGGGAAAATCATGTCCCATGCAGTAGTTCTATCCTGGCTGGTAGTAGAACACAACACCAAATCTAAGCTGATACGAGCAAAAGGGGGCTAACTTGTGACCAACATTTTCGATATCATCGGGCCCATCATGGTAGGTCCTTCTAGTTCCCATACAGCCGGAGCAGTTCGGCTAGGTAGGATAGCCAGAGCCCTACTAGGTGAATTCCCCGTCAACGCCCATATTCAGCTCCATGGTTCTTTTGCTCGAACATATAAGGGCCATGGTACTGACAAAGCTATCATCGCAGGCCTTTTGGGCTTCGCCCCCGATGATTTACGGATCAGGGAGAGTCTAAAGATAGCTAAGTCCGAAGCCCTGGATTTTGTCTTTGAACCCGTAGATCTAGGAGATGTTCATCCCAATACCGCTCTCATCAATATTCACGGCATCTCGGGTCGGCATCTTTCAATTCTGGGATCATCTGTAGGAGGCGGAAAAGTCCAGATCCATAAGGTAAACGATTTGCCTGCAGAGTTTACAGCGGAGTACGATACGCTAATTGTATACCACATGGACACTCCGGGCGTAATCGCCACTGTAACAAGCCTTCTGGCGAGGCATGATATCAATATCGGGCAAATGAAGGTCTATCGATCGCATAGAGGGGGCCGCAGTGTTATCGTTCTAGAAACCGATGAGGAAGTAAGAGAAGAGTTATGCCAGCAAGTGAAAGCCTTACCTAATGTGACAGGGATAATGTCTCTACGGGCAGTTTAGATCTGGTGGCCCCAGACAAAATCGTAACTACAGACCTGTCTTCGGGTACGAAAGGCCATCAATCAGCCTACATAGACAACTTCGGGGAGTGAAACTGACCATGATCACCTATCAATCCGTCAAAGAGCTAGTTGAACTGGCTGATGCCCAAGACAAACGCATTGCGGATATTGTCATAGCCCAACAGGTTACCGAACAGCATGCCTCGGTGGATGAGCTCTATCAGCATATGGCAGATACTTTCCATGTGATGCAAGAATCAGTAGAGTGGGGGCTTCAGCCAGGCCATCGTTCACCCTCCGGCTTAAGTGGAGGGGATGCCTTAAAGCTTTTAGCAGCGCTTAATGAAGGTGAAACCATCGGTGGAACAATTCTCGGCATGGCTATAGTCAGAGCCTTGGCAGTAACGGAGGTCAACGCCACCATGGGCAGAATCGTAGCGGCCCCTACAGCAGGGTCCTGTGGCATACTACCCGCAGCTATCCTCACCGTTATGGAAACTAAAGGCATACCTGAGCATGAAGCCATTATGGCACTATTTACTGCAGGAGGTATTGGTGTAGTAATCGCCAAACAGGCTACCATATCTGGAGCCCAAGGTGGCTGTCAGGCAGAATGTGGTAGCGCGGCAGCCATGGCCGCCGCGGCCATAGTCGAAATGGTCCATGGTACTCCCCAACAAGCCAGTCACGCCTGTGCTTTTGCCCTCAAGAATGTGCTTGGCTTAGTCTGCGATCCCGTTGCCGGTCTTGTGGAGGTACCCTGCATTAAGCGCAATGCCATGGGTGTAGCTAACGCCTTTGTAGCAGCAGATATGGCTCTCGCCGGAATAGAAAGCGCGATCCCCGCAGATGAAGTGATCAAAACTATGGGGTCAATAGGCATGCAGATGCCGGCATCCTTAAGAGAAACATCGGAAGGCGGGCTGGCTGCCACACCCACCGGAAAGAGATTGGCAAAGAAACTGGTTAATCCTTAATAAGGCAGCAAAAAACCCGCT
>JAAYRF010000039.1 GCA_012518905.1 Bacillota bacterium | reverse complement strand
GTACGGCAAACACCTTGTCCATGACGCGACAAAGCCTCACCTTCTACAGGTGAGGCTTTGCTGATTAACAGAAAATGGGCGAGTTCTCCGAGCCAAGGAGGTTACCTTCTAGCTTCCGGCCATCTACACCCACCCTCTGTCTTTATGTAGGTTATGCCCACGTAGAGCAATCCCTACTGAAAGCGCCAGCAGGTCATGACCTGAAGAAATTGACGTTTGCACATTGTATTCTCCTTAAGCTCGTCCTTTCCTGCCTTCTTTCCGTTAATTTATCGTAAAAACGTCATCTCCAATACAATTAGTGGCGGAAATGCCTCCTGCCGGTGAAAATCATGGCTATTCCAGCCTCGTTGCAGGCAACTATGGAATCTTTGTCTCTGATGGAACCGCCGGGTTGGATAATAGCAGCAATTCCATATTCCGCAGCTAGTTTTGCAACATCATCAAAGGGAAAGAAAGCATCAGAAGCCAAAATTGCTCCCTTGGCCTTGTCCTTTGCTTGCTTAAGAGCGATGGAGGCGGCTTCGATTCGGTTCATCTGACCCGCCCCAATACCAAGGGACATACCATTTCTGGCTACAGCAATGGCATTAGACTTAACAAATTTGACTATCTGCCAACCGAATTCAAGATCATTCCAAAGCTCCTTGGCGGGCTTAGTCTCGGTAACTACCTGCCAAGCGGATTTGTCATCCTGAAGTGTGTCGGCCTCTTGTACTAACCAGCCACCTCTGACTCTCTTCCAATCCCACCAGCTATCTCTTACCGGATTGGCTAATCCCGGCAATCGCAAGAGGCGCAGGTTCTTTTTCTCTTGCAGTATGGCTAAGGCATCTTGGTCAAAGTCAGGAGCGATGATTACCTCTAGAAAGATCTCCGACATTTTCCTCGCAGTGGCAGCATCTACTGGCCTATTGCAGGCGATAATACCGCCGAATATGCTGACGGGATCGCCCTCGTAGGCCTTCTGATAAGCTTCGACTAGTGTATCTGCTATGGCCCATCCACAGGGGTTGGCATGTTTAATGGCTACCACTGCCGGCTCGGCAAACACTTTAGCCATTTCCACCGCCGCCGCGCCGTCGTTTATATTATTGAAGGAAAGCTCTTTGCCATGGAGTTGTTCTGCTTGGCACAGAGCATCGGCGGGCGGATACTGATCCCGATAAAAAGCTGCTTGTTGATGGGGATTTTCTCCATAGCGTAAATTCTGCTGTAAGGTCATCGCGAGAAAGCCTTGCCTTGGGAAACCGTCGCCTTTTGCGACATCGGTCCCCAAAGGACCGTTGATCTGGCCGGCTGTTTTCGCCAAATACCCATAGATGATGGTATCGTACTGGGCTGTATGCCCAAAGGCTTCTAAGGCTAAATTCCGGCGCACCTGTTCGGGTAGCATACCATTGTTTTCTTGCAGAAGCTTCAGTACCTCAGCGTAGCGCTCTGGACTTACTATGACCGCTACTTGCGGGAAATTCTTTGCCGCGGCCCTAATCAGAGTGGGTCCACCGATATCGATGTTCTCCAGCGCTTCCCCTAGGGTGACACCGGGCTTAGCCACCGTTTGAGCAAAGGGGTAGAGATTCACTACCACAAGATCAATCGGCTGAATACCTAGTTCCTTTAGTTCATCTAGGTGTACCTGATTATCCCTCTTGGCCAAGATGCCTCCGTGAATAGAAGGGTGCAGCGTTTTTACCCTGCCTCCTAGACACTCTGGAAAACCAGTAATATCCTGGACAGCCACCACGGGAACACCTGCCTCATCTAAGGCGGCATATGTCCCCCCCGTGGAGATAATCTCCACTCCTAGCTTAGTAAGACCCCGAGCGAATTCAACAATCCCCTTCTTGTCAGAGACACTGATCAGAGCTCTCTTGATCTGCAATCTACGTTTCTCCTTTCTCCAATCTGACTCGTGTGACTGCTCTAGCTCAGCTACCAGTGATTTCGATTAAGTTACGACGCCAAATGGCTAACGCGCCTAACAACACAAAAAAACCGCCTGAGCTATGATGCCCAGGCGGTCGGCTAATCCATTCCAGCCCTGCTCCCCGGTGGTGCTCCACCTTTATCCGCCAGTCGCAAGGCCTACTTGTTTTCATCTTTATTCTAGCCCCGCTGCCTACTGCTTGTCAATCCCCGCAAACATCATACGCGTTCCATAGTACTTTGGGCCCGTGTCAGCGGCACCAGCTTTCCTTATGACCATTTGACCACGATTTGCCAAGGAATCCAGACCTGTCTTGACGAATCATCATAAGTAGCATGCCAATAAGGAGTTGATAATAGTGTCACTGGAGAATCATATCGTCAAAGAGATTCGGTACCAGCTAAATAGGCACCTTGCCACCCATGCCGATGCTATGACTTGCCAATGCTCCCAGTGTAAAGAAGACGTTGTGGCCCTGGCTGCAAATCATCTGCCGCCCAGGTATGCCACATCGCCTCGGGGCCGCATCCTCGTCGCACTAGAACTCCAAAATAAGCAGCTGCAGCTAGATATTCTAAAGGGCCTCTTGAAAGCCATTGACCAGGTCAATCGAAGACCTCAGCATGATCCTAATCGGATCATCGTCTAGCCAATTTCTAGTACCCTACCGACTACTCACCCGATCTTTCGCATTCATCTCAGAAGGTAACACTAGATTAAGCACGATACCGACTATGGCGGCGAGAGCCATGCCTTCGAGGGTAATGGGCCCTAATTGCAGCTTAGCACCACCGATGCCTAGCACCAAAATCACCGAGGAGATAATCAGGTTGCGCTTATGGCCGAAATCGATGCCACTTTCCACCAAAGTTCTTATTCCGGAAGAAGCTATGACGCCAAACAACATGATGGTGATACCACCCATCACTGGTTCAGGTATGGTCTGAATAAGAGCCCCGAATTTCTGCATAAACGATAGCAAAATGGCCATCACTGCAGCAGTAGCGATAACCCAGACAGAGTAGACCCCGGTTATGGCCATGACACCAATATTCTCCCCATAGGTAGTGTTGGGTGGTCCGCCCAAGAAACCAGCCAGCATGGTGGCCAGGCCATCACCCAATATGGTCCTGTGCAACCCGGGATCCTTGTAATAATCCCGGTCCACCACCCTGCTAAGCACCAGAATATCTCCTAAATGCTCAGCAATCGTCACTAGACCAACAGGGACTAGGACTGCAGTCGCCTGCCAAGAAAAAGCCACACGATGCCCCGCGGGCAAGGCAAACCATGCCGCCTCTCGTACCGGAGTCAAGTCAACAGCCCCTTGCAGCAAGGCAAAAACATAGCCGGCGACTACCCCAATCAAAATAGGTATGACAGCCAGGAAGCCTTTGAAGAATACAGATGCCAGAATCGCCACCGTTAAGGTGAAAAGCGAAATGCGCACATCCACGTTAGCCAAACTCACCTGCTCTCCGGAAAGCCCCGCCATCCCCACACCGGTGGAAGCCAGCCCCAACCCTATGACGATAATCACCGAGCCGATGACGACTGGCGGCAGCACCCGATCAAGCCAATCAACGCCAATCAAAGATATTACAAGAGCAACCAGAGCGTAAAGAAGGCCTACGGCCGCAGCACCGCCCAATGCGTAGCTTGGTCCATATTGGGTGCCTACAGCAATCAAGGGCGCAATAAAGGCAAATGAGGAGCCAAGGTATGCGGGAACTTTGAACTGTGTTATGGCCAAAAATAACAAGGTGCCGGCACCGGCGGTCAAGAGCGCTACATTAGGGGGAATGACTGTAGTACCAACTCCGCCATTGACCAACAAAGGTACCAGTACCGTAGCACCAAACATAGCGAACAAGTGCTGAAGACCCAAAGGTATCATCTGGGCCATGGGTAGTTTTTCATGTACGTCTATCTTTAGTTCTGACATTTTACTACCTCCCCATAAATATGTAGAACATTGGCACTCCCCAACTTCAGTACTAGTCTTCCACCCCTCTCCAATCTCATTAATAGTCAGACTTCTAGTCGAACAGCTCGGGCTGCCCATGGCACAAAAAAACTGCTCCCCAAAGGGCAGCAGTAATGCCAGTCTAACAATTCGCCCTTTTCAGCCTCACGGGGCTGGTTTAAAGAGGTACTATTCCTTTGTCCCTACTACATATGGATACTATGCCGGGCCGATGGGCTCCTCAATCACCACCCGATCCTCACCGTCAGTCTCGGTAAGCATGACGCTAACTATCTCTCGTCGGGATGTGGGAACATTCTTGCCAACATAATCGGCCCTAATTGGCAGCTCCCGATGGCCTCTGTCAATGAGAACCGCCAACTGAATCTGGCGGGCCCTGCCAAAGTCAACCAAAGCATCCATGGCCGCTCTGGTGGTACGACCGGTAAAAAGGACATCGTCTACTAAGACAACTATCTTCCCGTTAATATTCCCGGGGAGCTTCGTCTCGTGAACCACTGGTTGTTCTGCAATTGTACTCAGATCATCACGATAGAGAGTAATATCCAGTATGCCTACTGGTATAGTCTTCCCCTCAATTCTCTGAATCTGCTCAGCCAACCTCCGGGCCAGGGGTACACCTCGAGTCCGGATGCCAATCAAGAGAAGATGCTCTACACCTCGATTGCGTTCCAAGATCTCGTGAGCTATGCGGATCAGGGCCCGACCAATGGCCGCTTCATCCATGATCTGGGCTTTTTCAACTAGGCCCACCTCTCGCCCTCCTCCTTGTCCATCGAACCGAAAAGCAAAATCTCCTTGCCCACGCAGATCGCAGCAAGGAGACAACAAACTCGTCTCAGATACCTTGCCGACCTCACAGGGCCAGTTTAAAGGCATTGTATTCCAAGCCAAGTGTATCACCGCATGCCGGCTTTGTCAACGCCATGCTGTGATGGCTGCCCCATCACAGTGCCCCTTTTCGAGCGTGCAGCAATCTGATATCGAAGTATAGCTAGTATCCTAGCCATATCTTCCGGTAGTTGTCCATTGAAAGCAAGTAAATCACCAGTTCTTGGGTGGATAAAGCCCAGATGATAGGCATGGAGAGCTTGACGGGGCATACCCAGCTTATTCTGTTTCGGCCCATAGACTCCATCGCCGACGATGGGATGGCCGATGTGAGCCATATGGACTCGTATTTGATGGGTGCGACCTGTCTCCAGATGACACTCCACCAAGGTATAGTCGCCGAATCGCTCCCGCACAATATAGTGGGTACGGGCAGCACGCCCCTTGGCGACTATTGCCATCTGCTTGCGGCGGACAGGATGTCTCGCTATGGGAGCATCAATAGATCCCTCACCTACGCCTATGTTGCCATGCACCAGGGCCAGATACCATCGCTCCGCTGTTCGCTCCTTGATCTGACGAGCTAAGGCTTTATGAGCAGCATCGGTTTTCGCAGCCACTATGACCCCCGAAGTATCCTTATCCAGCCGGTGGACAATACCTGGTCTGTGAATGCCACCTATCCCTGATAAGTCTGTACAGTGGGCAAGCAGAGCATTCACCAGAGTGCCATTGAGATTCCCTGCCGCCGGATGAACAACCATGCCTGGTGGCTTGTTGATGACTATAATATCGGCGTCTTCATAGATAACGTCTAGGGCTATTTCCTCCGGCTCCACCGAAAGAGTTCTGACAGGCGGAATTTCCACCTGGATTTGGTCACCAAGAGCAACCATGTACCCTGCCTTGACATGCTTGCCATTAACTGTCACCAGTCCCTGATCCAGCAGCTTGCGCAAAAAGGAGCGAGACTTCCCTGGTATGGATTGGGTGAGATAGTGATCCAATCGCAATCCTGTTCTACCCTCTTCCACAACAAACTGTAGCTGCCGTGCCCCTAGCTCCACATGCCCCACCCCCCTTTGTATTTGCTATCTGTATCGCCAATCAGCTATATGTTGGCTTCTTGCCCTGATCTGATGATTGACCAAAAAAGCAATGCTACGCCGGCAACGATTCCTACATCTGCCACATTGAACACGGGCCAAATTCTCACGTCTAGAAAATCGATAACATAACCAAACCGCAGCCGATCGATGAGATTGCCTATAGCACCGGATAGACCTAAAGTCAATCCGAGCTTAAAGCACAGCGGCTGCTTGCCAATCTTACGCCGGTTAGCCCAAACAATAGCCAATACCGCCAAAGTGAGGAGAATCAGCAAACCAGTAGCGTGTGCCAAGATGCCAAAGGCAGCGCCGGGGTTATGTACCAACGTCAAGTAGACCACATGGCCTGGTAAGGGCACTGAATGACCTACCTGAAGTTGCTGCGCAGCTATCCACTTGGTGATCTGATCAAATAGAACTAAGCATATGCCCCCGATTACGAAACCCAAAAGACGGTCTCCCTCCCCTAGCCTGGCTCTGCGCTCATATTAGCATAGACTCAAGGTACTAGGCAAGCTATGGTTCATCAAGATCATACTCTTCACCGTAGCCTCCGTCGGCTGGTCGTCGTCTTCTTGATTGTGGCAAGGGATATACTGTATCCCAGTTTGTGGAAAGAAGGCCTTCACTCTCTATTGCTTCGATGGGTTCCACAACGCCGATATTTTCATCGGCATTGATATACACTTCTCCATATTCCACGGAACCGGGAATATCTTGAGGGGTATTAGCGGTGCCGAAGCGGGCCACTGCCTGCCAAGTATCTTCAGCATCGAATCCTACCATATCGGGATCCGTCAGATCGTAGGGAAGAGCTAACTCCTCCACAGGGCGATACCTTCTGTCGCCTACACTCTCCTTTGTATTCTTGCACTCGAAACATTGTGTCGTCCACGGAATCGCCCTTAGTCGCTGGTCATCTATGGGACGGCCGCAAGTTTGGCATATACCATACGCCCCCACATCCATGGCCTCTATAGCACGGTTAGTATCATCTAGTAGGCGGCGGGTATTTTCTCGCAGCGCGATATCCTTCCCCCGTTCAAAGGTCTCCTGCCCTAAATCTGCTGCGTGCTGATCATAGCTGGATAGCTCGCCTATTGAATCCTTAAGTTGTCTGGATAGCTCCTTATCGATACTAGCTAGGGTGCGCTCTAGTTCTGCCTTTTCTCCATAGAGCTTGTCTCGTAACTCATCAAAGAACCCTTTCCCCATGATCATCATCCTTTTCTGGTGTATCATTGTTGTCTCGTCCATGCTTAAGGTAAGCGATGAAACTCTACTTCCACTATCCGGGCAATCTCTGCCAAAAACCTGCCAATCAAGGGTAGATTCAATGAAGCTATCTTGCCCAGAAGGTACAAGAAGATGGCACCCACCGCTGTAAATCCCACAGCTATACCAAAACCCCTAAACACACCTGCCAGAAAATTGAGATACAAAAGGCGTCGAGGACGACGAAATAGCTCGATATACTCAGCAATGCTGGCCCTTTCCATTGCTTCACCGAGTTCATCGAGCCGTCGGATCAACGATTCCATTAGCTTATTGTTGATCTCTGCCATATTTGACTATCCCCACCGAATCGCTCATGGAAATCCCCTATAGTTTGCCCTAGGGATACGACAAAATCACTTCCTTTTGGACAGTCGCGGGATAGAAAAATGCACCCCCGGCTGGATGTATCAAGAGCTGCGGTGGGTGCATTGATCTTTCCGGCTGCCAGCCGTAGTTAGCCTTCGGTTACAACGTGGAAGCAGCGCTGGCACAGATCTGGATGGTCGCCTATACTTCCAACAAAGGTCGAATAGCGCCAGCATCGCTCACATTTCTTCCCCTGAGGCTTACGGACCAGTACTTTGATCCGTTCTTCCAAACCATCCCAAGCCTCCCCAGGAGCCACCTCGTTTTCGGAGGCAATTTCCACTTCGGAGACGATAAATAGCGCCTCTAGTTCCGGCAGGGTAAATTCAGCCAAAACCTTTCGGAAGCCTTCATCTGGATATAAAGTAACCGCGGCATCGTTGGAGCTGCCGATTGTCTTCTCCGTTCTAGCCATTTCCAAGGCCTTGTCTACTTCCCGTCGAATAACCATGCAATCGGCCCACTTTTCCCCTAGCTCGGCTGGAAAACGCTCTCGGTCGATCCTAGGCCAGGTAGTAAAATGTACGCTAGCAGCATCTTCTTGCAGCTCTGAAGGCAAGTGTTGCCATACTTCCTCCGCCGTATGGACCAGGACCGGTGCTATTAGCCGCACAAGCCCTAAGAGGATCTCCGTTATCACTGTCTGGGCTGCTCGACGACTCTTGGAGTTGGGAGCATCACAGTAAAGCCGATCTTTGATCACATCCAGGTAGAAGCCGCCTAAGTCTACTGCGCAGAAATTGTGCACACCGTGATACATAGTGTGAAATTCATAATCAGTGTACGCCTTAATAACTTTCTCCACCAAATCATAGTACTGATCGAGTATATACCTATCTACTTCCAAGAGATCCTTAGTAGCCACACGATGATCTGACAGGCTAAAATCTGCGATATTACCTAGCATGAACCGCATGGTGTTGCGAATTCGTCTATAGACCTCCCCCATCTGCTTTAGAATCTCCGGCGAGACCCGAATATCACCTCGGTAGTCCGCCGAGGCAGCCCACAGTCGAAATACATCGGCACCGTAGCGATGGATAATCTCTTCCGGGGCCACAGTATTGCCAACAGATTTGGACATCTTGCGGCCGTCCCCATCTACAATGAAGCCATGGGTCAAAACAGCTCTATACGGTGCCACGCCTCGTACTGCCACGGAAGTAAGAAGCGACGACTGGAACCAGCCTCTATGTTGGTCACTGCCCTCTAGGTAAAGATCTGCCGGCCAACGCAGCCCATCCCTTTGCTCGAGAACTGCCATGTGGCTGGAACCGGAATCGAACCAGACGTCCATAATGTCTTTTTCTTTAACAAACGACCCATGGCCACAAGCCTGGCACTTAGCCCCCGGTGGTAGTATAGCTTCTGCTTCATGGGTGAACCAAGCATCAGAACCTTCTCGACGGAATAGATCTGCCACCGCCTTGATAGTGGCTTCGTTTACCAACGCTTCGCCACAAGCTTCACAGTAGAAAATGGGTATGGGCAGACCCCAAAGGCGCTGCCTGGAAATGCACCAATCATTGCGCTCCCGCACCATATTGCTGATCC
>JAAYRF010000038.1 GCA_012518905.1 Bacillota bacterium | reverse complement strand
CTGAACCCATCTTTAGTTACGCCGGGCTCCTTGTGGAATCTTGTCGGAAGGCTAGTGACATACACTTCCTCAGCCCAGACATCCTGCAAGATACCTACCAAAGCCTCGTGGGTAACAGGTTCATTAGTTTGTGCAAGCAAATCTTCCGCCATATCATCTAGGAGTGTTTGCCGGGCATTTTGATAAGCCCAGTTGAGATCATCCCAAAGATAATCTGCGGCATCCTCTAGATCATAAGGATCACAGTTGGGATTCATAGATTGCCAAGCTAGAGCTAGCTCCTCGGCAGTAGCACCCTGGAGAAACATGTTCTGGGCCAGCTGCTCACTAGCCAAGGGGTTATCTAGCTCAAACCACAGAACCTCCGGGGAGAGGTTATCATCAATAGTCCATTCGATTTCCTCTGGGTTTTCTAATGCAAACGCCTCTGGAGTATAGCGCTGCAATGCCAAGAGTTTCGCCCGCAGCTCTGCCTCTTCGTCGGGGGTAGATCTATCCCAAAGCAAACCCCCAATCTCCTGGGTGAGGATATCAATCTGATGAGCTGCTACATATTCGAGGAGCTCACTGGAGGCAGCGCTGCTGTCAATCACATAGGCAGACTTGGGCAGCTCATCCAAAAATTCCCGGATTCTTTCGTTAATCTTTGCCATGCGGGTTGACTTGGTCTCGGCCAGCCTGGCAACTATGAGCCCCTGGGCGTAATCGGGAGTTAAATAGTCCCGCACCTGATCTTGCCCTTCTAGGAAAAGCCCCAAAGACGCCACTTGATTCCGGGTTGCGGGAATCCTGGTTGGCCCGTTAATGGTCCGATTAGCCTCTTCGATAAGGCTGGCGTACGAAACAGGGTTGCTGGCCTCCACAGATTCGAGAAAATCTGCGATAGCCACCATTTGTCGCAAAACGAAAGGACTTTTCATATCCCCCACTATGTGCACCTGGAGGGGGCTAGCGCCACCGAAGTTCTCATTGACCAGATCCATGGCCACCCTGGTTGGGTTACCGGGCTTGAAGAAGCCCGCCTGATCCGTATCAAAGGTGAGCTTGGGAAACTGACTGATGGCCAAGAACATGATAATCCCTACAACTACGATGATGGTTCGGCGCTGGCGGAAGATGCCGGCACCTAAATTAGATAGCCACGATGAACTATGCTGCCCCCGCAATGCACCTGTTCTGTATTTGCTAACTGCCAATATGGAAGGTATGAGTGAAAAGGCAGTCACAAAGGCAGCGAAAACCCCAAAAGCGGTATATATACCAAATTGCTTGATGGGAGAAAGGTCAGCGGTTACTAATGATGCAAAGCCGGCTATGGTTGTCAAACATGACAAAAGCAGTGGCATACCTACCTGCCCCATGGCCTGTACCAAATCTTCCTGCTTCGTCTCTTCACTCCGGACAGTACTGTAGTATTCGTTCATCACATGAATGCCATAGGCACTGCCTACGGCCATCAAAATAATGGGGATCGCTATGCCTACTGTAGTCAAAGTTTGCCCGGTGGCAGCCAAAAGCCCCACAGCCCAGATTACAGAGACAATGACAGCTATAAGGGGTATGATTGTACCCCGAACTGTGCGGAAAGTAAGGAAAAGAACCAGCACAACCAAGACAACAACAGTGGGCAGCAATCTGCGCAGATCATTTTTGGCTGTTTGATCGCCATCTACACCGACGAAAGGTGCCCCAGTCCGGTAGTGCTTGAATCTGCTCCCACTGCCTTCCGCCGCCAAAATCTCATCCATGGTTGCCACAGCCATCTTGATATCGGCATTGGGGACTAATTTTACCATAATCAGACCGAACTTAGCATCTTCTGAGACCAAGTTGCCGGCATACAGGTCTTTGCCCATGACATATTCTTTGAGCTCCGCTAGCTCCACCTCGGAGTAGACTTTGCCATCCTCCACCAAGGACTCCACTTGCATCATATCGCCGTCGGCCTTCATGTCCATGACGTTGGTCAGGCTGACTACTGAACCGACTCCCTCCACCCCGGTGAATAGATCGGTAAGGCGACTAATATGCTGTAGTGCCTCGTTGGTGAAAATGTCGTCGGTTTCCACCATGATGACCCCAACATTGTTGCCCTCAAAAACATCACCTATTTCTCGGAAAGTCGTCACTACAGGGTCATTTTCTGGCAAGTAGTTCATCATATCATCATCGATGACTAGACCAAAGGCAAACACAGCAAAAACTAGCGTGATAGCCACATTGATCCCGATGAATAGCCAGGGGTGTTCGACGATATACCGGCTCACTCTTTCCATATGACTATTTCCTCCTCCATTTAGCCTCCGGACCGACCGGTTGGTCTGGTACAATTATACCATGCTCCAGAAGGCTGTCAATGGTTGGAGGTCATGTAAAAAAAGACCGGGCGTAAGCCCGATCCGGTAAAGTTATTGTTGGTTTAATGATTACAAGCGGGGGTTAGGTTCCAAGGGATTAGCTCTGTAGAACCTGACCACCTCCTGTCTCACATCT
>JAAYRF010000269.1 GCA_012518905.1 Bacillota bacterium | reverse complement strand
CCACAACTCCATCGAAGGATTCATCGTCAAATGGTAGCGCCTCCCCCGCGGGTATATGCACAAAGTAGGCATTTGTGATTCCTAGGCGGGCAGCATTGGCTCTGCAGACCTCCACCCGTTTCATAGATGCGTCAACGCCTATTACCTCTTTGGCAAATGGCGCCACACCCAGTGAAGGCCATCCATCACCTGGTCCGAAATCCAGCAGGCGCTTCCCTCTGCCGTTAGTAGCACAAAGATAATCCAGTATCTGGCCCCTATCCTGCCAGTGACTTGCCTGGTTAACATCAAATGGCTTGTATATTACCGGCAGTGACTGCCCCGATTGAGACTCCATGTCATCATATATAAAGAAATCCGATGTGCAGCTGGTTATGGGCAAGCTTTGCTCAATCCAATGGACAATATCCAAAGGATACCTCCTCTCCATCCCAGTACTAGCCTACCGGAGGCTATCCATCTATGTGTACCGAATCCTTGTGGGAGCTATTCTTTCCCTTACCTTGCCCCGCCCGTTAGGGGACGAAGCCAAGGCTTGAGGCTAACTTCCCACACCCCACCTCTTGCCAGCTGGAACCCCTAAGATCCATAGCTCCTTCTATTAAGCAAGCTTGAGAGATTCCGAGAAAGAACCGAATACCAGTCGACGAGACACAGCTGATCCAGCTTCGCCCTTAAGGGATCCGGTAGTTCAGGTGGAGATTTTCCCTCAAGGAGCAAAGAAGTCTCTGCTGCATCGAACGTGACCTCATGCTCCACCTTACCTAGAAAGCCTTCGTTCTGGGGGCAGATGAGCTGGCATCTCATACACCCTATGATGGCGTTGTGCCAGTGGGGTTCAATCCAGACGGGAAAGCTATCTTTCCTCTCGTTGAAGTGGGTGAGGCATTTGGACGCATCAATCACAGACCTCGCAGCGCTAATGGAGCCCGTGGGACATGCCTCAATACACAGACTGCACCCTACGCATTCAGGCATCATGGCCTTATCTGTCCAGCTATCTGAGGTACAAGGTATGTTGGTATAAAAGGCAGACAAGCCGAAGAAACTACCCATCCCCTGGACATAGCAGATGTTGTTTCTGCCATACATGCCAAGGCCGGTACTGGCGGCTAGCATCTTAAGGGGGAGATGAACACCCTTGTAGTCGTATCCGTACTGGGGCAAAACAGCGTTCAACGCCTTCTTAACCTTCTCATATAGCTCCCGATGGACATATGTAGGAGGCAAAATGACACAATGCATCTTGCCTTGATATTCGAAGTACAATGTGCTCATGGGCTGGGGGCTTGCCACCACCAAAATAGATGTGGCCCTGGGCATAATTGTGGCGTAATCGAAACCCATTCGACTAAAAGTGCTTTTGTAAAACTCCTCACCTATGAGCCCCTGGCTCATGAGGCTAAGCAGCTCATCTCCCACGGAGCCAATATGCTCCAGCGATGTCAACCGTGCCTTGAATCCGTAATCCTGCAATCGGCCAAGGATAGTATCCTGCGGTTCATCCATACCAACACCCCCTGTGATGAAATTCATGTCACGGTATTCCACTCCAATATAACTTCTCCTTTCCCTATAAGCAAACGGTACAGAAAACCCGGCCGATGTCGATCGACAGCGGCCGAGTCTTTGTGCTTGCGTACAGAATTGATCTGTCGCTAGAGTACTAGAAGCCTCTTTGGATGTTATAGCGACGGATAGCTGCCGTCACTTCCTCAGCTGCTTCATCCAATGCTTCCTTGGGAGTTGCCATACCAAGGAGTACCTGCTCGATGGCGACTTCAATAGCTTGACGGGCCTCAGGAAACACACCGATGACCGCTCCCTGGGTCGCCGGGCTAATCTTGCTCGCTTCTAGCTGGTCA
Organism: Bacillota bacterium; assembly: GCA_012518905.1. Classification (GTDB taxonomy): domain Bacteria; phylum Bacillota; class Limnochordia; order DTU087; family DTU087; genus JAAYRF01. Next base: position 2,591 of record JAAYRF010000269.1, on the reverse strand, counting down.
ATTGCTGTGCGGAAATGGGGAACCTCAGTATGAAGCTCCTTAATGACATCTAGCTCCATCGCCCTGCGATCAATGGGAAAGTAACCTGTATTGACATGCCAATAGGCAGTGCTTTCCGGAGTAGTCAGGTGTTTGAGGAATTCCCAAGCCCCCTCGATTTCCTCCTCGGGGTGACCTTTGGACATCCAGATGGAACCTCCACCAATCACTACCCCGCCCCACTCCATGCCTTCAGGAACAGGCAGAAATGCCGCTCCCATCTCAAAACGATCTCCGATATCCGCTAAAGTACTAGCAAACCCACCGGTTGACCCAATCCGCATGCCGACATTGCCTGCCACAAAGGCCGATCTTAGGGCACTGCCATCTCGGCCAACATCCAAATAACTGCCATCGCTTTTCATATCGGAGAACCACTGGAGAATACGCACACCAGCTTCACTGCTAAAGGCAGCTTCTGTAGCCGGAGCCAGTCTCCCATTACCGTTGTTGACGTATTCAGCGTTTTGAACAGCCATGAGCTGTTCAAAATACCAGCCATAAGCATAATTACCAAAACCGTGTTTGCCATCTCCTGTCATCTGCTTGGCATATTCCCGGAACTCTTCATATGTTCTCGGTGGCTGCTCTGGATCGAGACCAGCTGCCCGGAACATGTCTTTGTTGTAATAGACAATAGCGTTTGATGTATTAAATGGCATGGAGTACAGCTGGCCATCAATGGTGTAGTACGCCAGAACGTTTTCTACTATATGTTCAAGCTCCAAGTCACCTCGGTTAACAAAGGGCTGCAGCGATACGGTGCTATCTAGATCAATCATCAAACGGGTGCCAATCTCATAGATGTGAACGAGGTGAGGGGTCTCACCGGCCTGTACTGCCAAGCGGTACTTGTTTAGAGTGTCATCGTAGTTGCCCTGATAAATCGCCTCCACATGCACCCTGTCTTGCGACGCGTTAAAATCGTCCACAAACTGCTGCAGAACGTGACTGCCAATGTGTCCACCTAAGGCATGCCAAAACTGAATATGCACCTTTGCTTGCACCAAACCCGACGCCAGAGACAAGACCATGATGACTGCCAACAAGAGGCTCATCATCCGGTATTTTTTCATTTGTGATCCCTCCGTTTAGTTTTGATACACTAATCGCAAACGGCACATCCTAACGTACAGGCTTCGCATGTAGCCCCTTAGTGTTCACCCCCTCCCTTGGCATTTGCTAACCCTTCACAGCTCCACCGACTATTCCCCGAATCAACTGTTTTTGAAATAGGAGAAACAAAATAATCGCCGGCATTGTTACCACAACCACCCCTGCCATAATGGTATTCCAAGCATCACCCTCAGCATCCCGTAACATGGCAATTCCGATCTGTACAGTGCGCATGTGGGTCCGGTTCGTGATGATCAAGGGCCAGAAATACTGGTTCCATGTGGATAGATATGTATATACACCTAAGGTCCCCAAAGCGGCTCGGCTAAGAGGTAAAACGATGACAAACAAATACCTAAGCCTGCCGCATCCGTCCACTACAGCAGCATCATAAAGCTCCCGGGGAATCTGGAGAAAAAACTGACGAAGAAGGAATATCCCAAACGCGCCGGCAAAAAACGGTACCGTTAATCCCCAGTAGGTATCCACCCAGCCTAAACGTTGAATGGTTAGGAAGTTGGGGATGATGGTGACTTCGCCGGATACCATCATGGTGGCTAGTACCAGCAAAAAGATGGAGTTCTTTCCCACAAAGTCAATGTAGACAAACGCATAAGCTGCCAGTGCCGATGTAAGCATCATGGCAACAGTAACCATAGTACTCTGCACCACGCTGTTTAGCAAGAATCGGCCCAAAGGAACAAAGCGGAAGGCATCCGCATAGTTCTGCCAATAGATCGGGCTAGGTACCCATTTGTATGGATAAGCAAATACATCAGAGGGTTGCTTCACACTGGTACTGAAGGCAACGTATAAAGGCAGCAAGATGATTACACAGATGATAATCATCAAGGCGTGGATCCCAATCCTCCGAAGAGTCCTCTGAAAGGTCATTGGTAATACACACCCCTTTCCACGTAGCGGAACTGGATAAGGGTAAGGGCCAGGATGATTAAAAACAAGGTTACCGCTTGGGCGCTGGCAAATCCAAAGTTGAAATTAATAAATGCATCTCGATAAATCGAATATACCAGAATGGTAGTGGAGCGAAGCGGTCCACCCTGGGTCATAATATGCACCTGGGCAAAGGATCTAAAAGCATCTATAGTCCCGACTACAAGTAGGAAGAATATAGTGGGAGAGAGTATGGGTAGGGAAATACTCCAGAAAACATGCCAGCTATTGGCTCCGTCAATACGTGCCGCATCAACCAGCTCTTCCGGGATTCCCTGTAAGCCGGCTAGTAGGAATAGAACATTTAGGCCAAGGCCCTTCCAAACCGTGGCAATTGATACAGCGATGAGGGCAATGGCAGGATCCTGTAACCACCGCATGGCAGGCAAACCCATCATTCTCAGAAGATCGTTAATGACTCCTGTAGTGGGAAAAAACATCCATGTCCAGATCACGGAGGCGATGGCAGTGGAGACTGCGAT
>JAAYRF010000268.1 GCA_012518905.1 Bacillota bacterium | reverse complement strand
GTTCTCCCACTTGCCATATCCCAGACACGATCTTCTCTTCTAAAATCTGCTTTAGTTGATAATAAAGAGCTAGGGGGGAGTTCTCATCCAAGACACACATAAACGTTACCATTCCTCACTATTAGTTGTTCTAACAAGTTAATCATGTTCTACTCCACTCCCCCTTCTCCTGCTAGATCGTGTCTTTACACCGAGCTGACCAGAACCCAATGCCTTTTTATGCTTCCAATAGCTTCCTGGCATTACTATTATACACTTTTTCCAGAATTTCGTCATCTAGCCCGATGCCGTAAATCTTCCATCTCCCTTGGCCCTGTGATCCGGAAGAAGAGTAATCAAAGTACTCATTCCAAGTTTCCAGGAATTCGTAATACTTCCGGTGCTCCAGCCACGCTGGGAAGCAATCGGTAGCGAATAGTATTCTATCCTGATGCTTCTCAAAGAACCTCCTGGCAGTGTATGGCTGGCGCCCCAGTTCAGCCAAGCGAGCAGCCATATCGACATACATGTTGGGATATCTATCGAGACACTCTCCCACAAAGCCGAGATTCTCACCATACGATCCCATGTGGGCAATGATAAACACCGTATCGGAGTTCTTTTCAAGCAGCCTCGCTTGCTGTTCCATCAGCTCCTCGAACTCAAAGAGCTCAGGCGAGGAAAACGACCAATCCGGGTGTCTCTGCAATTCTTCAAACCGCTCATTAAATCTATCCACAGGCCGGAAGAACGCCACAGGGTCGGCAATATGCATGAGTACTGGAAGATCCAGTTTGGCTGCGGTATCCCAAATGGGCGTGAGTCTAGGATCATCAATAGGTATGTGACGTCCTTTTTTATCTTTCATCCCAAGACTAACGTCCTTCCAGATCTTCACACCCCGCATTCCCAAATCTGCCCCGCGTTTCATGCTATCTTCTACCATATCAGGAAAATCAGGTTCGTCAAGCTGGGCGATATCGACACCACCGAAAGTAGTGAAGAAGTCAGTCCACGGCGCCAATGTCTCTAGAATATTGGCCAGATCGCTCCCCCACCGTCTCTCCTGATTGACTACATGCTCCACCCCGAGCGCCCGTAATCGTTCAACATGGCAGGCAAGGCGCTCCTTTACTTCTGACTCTTCACCTTCTGTCAAAGAGCCGAGATGGGTATGGAAATCGATTACTGGGAATTTTGGTTCTTCAATGGATATACGTTCAACAACCAATTCGCTCCGGGGCATGTACTCATGCAGATAAAGTCCTTCCCCATTGCCCATGCTCATCACCCTCCCGTTACTTTACTGCCCATGTGTACTTCCGAAGCACCTCAGTAACACAATCTAGCAAAAGAGCCTCGGGCTCGATCGTCAGTACACCCTCCCGCACCCTCCGGTACTGCAGTGGCATATACTGACTTATTAGGGACAAGGGTAGTCGAACTCGACCTAGATTACCAAGGAGCTGCTTCACCGCCTTTTGCACCCCAGGGTCTCCCCAATAGTAACGACATCGGTCGGAAAAGCTAAAGCGCCTATCGAAAGCCTGGCTTTCCTTATCACCAACATAGTATGCTTGCCAATGGGCGGGATTTTCGACCATCGCTTGATCCAAGACCTTCGAGACCTGTGACCAGTTATTCGTCTTGCCCGGAAATAACTCCCGTTCCATAGCTTCCAGTGCAAATATCCCTTCTCTGAGGGCAAAGGTGAGCTCTGGTCCTACCTTGAGCACAGCCACACCGTCCCGAACCAGCTCTTTGAGCTTGTCAGGCCGCTGATAATCCGTGGAGTGCCCTTCAAAAACGAGGGGATAGAAGTCTTTTAGGGTTTCCCGCATCGTGACGAATTTCGCGGCATCATACTCATGGATAGAGTGACTGCTGAACTCTACTCCTGGCTGCACGACAACGGCCATGACCCGTTCCCATGCGGACTCAAGCCCCTGTTTCTTGAAGGCCTCCCTGGTCACATTCACCGTCTCCTCAAAATCAGCGGGAGTGGTAACCTGCAGGGTGTCCTCTTCTTCCTGGGTGCCCCCGGGGACTGGCACTTCTGTGCCGATGACATAGACCGGTGCCATTGCATCCGGCAAGTCCTTCCGTATGGCATCAAAGGCTTCCTCCGCTGCCTTGGCAAGTTCTGCAGTTCTTCCTGCAATCAAGCGAGGGCTAATGGGTGCCTTGCCATCATCGCCCAGGTTCATACTGGCATCTAGATGAAGCTTGACGATACCAGCATGGGTATAGTCCCTAACCATCTGTTTGGCTTTCTCCATAGCTACCTCAGCAGGCTCATGCTTCCATGGGTTCGGACCAAGGTGATCCCCGCCCAGGATTACCTGCCCCGGTTTACATCCATAGGTCTTCATCAGCTTATCAAGGTAGCTGCGGTAGTCCGACGGAGTCATTCCGGTATATCCGCCATCTTGGTTCACCTGGTTGGATGTGGCTTCAATGAGGACAACCTGATCGTTATTCTTAGCCAGTTGCAGAGTGGCCTTAAGGACGTAATCATTAGAGCTGCAAACGGAAAATATTCCTACAGCCTCTCCCTTGTGCTGCCGTTTACCAATATCTGCAAGTACCTCTGGTGTTTGCATATGTGTCCCTCCCAATGTCCTCTCTACTTCCTTGTCCGTGGGCCTATCACTCATAGCTCAAAATAGGTGCTTGGCCAAATCCCCTACCCGTATTACTTTGGTAGCAGATGAGAATCCTTGAGCCGGCGCACCACGGCAAACACTACCTGTTGCCAAAAGCGTCCTAGGTAGATTAGCGGAGCTCAGCAATGAGATCCTTCTCAGCTTCATATAGCTCATTAAACATAGCTCTTATCTCATCTAGCGAACATACAGCAGCAGTCAGAGGATCTATCATCAGCGCTCTCTCTGCCATGCTGCGGTCTTTTTCCAAGACCGCCGTAACCGCCAGCTCAAAGAAGGCCATATTGCTGCGGTTCAGGGCAGCTAGATGCTCTGGCAATGGTCCAAAGTGGCAAGGTTGGACTCCGTTGCGATCCACCAAACAGGCAACCTCTACAACACCCGTTTGGGGTAGGTTGTCGATGAGTCCGGTGTTTAGCACATTCC
>JAAYRF010000267.1 GCA_012518905.1 Bacillota bacterium | reverse complement strand
CCTCCGACCTCCTGCTCCCAAGGCAGGCGCGCTAGCCAAACTGCGCTACGCCCCGAAACTAGTGTCCAACTGACGAATCTGATTATAACACAGGGCCCCCTTCTGTGTCAACGCACTTCGGCAAGGAAGAAGAGAGAGGCCAGAGTCTCGTTCACACTATCTTGCCAGATCAAAGCAAATGCTAGAAAAAGTGGGCGCCTTTGGGGTATTCTAAGTTGTACAGCACTTAGAAGCGACCTGTCAGAGGAGTCCTTCTTGCATCCACCTCGCCATGATAGGCAGGGTAGCTCTTAGAGCTCTACCCCGGTGGCTGATGGCATTTTTCTCTTCATTGGAAAGCTCTGCAAAGGTCTTGCCCAGTTCTGGTACCAGAAACAATGGATCATAGCCAAACCCACCGGTGCCCTTAGGCTCAGTAAGGATGCGTCCATGACACACGCCGTCTACCACCTCCGTCAAGCCGGTAGGACTCACTAAGGCGATGGTGCAGCGAAAACATGCGGTCCTTAGACGCGCAGGCACACCCTGCATCAACTCCAGCAACTTCTCGTTATTCTCCCTATCGCTGGCCGATTCACCGGCAAACCGGGCTGAGCGAACACCGGGTTGTCCTTGGAGATAATCTACTTCCAAACCCGAATCATCGGCAATCACAGCTAGTTTCGCATATTGTGAAACACTTCGAGCCTTCTTCAGCGCATTATCTGCGAAGGTATCTCCATCCTCTACCACCTCAGGAGCTCCGGGGAACTCGTGTAAGGAATACACTTCGATATCTAGGCCCGCCAGCAATTGTCGGAGCTCGCTAACCTTGTGACTATTCCTGGAAGCGATGACTACTGCGGCCACTGACTTGCCCCCCCATTCTGGCAATTAGATCCTCAGTCAGTATCCGCTGCTGCAGACTGACTAGCTCGCTAATACCCTTTTCCGCCAAGTTCAACATCACATCCATCTCCTGACGAGAGAAGGGAGCACCCTCTGCAGTTCCTTGAATCTCAATGATCTTTCCATCACCAGTCATGATAACATTCATATCTACCTGGGCCTGTGAGTCTTCTGCATAGCAAAGGTCAAGCAAAGGAATACCATCCACTAAGCCCACACTTACCCCAGCCACGAAGCTAGCTATGGGGAGTCTACCCCAATTGGTGGTCTGTCCTAACCGCTGTAGAGCATCCATCATGGCCACGAAAGCCCCTGTAACAGAGGCTGTACGGGTGCCTCCATCAGCTTGTATCACATCGCAATCTAGCCAGACTGTCCGTTCGCCCAAAGCCTCAAGATCGACTACCGACCGTAGGGCTCTACCAACCAGCCGCTGAATCTCTGAAGTACGGCCACTTAGCCGTCCCCTAGTGGCTTCCCGGATATTTCGGGTCTCCGTAGCCCGAGGGAGCATAGAGTATTCTGCTGTAACCCAGCCCTGTCCGTTGCCCCGCAAAAACGGCGGGACCTTGTCCTCAATACTGGCAGTACAGATCACTTTTGTGTCACCAGCTTCAATCAGTACCGAGCCCTCCGCATACTTGTTGAAGTTTCGAGTGATCTTCATCTGTCTCAGTTCATCGGGCTTGCGTCCGTCAATTCGTGTCATATACGTGCCTCCCCGGCCAGAATCTCCCAAAGTCCTACCATCTGACTACAATGACTGCTGGCTTTTCATCAACTCCCCGACTATTTCCCTAAACCTTTGGCCTCTCTCCTCGAAGTTGCGGAACATGTCGTAGCTGGCACAAGCCGGGCTCATCAAGACGACATCACCGGATACTGCCAGACTGGCGGCCTTTACTACAGCGGTATCAAAATCCGAAGCCTGGTATATCAAAGGACTAGTAGATTGTCGCCGTCTGGCTTCGATTGCTGCTTGGAGCTTCGTCGCTGTGTCACCCACCAGCACCACGGTCTTCACCCGCTCAATTATGGTCTCGGCCAACGAATCAAAGGATAGCTGTTTATCATAACCACCGGCGATCAAGACTATAGGTTCGTGAAACGCCTTAATGCCGGCAATAGATCGGGCTGGGCTAGTAGCAATGGAATCGTTGTAGTACTTCACCCCACCCATCTCCGCCACTAGCTCCAACCGATGGGGAACCCCTGTGAAAGTAGCAATGGCCTGCACTATAGCCTCGGGTTTCGCCCCGCAAAGAGCTGCTGCTGTCACCGCCGCCAATACGTTTTCCCAATTATGTACACCGAGAAGTCGCACAGACCCAATGGAGCATAAAGCTTCTTCTGTACCTTTAGCAAACCCTATATCCCTCACTGTAATGATACCGTTTCGGAGGAAGGCCCCCCTAGGCGGTTCACTCACGCGACTAAAAAAGAAAACTTGTCCAGGAGACTCATTGGCCAAGGCCCTTGTTATACCATTATCATAGTTGAGTACCAGCATATCCTCGGACTTCTGGGAAGCGAAAATGTGACGTTTGGCCGCAACATAGTTATCCATGTTCTTGTGTACATCCAGATGATTCGGCGTGATGTTAGTTATCAGAGCGCAATGGGGGCTATAGGGCAGAAGCTCCAATTGAAAGCTAGACATCTCCAATACTACCCAATCTTGGGGCCCAATGGTCGGCAGATCATCCAGAAGCGAGTTGCCTATGTTGCCGCCCACGAACGTGTTGCCCTCACCCTGAAGACACAAAATCTCTCCGATTAACATCGTGGTTGTAGTCTTTCCACTGCTGCCGGTGATCCCCACGATTGGGGCTGGACACAGTTCAAAGAAAACCTGCATCTCACTGCTAAACAACACACCCTGCTCCCTCAAGGCAGTTATCTCCGGTAGGCTTTTTGGGATCCCGGGGCTGAGAAAAATGGTATCAAAGGTGTCCAAATCATCCAGATATCCTTCACCGAGCTTGTATGATACTGGTAACCCAGCAATCTGAGCCAGCCGAGACTCTAGTTCAACGGGTTGCTGACGATCACAAACAGTTACCTGAGCCCCTACGCTAACCAAATACCTAATAAGAGGGATATTGCTGACACCTAAACCCACTACAGCCAACTTCTTGTTCCGCCATTCCATGGCGTTTTCACCTTTCATCTTTGAAGCAGAGCAGTCAATCGGTCTCTGCGCAGCATTACCCATGGTAAGGGGCACGGCCTCCATCAGACGATTCCTTCCCTTCCCATACCTACCTTCATGGTGAACAAGGCTCCTAAGCTATCCATTGGCTCACAGTCGCTCCACGTCTATCTGACATACAGAATTAGTATAGCCAAATCGCCCAGCCATAACCTGGAAATCCCTCGGCTCCCCACTCACATAAAGCTTGTATCGTTGCGCTTTCCCCTCTGCCAAAAGATTGGAGCGCCGCAGCTCTTCATAGATATCTTTGGCCACAGCTTCCGCGGGATCAACGATATTTACGCCGGGATCCAACAACTGCCGAATGGAGGGTAAAACCAGAGGGTAGTGAGTGCAGCCTAGAACTAGCGTATCTATCCTATGCCCAACCAGCGGCATGAGATGCTTAGCCAAGCACGTCTCTACCGGTTCGCCATCCCAACAGCCGGCCTCAACTAAAGAAGCCAACCTTGGGCACGCTTCTTCCCAAACCTGGACTTTCTGATCTAGCATCTGTAAGGCACGGGTATATGCTTGGCTTTGTACTGTCGCATTTGTACCGATAATGCCGATTCTCTTGTTCTCTGTAACAGCCATAGCCACCTTTGCTCCGGCCTTGATCACCCCTATAACGGGAATTGGTGCCTCAGCTGCTAGTACCGGTAGTGCCAAAGCAGATACGGTATTGCAGGCAGCCACCATCAGTTTAGCGTCCAAGCTCAAGAAAAAAGCCAGCGCCTGGCGGGAAAACCCCACAATCTCCTGTACAGACCGATTCCCATAGGGGTGCCGAGCGGTATCGCCAAAATAGACCATTTGCTCCGCCGGCAGCCTTTGCTGCATCTGCCGAAGCACGGTAAGCCCACCCACCCCAGAGTCATATACCCCAATAGGACGCTCTGCGGCAATACTTCCCATATCTAGTCAACCCCATCCCCAGGGACATACAAGCCTTCCAAATTGGGATTCGCCACCCCTGATAAGCACTATTCCTATTCTATCCCGGCAAGGCTAGTACATGCAAGCACGACAAAGCCCCTCATGCTAAAGGGGCACACAAAGCATCATCGTCTACGTCCAATAGCACTGGCTAGTGGACTATCAAGGTCAGATCCGGTGCCAGAGGGGCGGTTAGATCAACATGGTCTGCTAAGGATTCCACAGTATCCCCCTCGATGAGAATGCGTACTGACTCAACATCAGGAAGCTGAGCCAGTGTATTGACGATGGAGTAGACCAATGCTATCTCTTCGTTACTACCCAAATACTGGCCTCGGGCAAGTTCTCTGCTGAAATTGAGCACCAGAACTTCACCCTCCTGTTTGGCCTCCAATAGCGTTGCATCAGGGGGCAGCAAAGTACCGTGGCTGCTTTTTTTCGACGCTTCCCGCAGTCTCGCCCACAGACCCTGAGCATTCAACTCATCCCGGGCGATCCGAACATCTTGCACCTCTAGTCCGCCTCCTGGGGCAGCAACATATAAGCAGATACCGCTTCGCTGTACTCTATGCACGCTGACGGTATTCCACAGCCTCACTCCTAGCACAATGACCAAAAGGAGAAGCGAAGCCAAGAAAAGCCAGCCTATTCCTTCCCGATAACGTCTATTCAACCTTATCACTCCCCGCAGATCCAGCCGGTGGCCTACCCTCATCGAGCTCATGAAGAATTGAGCCATCGATATCGGCGTTTTCTGGAAGCACTGGGGCCTCCGGTGCTCCATTGACGTCGCCTTGTTTCCTCAACATTGGTCCTTCTTTGGTGGCCTCAAAACCACTATCTCTAAAGAAAGCTGCAATCCCCCGGACCAATCCCATACTTGCTCGATCGATGGCCTCTGGAGTCACTATAAACGCTCCTTCATCGACATGGTCCAAGAACCCGACCTCCACCAAGGCACTAGGAACAGGTGAGTGACGTAGAATATATAGATCGCCGCGTTGTTTGATCCCTCTATCCACTAACCCCAACTGAGACACAATATTCTCCTGCAAAGCAGCAGCCAAGAACCTATTGGCTGCAATACCTGGGTGATAGAGAGTCTCGGTGCCGGTGGCATCTTTCGCTAGGGATGCGTTGGCATGAATGCTCACCAATATTTCAGCGCCTGCCGCCGAGATTGCGTCCACACGTTCCCGCAAACTAACTGTGTGGTCTGCGATTCTTGTATAACTCACGTCTGCTCCGGCCCACTGCAAAAGCTCTCCTACCCGTAAAGCTACAGCTAAATTGTAAGTCTTCTCCCATATACCCTTTACTCCTGGAGCACCTGGCTGAAAGCCCCCATGGCCAGGATCGATGAGGATGGCCCTTCCCTGAAGAGAAGCTAGGGCCTGGGGCTCAATCCAGTCGACCTGCAGTTTGGGCCACTGAGAAAAATCCATATTGTTGCGCTTATATGCAGGAAACACTGGCGATTCATGGGGTTTAGGACTCGATGATACATCTTTTCGTACCTCAAATCCTAGTTCAACTTTATCATGTTCATTATGTTCCAGGTAATCACTAACCCATATGTCGCTGGAGCCATGATCTTCCAGGGGCTTGTCCTCTTCAAGAGCGGAATCATCTGATCTATCTTCATGTTTGGGTGTGCCTGCATAGATATCCGACAATGGTTCGCCCTCTGCGGCTAGAACTCTACTTCTCGGCAGCAAATCTACTATGCTCTGCCCAACCGCCGCCAACTGACTAAGGCCGTTCCGTGGGGCTTGTCTATCGATAAAGGCAAGTTCTATGGTACCAGCACTATTGGCTTCCCCAATGTCGCCTATATCGATAGCATGTGCCAAATCCAGGACAATCCGTGTTGAGGTCGGCGTATATTGGCTGACCCGCAACCCTTTCACCGCGGAATCATTCACCATTACCTCGGCACTCCCTGCAACAAAAGTAGCATTGAAGATATCTATGGCTATCCGATCTGGAGCCCGCAGACGTGACACCTTGTATCGAACTGGGCCGGATGTCTCCAGCTGCAACCGAATGGTGCTACCACTTCGCCACAATCGCATGCGACCAATGCGTTGATTGAACACTACAGAAAACCCACTGCCTTCTTCTATGGTCTCCAATTGGTACCCGGTAGCTTGAGTTAGATCGACAACGGCCCTGGCCACGTTTTCCTGATACTGGCTTAACCGAATCCGGTGGATGACTCCTTCGCCCACATAAATCTCATCATCTAGGGCATCGACCTTAGCCCCCATAATATCTAGCACTAACCGTGCTGGATCAGCCAACAGAACCGGCTCTACCTCCAGATATCCCGTGCTGAAGAAATCCAGCCTTTGTCTGCCGTCTTGTACATCGGCCAATACTCCTGTCACTTTGGGACCCAGATATTCATTTTCTAGTCCTTCCGGTTCAAAACTCAGGGACTGGCGGTATAACTCTTGCAGGAAACGACCTATTTCCAGATCATGTCGTTTAGCAGGTTCGATTGTAGGTATGCTATGTAGGCTTACCTCCTCCGGGGGCTCGTGGACCTCGGTAAAAGTCTCAGTCTCCAAGGCCACCTCTTCAACATGCTCATCAAACTCCTCCACCGCAGGTTCCTTTGACGTCTCTTCTTGCCTGGCTTTGGATTCCGGTAATCTGACAGTCTCTTCAATGGGTACCACAGTACCCTCACCAATAAGAAGAGTGTCGCCTCCCTTCTCCCAGTCCACAACAATATTGAAGGCATCAAAGAAGATGTTAATCGGTACCATGATCTCGTCTTCTATCATATAGGGAGCAGCCCCTAGATCCATCCTGCGATCGTTAACCATCAGATGGGGGCTGTACAAGGTTAGCCCAACCTGTCGCCCATTAAACTCGAGCAAAAACGTTTCATCCCCGACCGGTTGGATACCAATACCCAACAGAGGTGCTACGCATTTAAAGGGCAGCATGACCCTGCCTTGATGCAGCGAAGGTCGGCGGGGTAGTTCTACCTGTACGCCATTAACACAGACATCAAAGGCCGAGGCACTACCTGTCCAGAGCAAAAGACACAGCACAACCATGGCCGGTAGTAATCGGCGGAGTAGAGACATGCTATGTTTTCCATAGTCGGGTGACACGGCACCTCGCCCCTCCAAGAATCCTGTGGCAAATCAGGTTACCTAGCCCATGCAAATGATCAAAGGGCTGGTAACTGAATTAATTCGACAGCAAAACCACGCATTCCTTGTTAGTTGACAGGATCTGGGCCATTTCATGTAAGAGTAGGCAAATTACGGGGTGTGAGGATCCAGATCAGGGTCGTATACCATCTCATCGGCAAGATGCAAAGCCAGCATGCGACCTCTTGTATGTTCTTCAGGGCTAGCATAGGCTAACCACAGATGGTAGCTCCCCCTTGTGGGTCTAGGCAAAGCATCGAGCTCAAAGACAACTACGCTTTGGGGTGGAAGAATGTAGGCAGGAATTGGTGCCATCATCAATCCCAAATTATAAGTCTCACTTATGTGGTGCAAGACATCATTGGATTCCAAAAGATCGTAGACTACTCGCCCCTGTGGATCCTTGATCTCGATCTTGCTGATGCAGATAGGCTCCTTACCTGGGTTTACCACTTCCACCAGCCCGAAAAGCAGCTGGGTATCACCTTCCTCCAAAGAATTGGTGAAAGCGTGGAATCGAACGTAGAAATCCATCGGCCATAGACCGGTATCATGGCCGATTCTAGGATGGTTCATCCCCGGTTCCACCAGAATCTGTATAGTTGACTCTCGGAACCGAGGGGCCTTAACAACCAGCTCAACTGGGCCGAGCGGCACACTTTCTACCCAAAATCTGCCGTGGATGTCGGTAACCACCTGGGCATCGAGGATCTCTACACTGGCACCGGCAATTGGATTGCCCAATATGTCACAGACAATACCCTCAACAGTGCCTCCGTCGGATGGAGGTAAGAACCCTGCTATTGTCCACATAGGTTTGGGCGACAAGAAACTGCCACTCAGGGTATAGACCGAAATCACTAGATACAAGGCGCCGAGACACAAAGCAATGGTACCCCATCCTACTTTGCGAAATTTCCTCCAAAACTCCGGATCATGCATACCTATACCTCCATATCATTGTCCATTGGCGGTGCGCGCACCATGATGGTTTCTACAGTATGTATAATCCCGGAGACGATTTACTTATGCCCCAGACATGAACAGGGTGCCTTCCCGGCACCCTGTCATTTGTCTCATGAAAAGCATTCCTGCGTAACTATCTAGACTGCCATGGGCTTAGCTGATTGTATACGCAATCTGCGTCGCCTTACAGCAACAATCACTCCTACCATCAAAGGCAACAGCGAAATCAGGTACAGCTGCCAATCAGGTACCGCGTTCACTGAGCGAATATCCCTAACACTGCCCTTTACCACCTGGCCAGAGCTATCTACCACCCGGATCTGATAACTACCCGGCTCCAATTCTAGCTTAACTGCTTCAAAGCTAGGCTGCCGTCCGTAGTTCTCTTCTGCGTTGGGATCAAATTCTACGATGTCGTAACCCAAAGCGTAGCCTGGAGTCTGCTTCACATAATATGGCTTGGTAGTCACTTCCTGGATGACTTCTCCTGCCTTCAGCACTTGCACCTTTGTATCAGGCACTTCATTAATGTGCACCCACATATAGGAGCTTTCTGCCCCTTTGCCGGCCAAGGGCTTTTCTAGGCTGGTCATCCGCAAATAATGGTTTTGGTTGTACTCCGCCTCATGAAAGGCCTTCATATACATCGTGCGCTTGCCTTCGAGATAGAGAATCTGAGTAGCATCATCTGATTGCACTGGCCTGGTCCACTTACTCTCCGGAATGATCTGATAGCCAACTCCGGTTCGTCGTTCTTCGAAGACCCTCAGCTTCTTTTCTGTACCCTCAACCAAGTTGCCTTTCTCGTCAAGTGTCTGGATGGTGTATTCACCCACCGGCAAGTTGACGACAAAGGCCTCCATCACGTTAGTTACATACCAAATGGGAGGCTGAGGCTGAGTAGGAGCGGTGGGCAACTCATCTTCCGCGTAGGTCTTGCCCGTCTCCATGACCTCCGCCAGGATTTTGCTCATCGTTTCTTCATAGGCAGCATATGCTTCCTGGTACTCAGCGGCCGCTTGCCAATAACCATCTATGGCATCCTTATACTCCTGATGCTTCTTGTGTGCTGCATCACCAACTGCTAGCTCGGAGGCGCCACCATAGAAACCGTCGGGATAAATGTGGACGTATGGCTGCCTTTCTAAAACCATGATCTCCTTGCCATCTTGCAGAATTCGGAGTTTGGCACCGATGACTTCCTTGCTTTCAAACCAATTAGCCATATATTCGTTGGTAATCGGCCAGAAATACACTTCCGTCTCCAACGCATTCAAAACGTTATTTGTGTTGGCCAGAAGATATATCCTATCAATACCCTTGGGTGCAAAGGTACCCCCATACTCCTTGCCTGTCCAAGGAGTAATCCCGTAAACATTTTGCTTTTCCCGCTCAGGGGGCGCAGCCTGTACACCGGCCCCTGCAATTAAAACGCAGGCGATCAAGAATGCAATGCCCAAGACCTTGCTCCTCATTTGCGAACCCCCCTACGATCCAGAAAGTGGGTGGCAAGAGCCAAGAGAGCAATAGTATATAGCAAAGATGCACCAATACTACCTAGAATATGACTGGTGCCTCCTAACCCTATAGCCACAACCCCGCGATTTAGATAAGCAAACGGCGATATCCACTTAAGGCCCCGGTTGAGCATGTCCATAGCTACCCTGGCATAAATCAGAGTCACAGACATATCCCTGGCTGACATGCTGTTTAGAACTCCCGCAACGATATCGATGGCCAAAAACGCCACCAAAAGCACCAAAAGTAAGATAACTGACGTACGTGTGCTGCGGGCAAAGGTGGATAGAAAGAGGCCAAAAGCCACGATGGACGCAGCCAACAGGATTGAGAGTCCTGCCATGGCTAGAAAACTACCATCCATACCGAAGTTGGTCAACTTGGAGATAACAAAGAAAACCACTATATAAATGGCAATCATCCCTACAAAAGTGACCAACTGCTCCAGGAACTTAGCCAAGATATAGGTGGTGCTATCCACAGGTCCATAAAAGAGCACCTCCAAAGTGCCTTGCTCCCGCTCTCTGCTTACGGAAATGGTGGAAGTAAGTGCCAAGTACGTAGCTCCAATGATCACAGCGATAAACAGCGGGTAGTTAAGTGGGTTTACCATAACCATTAAGCCGTTTTCCGTGACCCCTCTGAGGTTGCTGCGCACAAACAGCATGGAAATCAAGAAAGCCAAAGATATGGCAACATAGATTCCGATGCCATTGATCGTGGACTTGATATCCCTGCGAGCAATGACACCAATAGCATTGGATCTGTATCTAGTATTACTCACGATGCCTGCCCCTCCTTTGTCAGCAAAGAAAGGTTCTGCTCTGTAATGATAACAAACGCTTCTTCTAAACTCAGCTCTTTAGCCACCATAGATAATACTACTCCTCCATTATTGGAGATCACCCTGGAGATCTGAGGCCGATAATCCTCCTCGGTACCAGTCTTGATGACCAATCGTGCACCCTCACTGGCGACAGAGCTGACGAATTCAAGTTCTTCTAACGCGGCAATAATGGCAGGTGTGTACTCCTCCAATTCCACATCTATCTCGATTTCATCAGTCACCTGTTGCTTCAAATGAGTCATGTCATCCTCTGCCAACAACTTGCCATTGTGGATAATTCCCACACGATGACATGTGCGCTCAATCTCTGACAGGATGTGTGACGAGATAAACAGTGTTTTGCCCTTGGCATTCTCCTCCATGATAATATCTCGGATCTCCCGAATGCCGTAAGGGTCCAGCGATGATTGAGGTTCATCGAGTATGAGTAGGTCAGGATCGTGGAGCAGGGCCCGAGCCATGCTCAGCTTCTGCTTCATACCTTTCGAATAACCACTCAACAGCTCGTTCTGCCGATCCTCTAGGGCGACTCGGCCGAGAACCTCCCCTATCTTCTGATCGGGACTTTCAACTTCATAGAGATCAGCGAAGAAGCGAAGGTACTCTTTTGCCGTCATGTCTTCATATAAGAACTGAAACTCCGATAGAACACCAACCCGGCGCTTGATCTCGAAGTAGTTGTCCCTGAGATCCTCGCCAAATAGCTTGATCTTTCCTGCCGTAGGCCGCTCCATCCCCAAAAGCATCATAATGGTAGTAGTCTTGCCTGCACCATTGGGGCCCAAGAAACCGTAGATCTCGCCTTTTGCCACGTGGATATTCAGGTCATTGACCGCGGTGAGACCATCAAATTTCTTCACTAATCCTTCTGTTTGGATCATCTGGTTTCCCCCTCCCATAGAAATAGTCTTTGACTCTTTAATCATCAAGCTTCGCAAACAGTTTTCTTTACCTGTCTCCCTGTGAAGTCTAATTCGACAATTTCTGCTAGTCTCCTTGCATTGATTTGTGACTTTCCTGGCAAAAGCCGGTTATTGGAGGCTGCAGACCTTGACAGCATGGGCCTTAGACTCGTATAATAATGGTGCGTGTTAGCAAATTCATAGGTATCTTACCGCACCTAGAACCCTACTGGCGTTAGCTTGTTCAACCCGGCAGGGTGTTGTTATCCTAGGGCGAGAAAGTAAGTGGACGACATGAGTAACGACATCAAAGTCATTGCCGATAACCGGAAAGCCCGCCATGATTATCACATCGAGGAGACTTTTGAGGCCGGCATGGTACTAACTGGAACAGAGGTCAAGTCACTGCGCGCTGGCCGAGCTAACCTACGGGACTCCTATGCAGCGGTTGAAAATGGCGAACTATTCCTGTATAATATGCATATAAGCCCTTATACCCATGGTAACATGTTCAACCATGATCCAAAACGCACGCGGAAGCTTTTGATGCACAAGCGGGAGATCATGCGGCTCTTGGGCCAAACCCAAGAGAAAGGCTATACCTTAGTACCTCTTAGGGTATACTTCCGAAGGGGCATAGCCAAGCTAGAATTGGCTTTAGCCAGGGGTAAAAAGCTATATGACAAGCGTGAGGCCATCGCCAGACGAGATGAAAGGCGACGAATCGAACGCATACTAAAGGAACGTAATGCTTAACTTAGCTAGTCTACCTGGGGGTGAATTAGGTTCGACACAGGTAAGAGTGGCAATGTAAGCGAGCCGAGGTCCCATGCCTCGCTAAACAGTGGGAACCTAAAAGTAAACGCAAACGATAATTACGCTCTAGCTGCTGCCTAACAGCGGCTACGCTCTACCTTTCTGTTCCTGCCGGAGGGGATAGGGTGTCATACTGCAGGATACCATTCTGGGGATGCTCATAGCTAGAGTGGGAAACCTGATGAGCTAGTCACTGTCTAATCCTGCCCTTGGGGTCAGATAGAGGCGAATGCCAAACAAGGGCTATGCTCGTAGAAGTCATTGTGGCTTTGCTTGTGGACAGCGGTGCAACTCCGCTCACCTCCACCACAAACATGATTAAAGCGGAAGGCAGTAGCCTTCCGCTTTTTTTGTGTCCTATCTGTTCTAACCTAGTCTCTAACCCGCCCAATCCCAGATCGGGAAACACGAATCTCAACCTTATCGGCAATCCTCACTGTGAGTTCGTCATCTTTGATGGCGGTTATCTCCCCATGAATACCACCGACGGTAACAACTTTGTCCCCTTTCTTAAGGGCGTTGAGCATATTCTGCCGCTCTTTCTGCTGTTTCTGCTGAGGCCGAATAAGAAAGAAGTAAAACACTACTAACATGATAATAAAGGGCATAAACAGCGCAAAAACGCTACCCTGCGTCTCTGCCCCTGCAGCTGTCAAAAAGACCATGTGCGATCCCCTCCCTTCCCAATTCCAGATAAAGGACAACACTCATTAGTTCCTCGCTATCAGCTCCATTCCTGCAGAATGGTCAAATATGTCCTTGGTTGTACTCTTCCAAAAAGGATGCTCGAAGCTCAGGCAAAGTATCCTGAGCTATGCTCCTTCTGATATTTTCCATCAGACGCAGGATGAAGCGGAGATTATGGATAGTTGTCAGCCGCACCCCCAAGATCTCATTGCTCCGCAGCAAGTGACGGATATAGCCTCTGGAAAAGTTCTGACAAGCGTAGCAATCACAGCCTGGATCTAGAGGCGCAAAGTCTTCACTATAGGCGGCATTGCGGACTGTCAAAGGACCATTCTTGGTAAATACCGTCCCGTGTCTGGCGATCCGAGTAGGAAGCACACAATCAAACATATCGATCCCCCGGCTAACCCCCTCTAATAAGCAATCCGGAGATCCGACACCCATCAGATACCTAGGCTTATCCTTAGGCAAGTGTGGAACAGTGACTTCCAGGAGATCGTACATAAGCTCCTTCGGCTCCCCTACACTGAGTCCGCCTATGCCATACCCGGGGAAGTCGAGACTCACCAAATCGTCAGCACTTTGTCTTCTCAAATCGGTGTACATACCCCCTTGCACAATACCAAACAGAGCCTGATCCTCTCGGGTATGAGCAGCTTGGCAGCGGCGAGCCCAGCGAGATGTGAGCTCCGTAGACTCCTTAGTATAGCTGTAATCCGCTGGGTATGGAGCACACTCATCGAAGGCCATGGCAATGTCAGCACCTAAGGCCATCTGGATCTCCATAGAGACTTCGGGGCTAATGAAATGGGATGAGCCGTCCAAATGTGAGCGGAAGGCAACTCCTTCTTCGGAGATCTTCCGGAGATCTGCTAAGCTGAAGACCTGGAAACCGCCGCTGTCTGTCAGGATAGACCGGTTCCAGCCCATAAAGTCATGGAGGCCGCCGGCTCTATCAATAAGTTCGTGCCCTGGTCTCAGATAGAGATGATAGGTATTAGATAGGATTATATGGGCACCAACCTCTACTAGCTCCCTAGGGGACATAGCTTTGACAGATGCTTGGGTACCCACTGGCATAAAGACCGGGGTTTCAATCACCCCATGGGGGGTCTTTAGCTCTCCCAGCCGCGCCCAGGTGTTGGAGGATTCACATGTGACCCTAAACTGAATCGGCTGCACCTTTGCCCCTCCTTCCTTTACATGATTAGCATGGCATCGCCGAAACTGAAAAACCGGTACCTCTGCCGGACCGCCTCCTGATATCCTCTAAGAATAAGGTCTTTGCCCGCTAGAGCAGAAACCAGCATAAGTAAGGTCGAGCGCGGTAGGTGGAAATTTGTAATCAGAGCATCGACGACGCTAAATGCAAACCCAGGATAGATAAAAATGTCGGTCCATCCGCTATCGGCCACCAAAGCCCCATGTTTTCTGTATATACCCTCTAGGGTTCGGGTCGTAGTAGTCCCTACTGCCACGACCCGTCCCTTGGCAAGACGGGCCTTTTGGATGGCATCTACCGCTGCCTGGCTAACGGTATAGTACTCACCGTGCATATGATGATCAGCCACATTTTCTACCTTTACCGGACGAAAAGTGCCTAAACCCACATGTAAAGTGATAGAGCAGATGCTAACCCCTTTGGCAGCAATAG
Source organism: Bacillota bacterium (assembly GCA_012518905.1). Taxonomy (GTDB): domain Bacteria; phylum Bacillota; class Limnochordia; order DTU087; family DTU087; genus JAAYRF01. Next base: position 7,185 of record JAAYRF010000267.1, on the reverse strand, counting down.
TCCCTAAGAGCTCTGGAGTGAAATGCAGACCGGCGGTAGGTGCTGCTGCTGAGCCTTCGACTCTGGCATAGACAGTTTGATAGCGTTCGCCGTCATCTAGTTTGCTATGGATATAAGGTGGCAAGGGCATCTGCCCCAATTCATCCAAAATTGATTCGAAGACTCCGCTATACTTAAATTCAATCAGCCTACCGCCCGCCTCTGTCACGTCCTTGACCCTAGCCATAAGTCGGCCCTCGCCAAACTCCAATAGTGCACCGGGACGCACTCTCCGCCCTGGCTTTACCAGAGTCTCCCATGTATCTTGAGAAACCCGCCTCAAAAGGAGCACCTCCACCCTCGCACCAGTATCCCTTTTGGTACCCAAAAGGCGAGCCGGAATCACCCGAGTATCGTTGAGCACCAAGACATCTTGAGGTTCAAGATAATCTACCACATCACGGAAGACGCGATGCTCCAACAGTCCCGTATTTCGATGCAAAACCATAAGCCGAGAGGCATCCCTCGGCTCTATCGGTGCTTGTGCAATTAGTTCCTCTGGCAGGTGGTAATCAAATTCCGCTACCTTCATCAAGACGGACGCAGCCAACCGCTTGTGACCGGCAATGATCTGCGTCCTACCTCCTCCTTAAAGCGCCCCACGCGTCACTTCCCCCAGGGCCCTAAACTACGAATACGATCTGTATCCAAGATCACATAAGCTACCTTTTTTGTTGCGCCAGTCATCCTTGACTTTTACCCAAAGCTGCAAATTGATCTGAGAGCCCAGCAAGGCCTCTATCTCGTCGCGAGCCAGTTGCCCAACCTGCTTGAGCATGGCGCCATCTTTGCCAATTACTATCCCTTTTTGAGAGTTGCGCTCTACGTAGATGGTCGCCCACACATCTATAAGGTCGCGATCTTCTCGAGCTCGCATCTCCTCTACCACAACTGCCGTGGCGTGGGGTATCTCCTCCCGTGTTAGTAGCAGCACCTTTTCCCGAATTAGCTCGGCTATCACGAATTGCTCCGGATGATCAGTAACCCAATCCTCGGGATAGTATTTGGGACCCTCGGGGAGCAACCCCACCAAAACCTCCATCAGTTCGTCCAGGCCCTTCCCTTCCAGGGCGGAGATAGGCAAAATGTCCTTAAATTTCCCCAAGGCTCCATAGCCCTGTATCGTCTCTTCCTGAGCTTTGGCAGTTTGTCCTTGTTTCGGCCAAAGATCAACTTTGTTTAAGGCCAGAACAACTGGGGTCTCTGATTTGGCCAAGAGATTGGCAATGTATTCATCTCCCCTGCCCGGTCGATGGCTGGCATCGACGACAAATAATATTACATCCACTTCATCAAGGGTACGCAACGCAACATCCACCATGTATTCGCCCAGTTTGTGCAAGGGTCTATGAATGCCCGGTGTATCCAGAAATACAACTTGGGCATCAGCACGAGTCAAAATGCAGTGGATACGATTTCTTGTGGTCTGGGGTTTATCGGAAACAATGGCCACCTTCTGCCCAATCAAACTGTTCAGCAAAGTGGATTTCCCCACGTTAGGCCTGCCTACCACCGCTACAAAACCCGAACGAAATGTAGTCACCGGCCGCCTCCTTTCTAAAAACTCCATCTACATGGCCTCCATGCTGTTTAGGCTCAAACGAAGCACTAGCCGATCTTCTCCTGGACCATATTCATCAGGATGAAACCCTATAGCTTCAAAACCGAGTTTATCCCGATATATCTTCAAGGCAGCAGCGTTTTCCGGGGAAACGGTCAGCTCTAGCGCCACGTAACCAGCTTGCTGTAAGTCTTGGCAGATCGCTTGAAGAAACCGCGTGCCTAAACCCTTGCATCGCCACTCTTTATCGATGGCAAATCCAAACAGATAGACACATTGGGGATCATCCCAGATTACCATACACTCAGCTACACCTACAGGCCGATCCACCCCATGCACCCACAGGACAAATACCTTCCCATAGCGGGCAAAGGGCGATAAGAACCATTCATTCATGCCGCCTTCGGCAAAAGCCTCTCGCTCTATTCTCGTCAATGCCTTTACGATGTGAGGCTTTGGGTCAATGAGCTCCTGTACGTTGATCTCCAATCTCAAAGAAACCCGCCTCCGAAGGGACTGGGTAGAAGCTCATCTGTAGTTGTAATCTTCGTCTCGCCCTGCAAATTGGCCATAGCTACAACTGCCCGTGGCGCCAATTCTATCATAACTTGGCGACAGATGCCACAAGGCGGCACCGGTTGCTTGGCATCAGCCACCACCGCCAGGGCCCGTATATCGCGGCACCCATGGGATACCGCCTTAAACAGTGCCACTCGCTCAGCACAGCAGGTTGCGCCATAGCTAGCGTTCTCTATATTGCAGCCAGTGAAGAATTCCCCTTCTTTGGTGAGTACCGCTGCTCCTACAGCAAAATGAGAGTATGGCACATAGGCCTTATCCCGGGCTGCTTTCGCTCTTCCCACAAGATCCATTAACTCTTTTTCCGTCATCTGGCTCCCCTTCCCCGTCGTCTAGGTACCAGTAGCTTCTGCCCTGGCCCCTGGTAGCGCCTTTAGCATCAGATAGCTACTCTCTTTTGTATCTAGACGTTTCCCCGTCAGGGCAAATATCTCCTGCAACTCTGTAACGCTATCCCTAAGTTCCCTCGCCGGGCCAATAGCCTTGATGATGATAGGGTTAGCAGCTACCGTCTGGCCGTTGACAACTACCACCGGTCCCACACACCGCACCCACCCGCCTGTGCCTAATCGCTGCCCTCCGATCTCCACTCCTTGGGCACCCGCGAAATGCAAGGTATTGACAATCTCCCGGATATCTTGCTCATGGACGATTTCCTCCCATAGATATCCACCGGGAGCATCTGCCGCCTCAATGATGACTCCCTGCCCTTCTATTGCTAGCAGCCCGGTGGCCCTCTCCACTTGGCCAAGGCGTTCTTGTAATCGAGTCAACTCCTTCTCCATGGAGTTATAGTACTCCACGTCGCCGGTGGGCGACAGGATCCTAAGCTGCTGATCATGAACCCTCAGGCCAATAATTTCCGTCATCCCTTTCAGGCTATTTGCTTCTTTGAGGCGTCGAATGGTAACCGGACTTAGCAGCTCTTGGCCCTCTACCACATCCTGTCCGCTTACCAGTATGGTGCCGGTTGCATTGCTCTGGCGAATGCGGGGGTCGTTTTGAATAATCTGGATTACAATCTCACGATACTGCCGGCGCATCTGAGAGCCGATAGCGGCTTCCACCTCTTGTGACTGTCGGATTAACTCCACCATGACATCAGATACATTCTCCGCTTCTAAGGCCTTATCCATGGCATCTAGAGCCTTACGAACGGAGAGACTGCTCTGAACTCCCGCAGCACTGGCCACCTGCCGATAGTATTGAATAACCACCTTGGCAGCCAGCTTGCTTGTCTCCTTCGAGGCCGTCTCGTCAAACTCTGGGCCCCGACCATATGCCAGCACGAAAGAACTTAGGACAAGGACGCCTATAGATAGCAATAGAACAGCCTTGGGCATCTGTTTGTGGCCGTCTTGGTTTGTCAATTTTCTCACCTCTATTCAAGGGGATGAGCTGCTAGAGTAACATTTTGCTTCTGAATGTCTAGAACCAGACCGAAATAGGGGGAATTGGTAATCAAATCCAAAGCACTAGTCAAGACCTCAGGGTCCCCTACAACCTTGATTTCCATTGGCTGAGTGGGGATGGCTTTATGATTGACCAAAACGGTATCACCTACGGCCCGGATAGAGCTGGTTGCGATGAGGCGTTGGCTGCCAACTTGGATCCCTCTAGCCCCAGCGGCGAATAGCTCGTTTACGATGTCCCGCAGATCATACCCTAAGACGTTTTCGATCAACGCCTGCCCGGCACTCTGTCGAGCCCGTATCAGCAGGCCATCGCCATTTAGTTCAGCAAACCCTCCTGCCTGCATAGCCTGCTCCAAAACCGCCTGCACTCTGTTGATCTCCTGTCGCAGAGTATGGATTTGGCCTGGCAAACTGCGGGTAGTCAAGAGTCTCCCCCTGCCGCTGCGCACTTGAACCTGTACTAGTTCTGTCAGAGCTTGTACAGAGCTATTTGACTTAAGCTTGTCAACAGTCTTTGGTGCCAGAATGCTTTCAGGATCATTTACCACCACTTTTCCGTTTTCAACCTGTAAGGTGACAGTGACCCCCTCCTTGGCTGTGCCTACACCCGGATCCTGGTTAATAATGGCTAAGGCTACCTGCTCCCTCTTCAGTTGCGATTCCCTGTGCAGAGCATCAGATAGGTTCCGACCGTAGCTACTCATTGCCCGGGCTACTTCGTCCCGGGTGAGGGCTTGCTCTACCTCAAAACGATACTTAGCCAGGGCTTCTCGCACACTTGCGTTATTTTCCAAATCCAAGTCCTTGGCTTGCTTAGAGTAGAAATCCCCTAAGGCTACGGCTCCGAGTCGGACTGCTGCTAGCTCACTCACCAGTCCCGGGCGGCGCCAAAGATAAATAGAACGGGCTAAGGCTGCAGTATTCAAGAGCATGACCACTATCAATATTGCCAGCCAGGGGTCGAATCTGTCTGTCCATCTCTGATGCCTATCTCCCGCCATTGACTTCTCCCTTTCTAAATCTGACACTCAAAGCTAGAGCGTCTAAAGCCAGTTTCCTGCTTGCATGCGGTCAACTATCAATAGCGCTCGTAAGTAAGATCCCCGAACCACGGCAATCTTAGTCAATCTCTTCACCCCTTGATCCGATTTCAAAGATGGACTAGACTTAGATAGGCAACGCCAATATACAGATTGCCGCTCTAGGAGGTAAAGAATGCGACAGTCTATAGCCTTTTTATGTGATTTTGATGGAACCATAGGTGTTCAGGATGTGGGAGAGCTTATTCTTACTGATTTGGTCTTTCCCCGAATGGCCCCTACTCTCTTGCAAGAGATAGCTGCCAGTGGTGCCGGTTCTAAAGAGCTCTACAGCCGATGGTATGGCTCCGCTCCACCGACCCAAACAGAGTTCCTTGAGTTGGTCATGGAAGCCGCTATTGACCCACGGTTTGCAGTCCTTTGTGAATCGGCCCGGAGAAACGGTGATGCGGTGGCCATTGTCAGCGATGGATTCGATGCTTACATCCAACCCATCATGGAGCAAGCCAAAATTAGTGGAATTCCCGTCTATTCCAATGGGATGTGCTTCGGCTCTGAGCTTGAGCTCTCATTTCCCCATCATAACCCAAACTGTAAGTTCTGCGGTGTATGTAAGGCGGCCATAGTTATGGACTACGTCAGAAGGGGCTACTACACAGTTTATATCGGCGACGGTACCAGTGATCGATTCCCGGTGCACGTAGCCCACAAAGTCTTCGCCAAGGATGCCTTAATCAGTATATGTGAAGAAGAAGGAGTCACATACACAAAGTTCGACTCTTTTCAGGACATTACTGATTGGTACGCCAAGGGAGCTCTGGATGAGGATAAGGTCAGAGATCTTCATGATAAGTGCCAATCCCTCCATGAGAACAGTTTGGCATTTCTCGATAAGAAGAGGGCCAAAGAGTTCCTCTCCTCATCCTAGAACTAAGAGCCCACCCCATAGGAGGTGGGTTCTTACGATCGAGCCTCTCATATATGTCTGACAGGTTATCCGGTATGTCTGACAGGTTATCCGGTGATTATTATCGTGGCAGCCAGCGCACAGGATCTACCGTCTCACCATCAACCTTGATGCGGAAATCAACATGGGGACCCGTTGTGACTCCGGTATTCCCTGATCTAGCGATTGTCTGGCCTTGTCGAACTCGCTCTCCTGCCTTTACCAATAGGCGTGAATTGTGACCATACCAGCTGGTCACTCCGCGGCCGTGATCAATGACAATACCGTAGCCGAAGGCCCCCATATAGCCGCTGCGGATAACCTTCCCGTTGGCTGCGGCCTTTACGTTACTACCTACGGGCACAGCGATATCAACTCCACCATGGAACTGTCGGTTCTTGTATACGGGATGGATTCGCCAACCGTAGCCTGAGGAAATCCGACCCCTGACCGGCCAGATGAATCTAGGCATATTTCCCTGCCATCCGGGGATAATCAGTTTTTGCCCAGCCCGCAACCTATTGGGGTCTGCCAAACGATTGGCTTCAGCTAAAACCGGCACCGAAGTATTAAACTTGGCCGCGATAACAGAGGCGCTATCCCCTGGCCGCACCTGATATACCTCAACCTGGGCGCTGGTGGTCTCTTGCTCCTTTGTCAAGCTAAGACTGGCAACGGCAGCCACTTGTCCCTTTGGAATAGTGAGTTCTTGACCGATGATGATTATCTCATCAGTGAGATCATTGGCATCCATGATAGCTTCAATGGACACCCCATAGCGCCGAGCTAAAACGTACAGGGATTCTCCCCGCTTTACCTTATGGATTACAGTCAGTTGCGCCAGTGCGTCCCAGGTTTTCCTTCCCACAATACCGTCTATGTCCAACCCGTTAGCAGTCTGAAATGCTTTTACAGTTGCCATAGTCAAAGGCCCAAACTTGCCGTCTACCTGTAAGGCGTAGCCCCAATCCACTAGCCTTTGCTGCAGTTCACGTACGTCTCTTCCCGTGGAGCCTTGCCTTAACACCACGACGGCTGCCGCTGTATCGAGTCCCACACCTAGAGCAAGAGCCAAGAGGAGACACAATGCAGCCGTTCTGCATCGGAGTAGCGAGTTCGCCATGATTACCTCCTACAGCAAAGAAATTCGGCATCTGTTGTTAGCATCCTATTCCAAATAACAGTGCCTGTTTCCGCCAGTAGCGAGACTATCTTCAATTCCTATTATATCCAAGCTGCAATTCTATACGCACCCGGAATGCGCCAATAAATGGCAGCACCTACATACGCAATAATAGCTGGGAAATCAGCAGTGTAGAAAAGACTCCTATTGCCCCACCGACCGCAACCTCCGGCCAGCTATGAATGCCGGCTTCCAGGCGGCTTTGAGCCACCAAGATAGCCAGGATAAGGGCCACTAAAGTCACTGTGCCCCCTGCCTTAAGTAAGTATACAGTAGTGGCTAAGCCGAACGCCACCGCCACATGCCCACTGGGCATACCTCCCTGTAGACGAGAGTGACCCGCCAGAACCTTCAAAATCCCAATCCCACCGGCGATGCACAAAACGGATATTACAATTAGCAGTGATGATGACGAGGCTGGG
>JAAYRF010000266.1 GCA_012518905.1 Bacillota bacterium | reverse complement strand
TTGATCACAGATGGTATCGCACATATCAAAGAATCGAAGAACACCTATGATGTGATTATCATTGATTCCACCGATCCCGTGGGTCCAGCGGTCGGCCTTTTCACCTCAGAGTTTTACGGACATGTCTACGAGGCTTTGACAGATGATGGTGTCATGGTGGCCCAAACAGAATCGCCTTTCTACGAGCCTCAGCTTGTCAAGCGCACTTTCGCCAATGTAAGCAGGAATTTTCCCCTCACCAAGCTGTACTTGGCTCATATTCCTGCGTACCCCAGTGGGATGTGGAGTTTCACCATCGGGACTAAAGGGCATGATCCGTTAGCCATCGATGGAAGGCGCTTACAACCATTAAATACACGATATTATACTCCAGATGTGCATAAGGCAGCCTTTAGCTTACCTGCTTTTGTGCACCAGATACTGTCAGAGGCGGGTTGTCATGGAAGCTGAGGGCATGGTATACGCATAGGCGAGGGCAAAGCGGAGCCTTTCAGAACCGGGGGATGTACTGCTAAGTCTTTCGCACAGGGGTAAGGAGCAGGACTGCTCCATGTAATCGAAGAAGTCTAGTGAGACGCAAGACAGGCTTGTTACCGACAGGCCTGTCAGTATATACAGCGTTTGTACGTACCTATTCTTTCAAGGAAGTGATAGTGATGAGTGTGGCCCTTAATTTGCAGGCTCGCATCCAGAACGCCCTGGCTGACGCAGTACGACAGGCCTCTTTGGCAGGGGGGTGGGCCTTAGAAGCTATACCGCTAGTAGAGTTAGAAGTGCCTCGGGAGAAAGCCCATGGAGATTTAGCAACCAATATAGCTATGCAACTAGCCCGGGATGCTAAGCTGCCTCCCCGTAGAATAGCTGAGGAGATCATTGGGCACCTGAATATGGAGGGGACATTCATTGAGACTGCGGAAGTGGCGGGGCCAGGCTTTATTAACTTGCGGTTGAGTAACGAATGGCTATACGAGGTAATGCGGGATATTGCTAGACAAGGCACTGACTATGGACGCTCACGGGTTGGCGAAGGTCAGCGGATCATGCTTGAGTTTGTCAGCGCCAATCCCGTTGGCCCCATGAATGTGGTCAATGCTAGGGCTGCCGCAGTAGGTGACACCCTGGCTAATCTCATGGAAGCTGCTGGGTACGATGTTAGTCGTGAGTATTACGTCAATGATGCTGGTCGCCAAGCGGGCCTTTTTGGTTTGTCTTTGCTGGCTCGATACAAAGAGTTGGCAGGCATTGCAGTAGAATTTCCCGAAGATGGCTACCCAGCCCCCTATGTGACGGAAATGGCGAAAGTTTTGCGAGAGGAAGTACCGGACCTATTAGAGAAGCCTCAGGAGGAACAAGAAGCCTTCTGCAAAAGATGGGGCACTGACCGGATGGTGGCGCTGCAAAGAGATGACCTCGCAGCCTTTGGGGTAGAGTTCGATGTGTGGTTTCGGGAGCGGGATTTACACAAGTCCCGACAGCTTGAGAAGGTCATCGATTATCTGGATGATAAAGGCCTCATATACGAGCAAGATGGTGCACTTTGGTTTGCCTCTACCCGTTTCGGTGATGACAAAGATAGAGTGGTGGTCAAATCCGATGGACTTCCCACCTATATAACAGCGGATATGGCTTATCATTGGGACAAGTATCGGCGGGGATTCGATCACCTAATCAATATCTGGGGACCTGATCATCATGGTTATATCGGGAGGATGTCTGCCGCTATTCAAGCCTTGGGCTATGAAGCCGATAGTTTTGAAGTCCTCCTTTTGCAGCTTGTTACCCTTCTACGCCACGGAGAGAAGGTGAGAATGTCCAAACGAGCCGGGGAGTTTGTAAGCATGACTGAGCTGCTGGAGGAGGTGGGCAAGGATGCTGCCCGTTACTTCTTCTTGATGCGTGCTCCCGATAGTCATCTAGATTTTGATCTAGCTTTGGCTGCTGAACAGAGCCAAGAAAACCCCGTATACTACGTTCAGTACGCCCATGCTAGAATCAGCAGTATTCTCCGGCAAGCTGAAGAAGACTCCATCCAGTGTCCTTCGGCTGACAGTGCGGATCTGGGGCTTTTGCAGAGTGAGCAGGAGCTGGACCTGATCATGAAAATGGCCCAGTTGCCAGAGGAGATTGTTCTAGCAGCCCAAAGGCGGGAGCCTCACCGCATGGCTCGTTACGCCCATGAGTTAGCTTCGACCTTTCACAGTTTTTATACTCATTGTCGGGTTTTGGGTGAAGACGAAGCCTTGCAAGGAGCTCGTTTAGCACTAGTGCAAAACACTAAGACGGTGCTTCAGGTTGTGCTGGGGCTCTTAGGTATCTCGGCTCCGGAGAAGATGTGATTAGCGAGGGAGGTGAGGCGTGTGGCAGGGCAATCATTTAGTAAGTCATGGCTAATATTGCGCAAAGGCATTCGCTACTCCTATGACTATATCGGCATGGTTATGGCGGCCAGCGCTTTATGGTTTTTCATAGGACTCATGCCGCTCTTGGCGGTGACGACCTTTCATACGCATATTAGTAACCCCGTTGTGTTTGGGATTGCCATAGTGCTTACATTGGTTACTCTAGGACCGGCTACTGCGGCGGTTCATGCAATGATGGCCAGGATTTTGGACAAAGAAGAGGTCTTGGTAAGAGAGTTCTTTCGGCATTTTCGGCACTTTTTTGCCAGGAGCGTGGGTCTTGTATTGCTTGGGGTGCTAATTCTGGCGATTTTGGCTTCGGACTTTGTTTTTACCATCAATCACCCGAATAAGTTCGTGCGGATGCTATCGGGTATCTGGATTTACTTTTTCATCTTTTGGGCCCTGATGAGCAACTATATCTTCCCATTTTTAGTTAACCAGGATATTGGTGTCTTCCTGACTATGAAGCGAGCAGCACTTTTGGCCCTTGACAACCTAGTTGTGACTATACTTCTAACGGTATCGGTGGTACTGGTGGCTGGTATAAGCATTATTCTGGCCGCAGCTGTACTGCTATTGATGATGGGCATTATTGCCTTCCTGCAAAATATTGCCTATCGTGTGCTGATGCAAAAATACGATGAAGATGATGAGGAGGAGATAGCTATAGAAGGGGCAGAACAAGCCTGATTGGCTCCTGCCCGGTAGGACCACAATCATATGGGCAGCCTATTGTTGGCTTGCCCTGAGCTTTTAGTTTGGCTGGCTATCACGAGGCAGCTATGTATTTACGAACACAGCTTCCATGGGAGGGGGCTTCTTTTTTGTGGGAATTCCTGTAGGTTTACCATAGGAGAAATAAGGTATAGAATGGTTTAGTGATTACATTCCAGAAAGGGGTGTGCCCATGGCCAAATTCATATTCGTAACAGGGGGCGTTGTATCCGGTCTTGGCAAAGGTATTACAGCCGCTTCCTTAGGCCGCTTACTTAAGAGCAGAGGCTTTCGGGTTACAATAGCCAAGCTAGACCCATATATCAACGTAGACCCGGGAACCATGAGCCCATTCCAGCACGGTGAAGTATTTGTTACTGAAGACGGCGCTGAAACCGATCTTGACCTGGGGCATTATGAACGGTTTATTGATGAGAACTTGACCAAGGCTTCCAATGTTACCACTGGCAAAATCTACTGGTCTGTAATAAGCAAGGAACGGCGAGGGGAATACCAGGGTGGCACTGTCCAAGTGATTCCTCATATAACCAACGAGATCAAAGAGCGTATTCTGCGGTTGGCAAAAAAGGGAGACAATGATATTGTCATGGTGGAGATCGGCGGAACTGTGGGGGATATTGAAAGCCTTCCGTTCCTCGAAGCCATTCGCCAGCTAAAGAACGATGTGGGCAGAGATTCATGCTTATATATTCATGTCACTCTAGTGCCGTATATTAAGGCTTCACAAGAGTTGAAGACCAAGCCTACCCAGCATAGCGTAAAGGAACTGAGGGGGATCGGTATACAACCTGATATAATCGTGTGTCGTTCTGAGGAACCGATTTCCGACGATATCAAGGCTAAGATTGCGCTATTTTGTGACATAGACAAAGAAGCGGTAATACCTAACGTAGATGCTTCCAGCATTTACGAGGTGCCCCTAATTTTTGAGCAGGAGAATCTCGCCAAAATCGTATGCGAGCGGCTGGGCCTAGACGAAGGCGAGCCTGACCTCAAGGCCTGGAAAGAGATCGTCAGAAAAATACGGTACCCAAAGCAGGAAGTGCGGATAGGCATTGTTGGCAAGTATGTATCGCTGCCTGATGCCTATATGAGCGTCACGGAGGCACTTTGCCATGCTGGGATTGAGACCGACAGTAGAGTAGAGATAGAGTGGATCCAATCCGATGGTTTGGAAGCAGAAGATGCTGATCTAGATGAGATTTTAGGCGGCTGCCATGGCATACTAGTACCTAGTGGCTTTGGCCACCGGGGCGTAGAGGGAAAGATCCTGGCCATTCGATATGCCAGGGAAAACAAGGTGCCGTTTTTCGGCATCTGTTTGGGAATGCACTGCGCTGTTATTGAATTTGCCCGCAATGTCTGTGGCTTGGTCGGCGCCAATAGCTCGGAACTAGCCCCTGACACGGAATTTCCCGTTATTGATCTACTCCCGGAACAACGGCATGTCTCAGAGTTAGGCGGGACCATGCGATTGGGGAGCTACCCCTGCAACTTGGCCTCTGACTCTCGGGCAGCAAAGGCTTATGGCGAACTACAAGTCTATGAAAGGCATAGACATAGATATGAGGTTAGCAATGCATATCGGTCTGTCCTGCGTCGACACGGTATGTCCCTGGCTGGAATGTCGCCCGATGGACGCCTGGTGGAGCTGATAGAACTTCCAGACCACCCATGGTTTGTGGCGAGCCAGTTTCATCCTGAGTTTAAATCAAGGCCTAATCGATGTCATCCCCTGTTTAGGGAGTTTGTAAAAGCTGCTTTACGTGACAGATAAATACCCTTTATCTAGGGCGAATTCTCGTTTCGGGGCAACGGCGTTAGTGGCAGACAACCCAGCGTTCTGATATAATGAGGGCAAGCGTGGGCCATAGCGTCGGGTTCTTTCGTGAAGCGCAGGCAGTGTACTAGAGGACGGCTTTACACCTTGGGAGACGAGAGAGGTGGAAGATATGGTTCGGGTTAAGGTGAAGTTGGTAGGAATCGATCAGGTTGCCATGTGCCCAGTTGTGGTTATCACCGATATGGAAGAAAAGAGTTTCCTCCCGATAATGGTAGGACCGGCTGAGGCTAGCGCCATTGCCATGGAACTAGAAGGTGTCAAACCGCCCCGACCGCTTACCCACGATCTGATGCGTAATTTCTTGCAGAGATTGAACGCACAAGTAGATCGAGTTATCATCTCGGAACTTAAGGATGAGACTTACTATGGCTCCATAGTGCTTAGCACAGAGTCGGGCAAGATAGAAGTGGATGCCAGGCCGAGTGATGCTATTGCACTTGCTTTGCGCACACAAAGTCCCATCTTCGTAGCGGAGACCGTGGCCGACCAAGCTATGATTGTCGCTGGCGACTTGCGGGAGCAGGAAGAGGCCCCAAGAGGTAATGATAAAGAAGCAGAAGAGTTTCGTCGCTTTCTGGATAATCTAACTCCCGATGATTTTAGGCGCCGTTTGCACTGACCAAGGTCAGCCAAGGCAGTAAAGTATTAGTCATAAAGTATGCCTCCTCTGTTCATACTGGAAACAGTGGGACAGGGAGGCGCTTTTTTGTGTAATTAGCCCAAGAACCTCGAACTCTATATGGTAGAGCTCCCTCTAGAGAGCAGCTAGCCCGGGGTTGGAAAATAATCAGACTTTGTCTAAAGGGATTTTTGCGTGGGTAGCGAAACTCTAGAACTGAGTTCCCAAGGGAGTTGACGTAATATGCTAATCGATACTAAGCGGGTGCTTGCCATGAGGTGCCCCCAGTGTGGGCGACTGGAAATTTATAGCTTCAGCTTATTTGAGCTGGAGGGACCCAAGCCCCTAACAATCTATTGCCAATGTGGGTTCGCACTCATAGATATCATTCGGCGAGGCCGCTTATACATATTCCACATTGCGTGCATTGTATGTGAGGCAACACACGAGCTTCTCGTCGATGTAAAGAGTGTGTTGCGCAATGATGCCGCGATTATCTACTGCCCAGATAGCGATGTTGATTTGGGGATAGTTGGACATAGTTTCAAGGTAGATGAATTGGTGGCAGAAGAAGATGATGTTTTGGCCAATGTGGTTGGGCCTGGCTTAGGTGATGTTGGGTTCGCCAACGTTAGCATAATGAGAGAAGTCCTAAACCGATTGCAGATTTGGGTAGATGCTGATAGACTCTACTGTAGTTGTGGTAATTACCATATGGAGTTGGAGCTGTTCCCGGACAAGGTGGAAGTCTCCTGTCCCCGTTGTGGAGGGACTCTGGTGATCTATGCCGAACGGGATGAAGACTTGTCGGCTCTAGATGGTTTGGAAGAAGTTGTCTTAAAGCGGGGGGCCTTCACTTGCATAGACTCAGCGGATTTTCGCTATCGTCATCGAGTATAGTAAACGATCACCTAACTATGCCCCGCTAAAGTAGGAGGAGAACACTATGGCTTTAGTCACTGTAGCGGAACTAGCACAGAGGGCTGCACAAGGCGGGTACGCCGTCGGGGCCTTCAACCTAAATAACATGGAGATACTACAGGCGGTCATCGAAGCAGCTGAAGAAGAGCGCTCACCAGTGATTTTGCAGGCGAGTCAGGGTGGCCTCAAGTATGCTGGCATTGATTACATCGTTGCCATGGCCCGGGTAGCAGCGGAGAGAGCTTCTGTTCCGGTGGCACTCAATCTTGACCATGGAACTAGTTTCGAGCAAGCGATGCAATGTATTCGAAAAGGTTTTTCCGCAGTGATGGTCGATGGCTCTATGCTAGAGTTTGAGGATAATGTTGCTCTGGTGAGGCGTGTAACTGACGTGGCCCACGCAGTAGGCGTCTCTGTTGAGGCAGAGTTGGGGAAGATCGGCGGCACAGAGGATGACATCGTGGTTGCTGAGAAAGACGCTATGATGACAGACCCTGACGAGGCGGCCGAATTTGTGGAGAGGGCTAAGCCAGATCTTTTGGCTGTAGCTATAGGGACTGCACATGGTGTCTATAAAGGAGAGCCACGTTTAGATTTTGATCGCTTGTTAGCCATTAAGGGGAAAGTCAGTATACCACTGGTGCTGCATGGTGCGTCAGGGGTACCCGACGATGCTATTCGGCGAGCCTGCAAGCTTGGCATTACAAAGATCAACATAGATACAGAGCTGAGAGTGGCTTTTTCCTCTGCAGTGCGGGATACTCTCGTAAGTAATCCAAAGGAGATCGATCCCAGGAAAATCTTGGGGCCGGCTAGAGAAGCCATGAAACGGGTTGTTAAGGAAAAGATGCGTTTGTTTGGTTGTTCTGGCAAAGCATAATGAGGATCACGCGGGTGGATTCCCTTCACCCGCTTCTAAATTACTCAAAAGAAGCCTACTGTTATTCTGGATATACCAAACCGATCCTGAAATACCCTTCTGCTTATTTATCTAAAACAACATCCTGCATATACATGATGTAACGACTTTCCTCCACCCGATAGCTATCCGGTGATGGGCATCATTGTTTTAAGTATAATAATCCTACTGTTCTGACTAAAGATAACCAGGATAGGAGGATTGAAGGAGTGACGTAATGAACATCGCCCAACTAGAAGAGAAAACATCAGTAGAGCTCCATGAAATTGCCAAAGACTTGGGGATTGTGGGGTACGCGCGGTTTCGAAAAAGAGATCTGATCTTCGAAATCCTAAAGGCGGAGACTAACAAAGAGGGCCTTATGTTCAAAGATGGCGTGCTGGAAATTCTTCCCGACGGTTACGGGTTTCTTCGGGTAGATGGTTACACGCCTAGCAATGACGACGTGTATATTTCTCCATCGCAGATTCGACGTTTCAACTTGCGCACGGGAGATCTGGTCCTGGGTCAGGTCCGTGCTCCCAAGGATAATGAACGTTACTATGCTCTCTTGAAAGTCGTAGCGGTGAACCATCTAGACCCCGACAAAGCAACCCGGCGCCCCAATTTCGAGGATCTGACTCCCATATATCCCCATGAACGATTGCACTTGGAGGTATCCCAAGAGGATCCGGCTACCCGGCTTATCGACCTTGTTGCTCCCCTGGGCAAAGGGCAAAGAGGGCTCATTGTAGCACCACCCAAGGCTGGCAAGACTACTGTCTTGAAAAAGATTGCCAACAGCATTACCCACAACCATGAGGAAGTAGAGCTGATGGTTTTGCTCATCGATGAACGCCCAGAGGAAGTAACTGATATGAGGCGTTCGGTAGACGGAGAAGTTGTTAGCTCCACCTTCGACCAGCCCCCGGAAAATCATGTTAGGGTATCTGACATGGTCTTGGAAAGAGCACGGCGGCTAGTAGAGCATGGTAAAGATGTCGTGATTTTGCTGGACAGTATCACGCGTCTTGCCCGGGCTCATAACTTAGTAGTGCCACCGAGCGGACGGACTTTGTCGGGTGGAGTAGACCCCGCCGCTTTACACAGGCCTAAACGGTTCTTTGGCGCTGCCCGCAAACTTGAGGAAGGTGGCAGCCTGACAATATTGGCCACAGCCTTAGTTGAAACGGGTTCTCGAATGGATGATGTAATATATGAGGAATTCAAGGGTACTGGCAATATGGAGTTGCACTTAGACCGCCGCCTAGCTGAGCGCCGTATTTTCCCCGCCGTCGACATCTATCGATCAGGTACCAGGAAAGAGGAATTGCTCCTGACCAGTCAAGAGCTGGAGATGATGTGGCTCTTGCGGAAAGCATTCAGTTCTGTAGGTACGGCAGAGACTACCGATATCCTTGTAGACCGCATTCTCCATACGAAAAACAATGCGGAGCTTATGGATATCGTAATCAATTCAACTTTTGCAGAAAACGTCCGCTCCTAACAGGAGAAACAATTTCACTTGCAAAAGAGGAATTAGGTATCGGTGCCCAGAAGTTAACAAAATGGATTCCATTGGATTGGGGTGGGACTATTGGAAGATAACCACAGCGGCCGCTGGCGTCCCGGGTGGACACTGCTATTGTTGCTGCTCTTTGTCGCTTTGACTGTAACTGACGAGCATTCACAACTGACTTCTGATTCTCCTGTGTATTTCACTTGGAATCAGGAGCTCTTGGGTATTTCCAATCAGGGTGGCCCCGATCTATATGATCTAGAGTTTGGCAGTGAGCAAGACGCTACCCTCGATTATGAGGGCCTTTCCTTGGCGATGGTTGACGAGGTTGCCCCAGTGACTTTAGGAGTCCTAGATACCCTGGCCCAGGATGGTGTCCTGGAGGGTGAAGTGAGCCAGACAGCGCCAGAAGAGCCGGAGCCGCAGGTAGAAAAGGCAGAGGTTCCTGAAAAGAAGCCTTTAGTTATGACCCACATTGTCGAAGCGGGACAAACCCTGTGGGACATAGCTAGGCATTACGGAATTGACATAGATACGGTGGTGGCAGCCAACGAGCTAAGTGATCCACAACGTCTGCAGGTTGGCCAAAACCTCACTATCCTAACTGTCAAAGGTGCTTTACATACTGTAAGAGCCGGGGATAATCTCTGGGATATCGCTCGAACCTACCAGGTGAAGACTCAGGAGATTGTCGATGCCAATCAGCTTTCCGATCCATCAGCTTTAAAGATTGGTCAGAAATTGGTGATTCCCGGAGGGCAGGCGGCAGCAGCACAACGGTACCAGTTGGTTGGTGCCAACGGGCAACTGCGTCGGGCCTTTGCATGGCCAGCTCGGGGCCGTATATCCTCTAGGTATGGCACTCGCTGGGGGCGCATGCACTATGGGCTTGATTTGGCTGTTCCCATCGGTACACCGGTGAGAGCAGCGGCAGATGGACGTATAACCTGGAGCGGAGGCCGGGGCACCTATGGTAACTTGGTGATTATCGATCATGGAATGGGTGTTGAGACCAGATATGCCCATAACTCCCGCCTGGCGGTAAAGGCTGGAGATCAAGTGAAGCGGGGTCAGATTATTGCCTACAGTGGTAATACGGGTCGATCCACGGGGCCCCACATTCATTTCGAAATCCGTCGCCGGGGCAAAGCAGTAGATCCAGAGAAATACTTAATCCATTAATGGCTGAGGAAATTCACCTTAGATTATTCGAGAGCGCAAGGGGTGCTTGCACCAGCTATTTAGGCATGGTATAATTCATTAGTATTTGTTAAGCGGAGAGTTTGGGAAAGAGGTGACAGGCCATGAAGGAGAACATTCATCCACAATACCATCAGACGACAGTTACCTGTGCCTGTGGTGCTAACTTTGAGACTGGTTCCACCCGGGAGAATCTGAGAGTGGAAATTTGTTCCCAATGCCACCCCTTCTATACAGGTCAGAGGCAAAAGTTAGTTGATACCGGTGGACGGGTTGAGCGGTTCCGTCGCAAGTATAATTTGCCCGAAGAGTAGCATTGGGGTTAAAAACACAAGATGTGGAAAGCAGGGCATAGTCCTGCTTTTTTTATTGGGAGAATGGAGATAATGAGGTAGATGTATCGGGAGTGGTAGCGCTTGTTGGTGATCGGCAATATTTCCATAGATAGTCCTCTTGCTCTAGCCCCTATGGCAGGTGTGACAGATACTGTTTTCCGCTCAATTGCCAGAGAAATGGGCGCAGGGGTAGTGGTAACCGAGATGGTCAGTTCTCGGGGACTTGTATATGACAATAATCGTACCAAAGAATTACTGGCATTTGGAGAATCAGAGCGTCCTCTTGGCATCCAGTTGTTTGGCCAAGATCCTAGGGACATGGCCAAAGCTGCTAGCATCGTAAGTTCTTTGGAACCTGATTTCATCGACATCAATATGGGCTGTCCTACACCAAAGATTGTCAAGAATGGAGATGGGGCAGCCCTGATGCAAGATCCAGATCTGGCCGCACGAGTGGTAGAAGCTGTGGTTGAGAGTTCTAGCTGTCCTGTTACTGTCAAATTACGTAGAGGTTGGGATGAGAACTCGCCATCCGTGGTGGAACTAGCGCCTCTCTTGGCTGAGGCGGGGGCCCAGGCCTTGGCCATCCACGGACGCTATCGCAATCAGTTCTACAGCGGCCATGCCGATTGGACATGTATCAGCGAAGTGAAGGAAGCGGTTAGTATACCCGTATTGGGTAATGGTGACGTTGATTCGCCCGTGGTTGCCTGGCAGCGAATGGAAGAGACCGGATGCGATGGAGTGATGATCGGCCGAGGCTGTTTGGGAAATCCCTGGATATTCCGGGAGATCCTTCACTATTTCCATACCGGAGAACATCTGCCCAGCCCCTCACTCATAGAGAGAGCCAATCTGGCTATCAGACATCTCGAAGGCGCTGTTGCCTTGAGGGGCGAATATCTGGGCGTAAGATCAATGAGGCCGCAATTGGCTTGGTACACCAAGGGATTCCCCCATGCCAGTCAGATTAGACACAAGCTTAATACAGCAACTTCTGTAGCCTACGTACGTGAGCTTTTGCTGAGCGCCATAGTAATGGAGAATACCTAGTGTTTGCCATCCAGCAGAAAGGGTTAAGTATTAGCCAGCGCGTTGGCGAGAAATCATTAGCTCATGGAAATGGAGGATGGCATTGAGAAGATACCGTTTCGGCAGAAGGAGTGGAAGTAGGTTACTAAGTTTGGTTGTCTTCTTATCATTGGTCGTTCTGGTTACATCCGGCGGCGTTTTGGCATCCGTGGGCAAAGGTACTAGTCCCAGAATCGGATTTCGCGCGCCCGTCTTCACTGTTAAGGATCTAGCGGGTCAAGAGGTTAGTCTGGCAGAACAGATGGGTCAGCCTGTGTTCATCAACTTCTTTGCCACCTGGTGCACTTTTTGTCGGGTGGAGATGCCCTACATACAGACCTTGTACGAAGAGTTGGGGGACGAGATTAGCTTCATGATTATCGACCTACGTGAGAGCAAGGAGACGGTGGAGGCTTTCTTTGAGGCCCACAAACTGACGGTGCCTGTCTATCTTGATCCAACAGGTACCTCCGGTGCCCGCTATGGCGTACGGGGTATTCCGGCATCCTACTTTATCGATACGCACGGCGTCATTCAGGATATGGTGATCGGTGCCATGTCTGAGGAGCGATTACGCCAAGGCCTCGAGTCAATTGCTCCCTAAAGACCACAAAATGGCAATCGAAATCTTATAAAGCGACCAGCTGGGTAAGCCGGTCGCTTTTGATATCTTTCTACAAGAGCGGGATGCTCCATATTACCTTCTTAGAGATTGTGCTCAAGTTGGGCTTGAATAGTCGTCGCGGTTTTGGTAAAATGTGCTTGAGCACAATTATGTGCACACTGCACCCTTCAGATGAGAAGCTTGAGGTGATACAGGCATGGAGTTTTTGAGGATCGGAGAAAAGCTGATCAGCGTCAATCGCATACACAAAGCGATAGATGAGATCTTACACATGAGGTCTAGAGGGCACTCACAACAGGAGGTGGCTGACCGCCTTGGAGTCGACCGAACCTTTGTATCCCGCCTAGAAAGCCTAGGAGAAGTCCGCAGAGGGCGGCGTGTCGCCCTAATTGGGTTTCCTATCAAGAATAAGAACGAAATTGAGGCTGTAGCTCAGCAGGCAGGGGTCGATTTCATCATGGTCATGACCGACGATGAGCGATGGCGCTTTGCGGAGGATCGGAGTGGTGCGGAATTGGCCAATGAACTAATGGTAATCTTCTCTCAACTGAGGGACTTCGATACAGTGGTATTTCTCGGCTCCGACATGCGGATTAAACTTGTGGAAGCTATGCTAGAACCTGGGACTGTCTTCAGTTGGGAGCTGGGCAAATCCCCCATGCAAGAGAGCATTCATGTCGACCCTAAGAAGCTACAGAACCTACTTGACTCATTATTGGCTACATAGGGGTCTTTGGTAGGAAGCTGGCGGGTCTATACAGTCTTTAGCGTTATCGGTTGCGGACGGAGGGATATCGGTGAAGCATGTGGTTAGTGTTAGCATTGGATCCTCTAGGCGAGATCACAAAGCAGAAGTGGAGATTCTTGGAGAAGAGTTCCTTGTTGAGCGCATTGGGACCGATGGGGACATGGATAGAGCGGTAGCCATGATCCGAGAGCTGGACGGCAAGGTCGATGCTTTCGGTCTAGGTGGTATGGATATGTACATTTGGGCTGGCAAGCGTCGCTACACAATCCGCGACTCCAAACGGTTTTCTGCTGCCGCCCAACGGACCCCGTTGGTCGACGGATCTGGGTTGAAAAACACCCTGGAGAGGAAAGTAGTATCGTTTTTGCAGACTGATCTCGGCATGGATCTTAAGAACCATCGAGTGCTGCTTGTGGCTGCCGTAGACCGCTTCGGTATGGCTGAGGCTCTAGCCAGTGCTGGCTGTGATATGGTTATCGGCGATCTCATGTTTGGCTTAGGAGTTCCTATCCCCTTGCGTAGCCTGGGTGCGCTTAATGCTGTGGCACGGATTGCAGCCCCGCTAGCTGTACAGCTTCCTTTCCATCTGCTTTATCCTACTGGTTCCAAACAGGAGCAGTCTAACAATCGATTTGGTAAATACTACGAATGGGCCGATATTATTGCCGGCGATTACCTTTTTATCGCCAACCATATGCCGGAGGATATGGGTGGCAAGATAATTGTCACGAACACCGTTACAGAGGACGATATTGCCGCCATGCGCCAAAGAGGGGTTAAGACCCTAATAACCTCTACTCCCAATATCGGTGGGCGCTCCTTTGGCACAAACGTGGTAGAGGCTTTGCTTGTGGCTCTTCTTGGTAAGCCGCTGGATAAGATCATGCCTGAAGATTATTTCGATATCTTAGAAACCGTCAATTTTATTCCTAGAGTAGAGCAATTGCAGTCGTAGGCCCTAAGTCTTTTTGACATACTAAGTTAAAGCGGGCCTAGAACGTTAGAGGTGAATTCTGTTGCAGCGATTTGGCTTCATAGTCCATCCTTTGGAATTAGATGATATGACCCGTAAGTTTCCTTTGTCCAGGCGAATTCCTGAGCACTGGCTGGAAACTATGCTTCGGTATGGTCCTCCGGTGAAAGTTTCCCACATTACGGGCATTACTTCACCGCAAGGGGCTGAAGCTGAAGGTTGGTTTGTTGGCTGCCTTCTTACTCCGAAGCAAATGATAGAGCTTCCCGAGTCCTTGGTACTGGAGAAGATCATCAGATCTGCGAGGAAGGCTCAAGCACTCGGCGCTAGGATCGTAGGTCTAGGAGCTTTCACCGCGGTAGTGGGTGATGCCGGTCTAACCGTGGCAAGAAATGTGGACATAGCTGTGACCACTGGCAACAGCTACACAGTTGCTACCGCTTTGCAGAGTATTCGTTACGCGGCAGACATGATGGATGTACCTTTGCAGAAGGCTTCAGTAGCAGTTTTGGGAGCAACTGGATCCATCGGATCGGCATCAGCACGGATACTGGCCCGGAACGTAAATCACATGGTGCTTGTCGCACGGACCTTGGATAAATTGGAGAAATTGGCAGAAGAGATCTCTGCCAGCCATGGCATCGATGTAACAATAAGCACCGATGTGGCTGAAGCCTGTAAGCAGGCTGATATCGTTGTGGCTGTTACCAGTGCGATAGATACCATAGTAGAGCCCGAGTGGTTACGGCCCGGTGCTATTGTGTGTGACGTAGCTCGACCACGCAATGTCTCTCGGCGAGTGGCAGAGACCCGCTCAGATGTACTAGTTTTTGAAGGTGGAGTTGTGAAGGTACCGGGTGATGTCGAATTCGGTCTTGACTTTGGTTTCCCACCGGGGACCTCGTATGCCTGCATGGCGGAAACCATGATTCTAGCCTTGGAGGGAAGGTATGAAGGTTTCTCTTTGGGGCGCAACCTATCAGTAGAGCAGGT
>JAAYRF010000265.1 GCA_012518905.1 Bacillota bacterium | reverse complement strand
GTGCAAGCACAGATTCTCAAGCTTTTGGAGGAGTTGAGGAGAAGGCATAGCGTATCCTTCATGTTCATATCTCATAATTTGGCGGTCATAGAGTATCTATGTGACCGGGTCTTGGTCATGTACTTAGGTCGCCTAGTGGAAACAGCCAGTACAGAGGCTCTATTTAAGAGTCCGCGGCATCCTTATACCAGCATGTTGCTTGCGGCTGTGCCCAAGCCGGATCCAAGATATCGAGATGAAGGCGATGATTTATGTGAAGGGGATATTCCGGACCCGGCTAATCCTCCTTCGGGGTGTGCGTTTCACCCTCGGTGTCCGTATGCTATGGAACGATGCGGGAAAGAGACTCCCAGCTTGAGGCAGGTATCCGAGGGTCATGAAGTCAGTTGCCATTATGCGGAGGATATTGTGTTAGAGGGCGTCATAAGCCACTGATATCACTATCTTTGGGGGATGAAACAGTGAAAATAGGTGTGACACTTCCGATTTGGTTTCTAACCGGCGATGATGAGCGCAAGAACACGGATCTGTGGGAAGATATGTACTCTACTCCCAAGGCATGTCTGGAGGCCCTTAAAAAGCTGGGTGTGACATCCATAGAACTAAGGGGGATCAATGACGATACTAGTGCCGATGCTTTGCGACTTAGTGTAGAGATGATCCTGAAGAATGCTTTGCATCCAACGGTCCATGCTTGGTTGCCTGAGAATCTCGAAATGCTCTTGGCTCTCGTTGATGAGGTTGATGATGCAGCACAGGAATATGGTGTTCGTCAAGCCATACCCATAACCGTGCATGGATACTCCTTTGGTGAATTGATATCAGCGGAGGCAGCGGCGAGAAAGACTGTTCGAGGGTTGAGGATTCTGCGCACCTATCTACAGAAGCGAAGGACAGACTTTGTCTTGGCCCTAGAAATCTGCCGGGACAAAGGGTCCGGTGGAGTTGGCCAGTCCTTTGGATCGGTATATAAAATGGCCGCCGAAGTAGGCTTCGAAGGTTTCGGCATCTGCTGGGATGTGGGCCATAGCTTATCGAATAATCTATTTAGCGGGCATGAATTAATGCCTTCCGCGGATTTCGTTAGTCGAGTTGTTCATACCCATATCCACCAAGTAGGCCACAACAAGAGGACTCATTCATATTTCTCTCTGGACGATGGCTATATCCGCGAATGTATCGATGTTCTAAAGACTGCTGGATACGACGGCATCTATAACTTAGAGCTCTATCCCGGCAGGTGGGGCAAGACAGCTGAAGATAGCAGAGCGAAAGTAGAAGAGACTATCACTAGCCTAGCTGAAATGCTGCGAGCTTAGGTATATACGGGGCAGAAGGGATGCAGTGGAATCTGTTGAATATTATAAGCACGCATAAATGGGAAAAAACTCTGCAAGGAGAGATATCATGGTAAGATGGGGAGTATTAAGCACGGCCCGGATCGGGCTGAATGCGGTGGCACCGGCGATTTTGGCCACTCCCGAGGCTAAGTTGGTTGCCATTGCCAGTGAGACAGAAGGGAAAGCCGAAGAGTGGCTGAAGACTCTGAGTGCTAATACTGGCAGGGCACTAGGTGATGTCAAGATATATGATACATATGATGCTCTCATAAAAGACCCTGATATCGATGCTGTCTATATTCCACTTCCCAACGGTCTTCACTCGGAATGGAGCATAAAAGCCGCTAGAGCTAAGAAACACGTGCTCTGTGAGAAACCCGCGGCCAGCGATGCTAAAGAAGCTCGACATACCATCGACACCTGCAAGGCTGAAGGAGTTCTGTATATGGAAGCCTTCATGTACCAGTTTAACCCCCAATATGCGCGAATTAAGGAGATCTTAGCAGACGGAACGATTGGTGAACCAAAACTAATTAGATCTGCCTTCACTTTCCCACTACCTGACAAAGGCAACATCCGATATAGTCAGGATCTAGCCGGTGGCAGCCTTATGGATGTCGGTTGCTATTGCATCCACAGCGCTCGGTTGCTATTTGGTGACGAGCCCATATCCGTTTGTGGATCGGCAAAGATGGATGGTGGTATTGATATCACCATGACCGGTATTCTTAACTTCAGTGGTGGGCGGATGGCGCTGTTCGATGTGAGCTTCGAATCGGCATCACGGCAGCTCATGGAGATTGTGGGAACCGAAGGAGTCATTTTGGTGGAAAGACCTTGGAAGGCTGAAGTGGAACCGGCGAAGCTTTCCATTGGGCCTAGTCGTGGCTATGAGGATGGACCGAAGTTTGTCACCGAGACACTGCCCTTTGTGTCCGCATATCAGCTGCAGGTGGAAGCCTTCGGTGATGCAGTTAAGGGCCGGCGCCCTCTACCAGTGAATCCAGAGGACGCGTATAAGAATATGGTGGTAATTGATGCTGTACGGGAGGCAGCCAGGACGGGAAGGACCGTTCCTATCACTTCTTAGGGAGATGGCGGGGGATGATTTGACAGCCCCCGCTCTCACATTTTATGGGCAAGGATTTCAATGGCAGGTTTACGGTTTCCATCACAGGAAATCCGTCTAGGTCCTTCCAAGAAGGTCAGGTGGAACCCAAGGTCTTCATACAATTTTGTGATTCTAGGGGTGGCTTGGTTGGAAAGGATCACCGGTCCCGTATGCTTGGCTAGCCAATTGGCCAGCCTAACCTGATCCTCCCAGCTGAAGCCTCTCTTTGAGTACTGGGTGAACTCTACATCGTAGGGAGGGTCGGCATAGACAAAGTCGGTAGGCTGGAGCTCTACGTTCTCAAAATCGCCAGTCGTAAAAACCCATCTGGAGAAGACCTCCTTGTATGCTAAGAAGTCCTGGGCATAGTTTATCGTTTTATAGCGGCCAAAAGGCACATTGAACTCGCCCTTTTGGTTGAAGCGGCATAGACCATTATACCCGGTGCGGTTTAGGTAATAGAATAGCTCAGCGGCTTCTTGACTACTGGCCTTCTTTAGAGGGCCGATCAGTTCATTGAATCTAGCTCTGTATCGGTAATACATCTCTTTATCGTTTTTCATGGGGATAGTGATTCTTAAGCCCTTTTTCAACCAATGATAGAAGTTGATCACATGGGGGTTGATATCATTCAGAATAGCCCTAGACGGCATTAGACCCAAAGGAACTGCTATACCCCCACATAGGGGTTCAACAAGGGTCCTATCGCTATACTCTATCCAGTATTCCCGCAGATAAGGGACGAGCCAACGCTTGCCTCCAGCCCATTTCAGGGGAGGGGTCAGGACGGCTTTTTTACTACCTTTAGATCCAACGGTCACTGGCATTTTGTCTGACAACCTTCCTTATCGTGTTTTTTTCAGTCGACCTGCAACGGTAGACTTCTTGACCACTGACCT
>JAAYRF010000264.1 GCA_012518905.1 Bacillota bacterium | reverse complement strand
CTTGGTGATGAAGCTCACCGGGACTGATTGTCCAGACCGCTGTAAAGCTAATGGCTTCTGTGATATGCAGATATCGCAGTGGCCATTTTTCGTTGGGGGTACGATTCATGCTGCAGGGAGCTATTGTTGCGCTTATGGTAGGGTTGTTGACAGGCAGGGCGGCTAAGGGGTGTGGCATTCCGGGTCTTTTAGGAATGCTGCTAGCTGGGGTGTTGTTGGGCCCCTATGGCTTAGGCTGGATGGATCCTCAGCTTTTGGAGCTGAGTGGCGATATCAGGATGCTAGCACTAACGATTATCTTGCTAAGGGCCGGTTTGGGACTGGATAAGCAGAAGATCCTAGGCCAGGGAAGCACCGCTCTATTGCTGGGTATCATACCCTGCACCATGGAAGCTGCTGTATTGGCCGTTACCGCCCACTACACACTTGGCTGGAGTTGGGTTGTGGCTTGGCTATTCGGTTGGGTTATATGTGCCGAATCTCCCGCTGTACTAGTCCCCATGATGCTGCGCCTTAAGTCCCAGGGGTGGGGGGCGAAGAGCGGTTTGCCGGATCTTGTTTTGGCCGGTGGTGCACTAAGTGATGTTGTGGCTATTACCGTCTTTGGTATAGTTCTGAATATGGCTAGTGGCCCAACGAATCTGGGGTTAGCTGCTGTGGGTGCAATTCCCCTAAGGGTGGCTGCGGGCCTACTGGTGGGCTTTCTTGCTGGCAGGCTGTTGGTAGGACTTTTGGCCAGAACCGAGCTGGTGGAAGGTTCTACTCAAGCCGCTGTGCTAACCCTAGGCGGGGTAGTCGCAATTGTCTTGTTAGGCGATAGGCTGGGATATTCTGGCTACCTTGCTGCCATGACAGCAGGTTTTGCCATTATCGATACAGACGAGGTGCTGGCCAGACGGATCCGGGGTGAGCTGGAACGGGTCTGGGTAGTAGCGGAGGTCTTCTTGTTTGTGCTGATTGGTGCGGAGGTCAATATCCCCATGGTGGCCGAAGCAGGTAGTATTGGTGTTTTGCTGTTGGCCATGGGGCTTTTTCTGGGCCGCTTGCCCGGCATCTTGCTGGCCACTGCTGGTTCCACTCTGTCCACGAAGGAAAAGCTATTCATGGGTGTGGGCTATCTGGCCAAGGCCACTGTGCAGGCGGCTATTGGAGCTATACCACTATCTATGGGAATTCCCAACGGCGAGCTAATACTGGCCTTTGCTGTCTTGGCCATCGTAATAACCGCACCCCTTGGCGCTGTAGGGACCAGCCTCCTGGCTCCTTTACTGCTGGAGCGGGGAGAAGTCGATCCGACTAAGGTAACTGTCGAAACCAAGTACCGCTTCTTGGTGGCACTCGATCCCAGGGGAGCTGCTTTGAGAGCTTTAGAAGAGGCAGCCCGCCTTGCCAGGCAGACCGATGCCACACTGCTAATAGTCCATGCGGACCAGAATGGCCAGACAGCAAGGATGGTCACGGCACTTTATGATAGTATTCGCCATCTGATCAGCGATATAGAGCACGATCTGATTATCGTCGATGGTGTTCCCGCTGATAGCATTATCGAGTTGGCGGCTGCAAGTGCTGTTGACGTGGTTTTCATGGGCAAGAGCAAGACCGAGATGGCATCGCCTTCGATGGATGGTGTCACCCCGAAAGTGCTGGAGCTCTCCACGGTTCCAGTTGTCGTGGTAGAGGCAGTTTAGAATTCCCCCACCAATGTGGGACTAGTGGGAACATGGCTTCTTATAGCATTCTGTACTGCCTTAGGACTAGTATTGGCATAGCAATAAATACAACCGGAGGCGCAAGTGTTGTAAAAGCCCATATCTACTGCCTCAGCGCACAGGCACTGGGGTCTTTGGGCTTTATCTTTCTTGACGTCAAGAGTAAGTCCAAAGAGCCTCTCTAGGAGATTCTGATCAATGCAGGCCCCATGCTTAATGCCGATACTATCTAGATCAATGGATTCTGAGCAGGTGAAGACTTCCATGTGATTTGCAGCTGCTATTTCTACTAGTGATTTGGCCAATCTTAAGAGATTCTCCGAGTGTTCCGGTAGGGTGATATCTACAACCGTGGCCCCGTATTCGTCCCGCAGTTGTCGGAGCCTTGGCTCCACCTTGCCGTATATGTCGAGAAAGCTAATCATCACTCGCCGAGTATAGCCGCTAAGCTCCGCAGCCAGATGGGCAAATCTATCCTCTAAGTAGGCTAGGGGAGTGATGGAGCTATAGATGATTGGGTCGAACCTCCATATGACTCGCTCTTCTTCTAGACAGTCGCAGAGTTCCTTGAAACAGCCGATCCTAGCATCAAGGGCAGGGATACAGGGCTCAAACAAGGACGGGTAGTCGTTTAGGGTATATTGGAAATAATACCTGTAGCCCATGCTGGTGAGACTGCCCAAATGCTCCATGAGTGGTCTGGGATTCTTGGTCCAAAACACGATGGCATCCACATCACTTGGTTTTAGGCTGAAGGTTTTCTTTTGCTTCAAGTTCATGGGGTTAACTCGTACGAAAAAACCCTCTTGTATGCGATACATGAACCAGTCGGTATAGAAAGCAGGAATATCTGTGCGGCGACTGGCACTAATAATCATGGGAGTTCCTCGCCCTCCTGCCCGATTGATTGAATCTCTGGCTTATTCTATTAGAGTCCATTTCTAGCCACTCGTCACCGATTAGCGCAAAAAATCTGCTGGGAGATCGGCGCCTACCAGCTTCATTGATCATGTGGCCACTTAGCGCTAAGTGGTGTTTGGCCCTGGTTATGGCGACATAGAAGACCCTTATTTCTTCTGAGAAGTCATTTGCCGCTATGGCAAAATAGCTGGGGAACTCATACTCCGAGAGGCCAGCAACAAAGATTGCATCAAACTCCAGCCCTTTGGCTTGATGAACGGTGAGGACCTTGGCTCGATCCCCATAGGCATCTAAGCGGTCGACGTTTCTCGCCAGAGCCGCAAATTCCATAACAGAGTAAAGAGCTGACAGCGGATCTTCGCTGGGATCGTCTCTATCGGTAAATATCTGCACTAGCTCCTTGAGATTGTCCATCCGGCGGGATTCTGCTTGGTAAAACCTCCATAGTCCGGACTCGTCCAATAGTCGCAGCAGTAGTTCTGCTGGTCGCAGCCACCCCACCAAACCTTCGAATGCTTGTATTTCCTCCGCCAGTTGAGCGAAGTTAGGTAGTACTTTGCTTACTATAGCTTGACGCTGTGGGGCAGACGTCTCGACGAGGGGTAGTAGATGATCAAGAAGTGCCGTTGTCACCCTAACATCGTCCATGGCGTGGTGGGTGGGCTTATTTGCGATGCGGAAATGCTTGGCTAGATCAGACAGTGAATATCCCTGCGCTTCTACGAACCGACGGGCAATCTCTAGGGTATCAAACATGGGGGGTGTATGAATTCGCAGCCCCAGGCGCCGCCCGTAGGCCCTTAGCATGCCGACATCGAATCCAACGTTATGTCCGACAATCACGCTGCCGTCTATGAACGAGAGAAACTTCCGCAATACATCAGCGGGCTCCTCCCCGGCCGATTGCAGAAAATCATCGGAAAAGCCATGAATGTGCTCAGATTGTCCCACGGGTTTGGCATTTCTCAGATACCGGTGGAATTGGCCAACCGGTCGTCCTTGCTCAATGCGGACGGCGGCTAGCTCCACGATCTCATCTTTTCCTGGATTTACCCCGGTGGTTTCCGTATCAAAAATGGTCATAGCGCCGTTTCTGGCTGCCTTAAGCAGGTGCCCGAAGGGATCGCCCGTAGCTAGAGTAGAGGGTCTTACCATATCCGGTAACCGCAGACCAAAGTGGGCTCCATCGGTGACTGTGAGGATAGTGCGCTGGCCGATCCCCTTGGGTGGGCGCTTTAGCATGCGCCGAAAGCTAGTGCTATCTGCAGGATTGAGGAGAAATCTAAGGTACGCGAGGGCATCTTTTACCTCTTGGCGCCTGAAAAACTCGAAACTCTCCACGGTTAGGTGGGGTATATTTCGCTCCGTTAGTCTACGGGATATTGCTTCACCTCTTCTGTTGGAGCGAACTAGTATACCTATCCGCCCGTAGGGTAGTGGCTTGCCGTGGGTATTGGTTGTTCTTTGCCGTAGGTGATTGATCTGGTCTGCTATCCAATCGGCTTCATCGGTAGCAGTATTGGCAAAGTGGGCGATGGCCGGATAACCTGCAGGTGAGCCTGGTGCCGCTTTAGGGGAAGAGTTGGAGCTAAACGATCTAGCCACATGGTTTGTCAAAGAAAGGAGCCGTTTCGTCGCCCGGTGGTTATATGTAAGCTCAAAGCGCCTTACGTTGCCGAATTCACGCTGAAATCGATTAAGGATCACATCTGGCTCTGAGCCCCGCCAGGCATATATGGTCTGATCAAAATCTCCTGCTAGAACCAAGTTCTTATGTCCCTTTGCCAAACAGCTAATAATCTCATACTCCCCGGGATGGGTGTCTTGCATTTCATCTACCTGGATTAAGCGGAACCTAGTCATCCATCGCTGCCGGATATCAGGGTGGTTAAGGAGCATTGCCCGGCTATATAGCACGAGGTCGCCGAAGTCTAGGGCGTGGTGTGCTGCTAGAGCTGCCTGATACGCCTGGGCAAGTTCTCTTGCTGATGAAGGCAGGGACTGATAAACATGTTCCAAACCCAGATCTTTCCGTAGGCTGCTTTGAGGCGCTTGGGATTTCGCTGTCTCTATCGAGTGATACAATTCCTTTATCTTTGCGTCAATGTGTGCGGGGCGAAAGGAGTAATGTTCCCGGACAAGCATCGCCAATAGCTCTTTGGAATCCTCTTCATCGAATATAGTAAAATCGCTGGCAAATCCTAAAGCTTTGGCTTCTAGCCGCAGCATCCAAGCGCAGAGAGAGTGGAAAGTGCGTACTATTACAGCTTGGGCCCCAGGTCCGCAGTACGATAGGATTCTGTCCTTCATCTCCCTGGCGGCTCGGTTAGTAAAGGTGAGGCAGAGGATCTCGCTGGGAGGGACTCCTCTGCTTATTGCGGCGGCTGCTCGTTCTGCTATGCTCTGGGTCTTGCCTGAGCCGACAGGGGCATGGAGTATGGCGCAACCGCGCTGAAATTCAACGAACTTTCTTTGCTCATGGGTAAGGATGATCTCTCTTGCAGTCAAAGGCCAAACTCCTTTCGAAGCCTTCCTGGTGGGCAACGCGCCTAATCATATCTTCTGACTGGGTCGGATGATTCCTTTCCATGGCGTGGTTTTGTGTCGCTTAATACAGATCGAATTATGCTATATATGAAAGAGAAGATAAAGCTCTATATACGATAAAAGGGGCCGAAAATTGCCATCGGGCCCCAAGGTCTTGCGAGTAGTTCTAATCAAGTATTCAGTCTAGGTGAAGCTCTTGGCAAAGCTGCTAATTGCATCATGGAGTATATTGAGCTCGTCTTTCCTCTTGCCAACAGCCCTTACTATCAGTCGTTCAAGCAGATTGAGTTTGGCTATGTCAAGTTGGTGACCAAAGTAACCCTTGGCCCGGGCGCTTTCAACCAACTCGCTTGGGAAGCCATTCACCAGTTGCTCCATGGCTTTGTCCGGCTGAGCACAGCAGATGAATAGGCCGATCTGCTTCTGCTTTAGGATATTCAAATGAGTGGCGCAGAACTTAGCCACAGCTTTGCTTATTCTTCCGGCATAAACAGAGCTGCCGATTAGCACAGTATCATAATCGTCCAGTGAGATAGAAGCTTCCCTGCAAATATCTACCACGTCCGCACCACCAAGTTGCTCACCTAAGAGATAAGCACATTCTCTGGTGCACCCATACTTACTGCCATACAAGACTAGTGCCTTCAAAGCTACACCCCCACAGGAATTTGATGGGCTGGACGGGTATATTGCCAGCAGTGTCAAGTATACAACAGCTGTAGGCGGGAATCAACGGATATGGGGCTTTCCATGGAAATTGTTCCTTGTAACAGCCAGAGAGTCGCAATATTCACACTTGCCCCAGTGCAAATTGGACCATGATGGATACAACGACTACGATGACAGATACGACAAAGCCTAGCATCATTGGGTAGATGCCCGAATCGAGCATTTTACCAAAGTCCGTTCGTAGCCCGATAGCTGCCAAGGCCATAGCCATGAGGAATCTGCTAAGTTGCCTTAATGGTGCCTGCATCGCCGGAGGGATGAGACCAAGGGTGTTGGCTATCGCACCTAGTGCGAACAAGAGAATAAACCATGGGAAGAGTCCACTTATGTGCATGCTATTGCTCCTAATTTTCCCCGGGGTTTTCCCATTCTTGTACTGCGCTACAACGGAGAAGATGAGGGCAATGGGGATTATGGACGTAGTTCGGGTGAGTTTTACTATTGTGGCATAGTCTCCGGCGGCTTCGCTGAAGGCGTAGCCTGCGGCTACTACTGACGATGTATCATTGACAGCGGTACCTGTCCACAGTCCATACGCCAGATCCGATAGGTTTAGCCATCGCCCCATGAGGGGAAATGCCACAATCATGAGCACATCAAAGATGAAGGTAGCCGACATGGCGTAGGCAATATCTGTATCATCGGCCTCAATGATGGGCGATAGGGTAGCTATAGCTGAGCCACCACAGACTCCAGTACCCGCGGCGATCAGGTTGCTGAGCTTCCAGTTGACCTTAAGGAGCCTTCCGAAAACGTATGCTGAGCCGAAGGCTGCCGTCAAGGTAAACACCATCACAGTCAGTGAGTATCTTCCTACCCTCAACACTTGGGTGATGCTTAACCCGGTGCCTAAGAGGATAATGGAGAATCTTAAGAGCCGCTTTGAGACAAATTGAAGGCCCAAATCTATGTTTTTGCGGGAGGGAAAAAGAAGGTTAACCAGCATACCTATCCCTAGAGCCAGAATGCTGGAACCAACTATAGGTAGCTGCTTTCCCATTGTGCTAGCGACGAGCGCGATGCAGCAACACACTCCCACCCCTACGACCAAGCTTCTCATCTTACCATTATTGTCATGCATGAGTGACATCCTTCCTGACCGATATGATTGCGAACACAAAGCTCTCCCATTTGATTCTAAAGAAGACGCGTGATAAGATCCAATTATGTTTTCTAATATTTGCATAAGCACAACTTATAT
>JAAYRF010000263.1 GCA_012518905.1 Bacillota bacterium | reverse complement strand
CCCGGTAGATCCACGATGCGCAAATCGGGGAACTTATAGAAATTGATGGTCTGGGTGCGGCCAGGCCGGGAGCTAATCCTAGCCAGATCCCGGCGATTGGCCAAACGATTAAGCAGTGATGATTTGCCCACGTTAGAGCGACCGACCAAAGCTATCTCCGGTAGGAACCCATCGCTCTTTGGGTACTGGGCCGCACTCACCGCACTCAATTCGAAAATACCATTATTGAGGTTCATGGGTTTCACCCACCCAGGACTGACCCTTGGGCTGGAACCCCGTAG
The DNA here is from genome assembly GCA_012518905.1 of Bacillota bacterium. GTDB lineage: Bacteria > Bacillota > Limnochordia > DTU087 > DTU087 > JAAYRF01. The sequence goes on along the minus strand of JAAYRF010000263.1, from coordinate 15,264 downwards.
CCAAGAAAGGGATGGCTTCCGGAGCTACATCGTCTCCATTCTCCTCGGTTACCCCTAGACAAGATACAGGGGCCAGGAGAGCCTCTTCCAGAACCTCATCCATGTGCTCCACAGTCTCTATATCCAACTTCCTCTGGATATTGGCAGGAATGTCCTCCAGGTCCTTCTCGTTCTCCTTAGGCAGAAGTACCCGCTTGATACCGGCCCGATGGGCAGCTAGTACCTTTTCCTTTACACCGCCGATGGGCAAAACTCGGCCTCGCAAGGTTATCTCTCCGGTCATTGCGAGATCACCCCGCACCGGACGGCCCGTCAGAGCCGACGCCAAAGCAGTAGCGATGGTGATACCAGCGGAAGGACCGTCCTTAGGTATACCGCCTTCCGGAACATGGATGTGAATATCGTGTTTCTCGTAAAAATCAATGGGAATCCCCAGCTCAAGAGCGCGAGCTCGTACATAGCTAAGGCTCGCTTGAGCTGATTCTCGCATTACATCACCCAACTGACCGGTGATGATCAGCTTACCCTTGCCCGGCATGACACTGACCTCAATGGCTAGAATATCCCCTCCGACCTGAGTATAGGCCAAACCTGTGGCTACTCCAACTCTGCTCTCGCCTTCTGACATAGTGCGCAAGTAACGAGGTGGTCCCAGATAGGTCTCGATGGAGTTGACATTTACTCTAATAGGTGGCTCTGCTCCTGAAACCAGCTCTCTGGCTACCTTGCGGCATACAGAACCCAACTCTCGCTCTAGATTACGCACACCAGATTCCCGGGTATACTCCGCAATCACTTTCTGGATAGCATTGTCTGAAACTGCAATTTGATCGTCCTTTAGGCCATTAGCTACTAGTTGTTTGTCCCACAGATGGCGTTTGGCTATCTCCAACTTCTCTTCCTCGGTATATCCTGGAATCTGAATGATTTCCATCCGATCGAGTAGAGGTCTTGGCATATTATGCATTACGTTGGCTGTTGTAATGAAAAAGACGTTAGATAGATCGAAAGTAACCTCCAGATAATGATCGCCGAAAGCGCTGTTCTGTTCTGGGTCTAGTACTTCCAGAAGTGCCGACGCCGGATCCCCACGAAAGTCCATGGTCATCTTGTCAATCTCATCAAGGAGCATCACAGGGTTTCTAGAGCCAGCTTGCTTCATAGCCTGAATCACTTTACCGGGCATAGCTCCGATATAAGTGCGGCGATGCCCCCTAATCTCTGCCTCATCCCGGATACCGCCTAGAGAAAAGCGTACGAAATTGCGCCCCATGGCTCTGGCGATGGAACGTGCCAAAGAAGTCTTGCCTACTCCAGGAGGACCTACCAGACATAAGATAGGGCCTTTCATCTTGGTCGTAAGGTGCCGCACGGCCAAGAATTCGAGGATGCGCTCTTTCACTTTGTCCAGACCATAGTGATCCTCATCAAGTATCTGTTCTGCTGCGGCCATATCTAGTCTATCTCGGGTTTGCTTTGACCAGGGCAACGATACCAGCCAATCAAGGTAGGTCCGGACCACAACCGCTTCCGCGGCCATGGGCGGCATTTTCTCCAGGCGATCCAGTTCATGTAAGGCTTGCTCCCGGGCGGCTTTGGGCAGCTTGGCCTTATCTAGCTTCTTGCGAAACTCTTCTACTTCTGATGCTATGGCATCTTTTTCACCGAGTTCCTTTTGGATCGCCCGCATCTGTTCCCGCAAATAGTACTCTTTCTGGTTCTTCTCCAGCTGTCGGCGAACTCTGCCCTGGATCTTCTTTTCCAGCTGCAGGATCTCAATCTCCTTAGTAAGCAGCACTACCATATGCTCCAGCCTTTGCCTAGGAGAGATACTCTCCAAAAGGTACTGCTTTTCCTCCACCGGTATGATCAGCTGGGCTGCAATGGTATCAGCTAGCCTAGCAGCTTCATCGATGGAGTTAATGGCCACTGCTATCTCTGAGGGCACTTTCCGAGAGAGTTTTACATACTCCTCAAACTGGTTCTTAACCATCCTCGTCAAAGCCTCCATCTCGGGACCGAATTCTTCTGGCTCAACCATGGAACTTACCCGAACCTGGAAACATGACTCATCTTCCACAAACTCCTCTATCTCCACTCGATGCAGGCCCTCGACCAGGACGCGGATCTGTCCTTCGGGCATTTTGAGCAACTGCTTGATTTCAGCGATCACGCCGACGCTATAAATGTCTTCAGCTTCAGGCTCTGTCAGCTCCGCCGATTTCTGTGCTGCCAGCACCAACTGACGCTCTTGGGTCATAGCCTCTTCTAGAGCGCGAATGGATCTATCCCTGCCTACATCCAAGGGAGTGATCATATACGGGAACACCATCATACCCCTCAAGGGTAGAAGTGGATACAACACCGTTTCTTCAACTTCAGTTGTGTTCTGAACCTCAGTCATGGGTTTCACCCCCATTATATATAGCCATAACTGTTCTACTAATACAATTGTCTACACATCCCGTTTCTCCTACCACCGATACTTCCCCTTCCCGACCACTGGCCAAACTTAGCATTGCTAGATTGGCGCAGCAAATCAAAAGGAGCTGAACACGAGCAGCTCCCCAGGTAACCTTGGACCTTGCCATGGAATTAAAGGGTCGGCCTGTTGCCCAAAGCCTAGTATAGCATTATCCAAAAGCGCTTAACAACCCACTAGCAATGGCAGGTTTGGATATCTGTGCACACTTTTCCTCTTCCAGCAAGGCTAAAGCGATAACTTCTTCAAGCCTTTCCACACCGTAGACTGTCATACCCTCTATATTGGCAAACATGGTCTGCCAGTTTTCTTTGGGAATAATTACCCGCTCAACACCGGCCAGGCGGGCCGCTTCAAGCTTGGCGGCAACTCCTCCCACTGGCTTGACGAGTCCACGGATGGACACTTCCCCCGTCATGGCCACTGTGTTGCTTACCTTGCGATTTGTGATAGCAGAATAAATTGCTGTTACCATGGCTATACCGGCTGAAGGACCGTCTACAGGTATGCAACCGGGGAAATTGACATGGATATCGTAGTCCTGCGGCTGAGTATGCAGGCTCTGGCGCAAGACGGTAAGCACATTGTCCATGGAGCTTTTGGCCATGCTCTTACGACGCATGGTCCTGCCATAACCTCCCATTTCCTCTTCTTCCATAATACCAGTAATCACCAGCTTGCCTTCGCCCTGTTTCGCGGCAATAGCTGTGGCCTCTACTTCAATGAGCGTTCCCATGTTTGGTCCGTAAACAGCCAAGCCGTTGACTAACCCTACTTGGGAAGATGAAGGAATGCTTTTGTCGGGCCGAGGCGAGTATTGGCCACTGTTTACCACCCACTCTATATCACTCCGGCTGATCTCCTGCCGCTTGCTGGTCATTGCCAAACCGGCAGCAACCTGAATCATGTTTACTGCTTCTCGGCCGTTGGTAGCGTACTGCTTAATTACTTCCAGTGCATCTTCAGGCAATGAGAATCCGATTTTCTTGGTTGCACTGGACGCGATCTGGGCAATCTCCTCAGGGGTTAGAGATCGAAAGAAAATTTCCAAACACCTAGACCGAATCGCCGGTGGGATCTCTTGGGGCATGCGGGTGGTAGCCCCAACCAACCGAAAATCCGCGGGCAGCCCTTTCTGGAACATTTCGTGGATATGCAGGGGGATATTACTATCCTCAGAACTATAGTAGGCACTCTCAAAGAATACTTTTCTATCTTCTAAAACCTTCAGGAGCTTATTCATTTGCACGGGGTGCAGCTCGCCAATCTCGTCTATGAAGAGTATGCCACCATGGGCCTTAGTAACAGCTCCCGGTTTTGGCTGGGGGATTCCAGCTACACCCAAGGGCCCCGCTCCTTGGTAAATGGGATCATGGACAGAACCCATAAGAGGGTCGGCAATTCCCCGATCATCGAAACGGGCTGTAGTGGCATCTATTTCGATAAATTTGGCCGATGGCTTGAAGGGGGAGAGGGGATTGGCCTTAGCTTCTTCCAAGACCACGCGAGCGGCGGCAGTCTTACCGACTCCCGGTGGCCCGTAAACTAATACGTGCTGGGGATTGGGACCACATAGAGCTGCTCGCAGGGCTTTTAGGCCATCAATCTGACCCACAATATCATCAAATGAGGCAGGACGCGTCTTCTCTGCCAATGGTTCAGTGAGGGAAATGGCCTTAAGGCGCTGCAACTTGTCCATTTCCTTCCTCGACTCACGATCCACAGCAGATTTGCTGCTCTGTTGGCCCCGGAGTAAATTCCAAAAGTACAGCCCAATGACGATGGCGAAAAACAGATTTACTATCCCTAGTATGCCCATCATAGACTCCACCTGCCCCGTTGGATTCATCGATCTTCGCCTGTCTATTATGTGCAGGGGCAAGGGGTTTTAACCAGAAAGGCCCGAGTATCCCGGGCCAGTTCACAAGGTCAATAGTCTATTTTTGGAGGCCGAAAATCAGGCCGTTTCTTCGGTGATATGCTCACGCCGTATCAGTTGTGGAGATACCTTTTTCTCAACAACATCCGCATCAACGAAGCATCGCACAATATCATCTTCCGAAGGAATCTCGTACATGATATCGAGCATGATGTCCTCGATGATAGTCCGCAGTCCCCTGGCCCCAGTTTTGCGTTCCATGGCTTTGCGAGCAATGGCTGTAAGAGCTTCCTCGTTAAAGACCAGCTCCACATCTTCCATGTCAAAGAACTTTTTGTACTGCTTTACCAAAGCGTTCCGGGGCTCTTTTAGGATCCGGACTAAAGCAATTTCATCCAGAGCATCTAAGGCCACTACTATAGGCAAACGACCAATGAATTCGGGAATCAACCCGTATTTCAGTAGGTCTTCCGGCATCACCTGACGTAAGAGATCTCCAATCTGTTTTTCTTCCTTCGGCCGAATGTCGGCACCAAAACCCATGGTCTTCTTGCCGATGCGGTTCTCGATGATCTTCTCCAAACCATCGAAGGCTCCGCCACAGATAAACAAGATGTTGGTGGTATCTATCTGGATAAACTCCTGATGGGGATGCTTGCGCCCACCCTGAGGAGGCACACTGGCAATTGTTCCCTCAAGGATCTTCAGTAAAGCCTGTTGCACACCTTCACCGGAGACATCCCTAGTAATTGAGGGATTCTCGGACTTGCGGGCGATCTTATCGACTTCGTCGATATAGACTATTCCCCGCTCCGCCTTCTCTACATCGTAGTCTGCAGCTTGGATAAGCTTCAACAAGATGTTCTCCACATCTTCTCCCACATAACCTGCTTCTGTGAGAGATGTTGCGTCGGCGATGGCAAAGGGTACCTGCAAGATCCTGGCTAGAGTCTGGGCCAATAAGGTTTTGCCACATCCGGTGGGCCCCAAGATCAGGATATTACTCTTCTGCAATTCCACATCATCTGGTTTGGAGTTGGCATTTATTCGTTTGTAGTGGTTGTATACTGCCACCGCCAGAGATCTCTTGGCAAGCTCCTGACCAATAACATACTGGTCAAGGGTAGCCTTGATCTCCTTGGGCTTGGGTATACTACCAAACTCCAAATCCTGCTCTTCGGTTAGCTCCTCTTCGATGATCTCATTGCATAGCTCAATACACTCATCGCAGATATAGACCCCGGGGCCAGCAATGAGCTTTCGCACCTGTTCCTGGATCTTCCCACAGAAAGAACACTTCAATTGACCCTTCTCATCGCCAAACTTGAACATCTTATCACCTCTTATTTCAATTGAAGGTCCTTAGTATCACTGAGCACTCCATCGACGAGGCCATATTCTTTAGCTTCTTCGGCTGACATATAGTAGTTTCGGTCAGTATCTCGCTCAATTCGCTCCATGGGTTGTCCTGTATGCCTTGCCAAAATCTCATTACCAATGCGCTTTAGGCGCAGAATTTCTCGGGCCTCAATCTCAATATCCGTAGCCTGGCCTCTGGTTCCACCCCAAGGCTGATGAATCATGATCCGGGAATATGGCAGTGCGTAACGCTTGCCCTTGGTGCCAGCAGTCAAAAGTAGAGCCGCCATGCTAGCCGCCATGCCAATGCAAATTGTAGAGACATCAGGCTTGATGTATTGCATGGTGTCGTAAATGGCTAGACCAGAATAGACTACCCCACCGGGGCTGTTGATATACAAGGAAATATCCTTTTCAGGATCCTCTGATTCCAAGAAGAGCAACTGGGCGATTATCAGATTTGCCATATGGTCATCTATGGGGCCGCCGACAAAGATAATCCTGTCTTTAAGTAGACGGGAGTATATATCATAGGCCCTTTCGCCTCGATTGGTCTGTTCTACAACCATGGGAACAAGGATACTCATGATCTCACCTTCCCTTTAATCTGTGCAACCGGTATCTCCCACAGACGATTGCCACCACTACTCTGCGGTATATGTTCCCCTGATGATGCCTTTTTACACATATCCTATTGCTTTGATATGGTAGTGGTGTGGAAAGCCTCTCGGAATAAACCCTTCTCCACTGAGGCCATTATACCTGCTTCAGCATATCGTGGCAGATTGGCTTAGCGGGTATCCTCCGACTCTGTGGCTTCCTCTGCCGTCTCCAAATCTTCGTTTGGGTCCTCTTCTGGTCGGTCAACCACAACTTCTGTAATCTCACCATTATCCACCAGTAAAGCCACAGCCTTCTCCAAGAGCATGTTATTACGGAGGCTGCGTTTTTGCGATTCCCAATAGGAACGGAGAGTATCAGCGTGGGGACTGTCTTGAACCGTGGAATCGATGCGCTCATCGATCTCCTCGTCTGTGACAGTGATGCCTTCCTTTGCCACAATGGCCTCCAAGACTAGAGTAGTCTTGACTTCATTTTCAGCCTCTTCCCACATGCGGGATCTCAGTTCCTCTTCTGTTGTACCAAGAATCTCTAGATAACGCTCTTTATCAAGGCCTGAATACTGCAAATCCCTCTCCAAGTGTTGAATCTTGTGGTCTATCTGCAGTTCTACCATTTTGTCAGGAATATCTACCTGGGCCAGGTCCACAGCCTTTTGGGTCAAATCTACTTCCAAAGTGTTCTGCGCGTCTTTGGCCGCGGCATCTTCCAGTCGCTGACGAATGTCAGCCCGTAGTTCCAGAAGGGTCTCAAAATCACCGAGATCCTTGGCAAAATCATCGTTGAGAGCTGGGTAGCTTTTTTCCTTGATCTCGTGAATCTTGACGTCGAACCGAGCTTCCTTACCGGCCAACTCAGTAGCATGATAGTCAGTGGGGAACGTGACTGTAACTTGCTTCGTTTCGCCGGGCTCCGACCCAACTAACTGCTCCTCAAACCCCGGTATAAACTGGCCAGCACCTATCTCCAGAGTATATCCTTGGGCCGCTCCACCTGGGAAAGGCTGTTCATCGATATATCCAGTGAAGTCGATGATAGCAAAGTCGCCGGTTTGAATCTCCTGTCTGTCAGTTGTCACCAACTGAGCACTGCGCTCTCGCATTTCTTCCAGGACGCGATCCACATCAGCATTGGTGATCCTTTCGATCTGCTTCGTTGCAGCAATGCCCTTATACTCACCCAAGGTAACTTCTGGCTCAACTTCAACAACGGCCTTAAATCGTAGGGGCTTGCCGTCTTCCATCTCCAGAATATCCAGTTCCGGCATATCGATGGGTTTGATGCCGCTTTCGCTAATCGCTTCAGTATAAACCCGGGGAATCAGGTCATCTAAAGCCTCTTGGTACAGGAGCTCTTTTCCCACCCTCATCTCAATAACTCGGCGGGGTGCCTTGCCAGGGCGGAATCCCGGCACCCTCACTTGTTGAGCCACCTTACGGAAGGCCTGATCTAGAGCCTGCTCCACTCGCTCCTGACCTACTTCGACCTCCAGAGCGACTTGGTTGCCTTCCAGCCTTTCTACAGTCGTCTTCATTAAATCTACCCTCTCTGACTCGGCGTCTAGTTTAAGTACACCTCGGTAAATCCTGCTGCTCTGCGGTTTTTGGTAATTACGGGGATTTTCCCGTCACCAAGTACTGCTTTGGACAACAGAAAGAGCCTGTTCACTCGGGCCACAACCTTATAGTGGTCCCAACAGGCTGCAATTATAGCAAAAGGATTGCTCGATCCGATTTGTCACTGCAAAATATTCCATAGCAAAAGGTGGTGCGGGCGGAGAGACTCGAACTCTCACAGGAGAAAACCCACTAGATCCTAAGTCTAGCGCGTCTGCCAATTCCGCCACGCCCGCAAACAACTTCAGGACTGTTTAAGCAACACTGAGTATACCATAGCCCGTCGATACCCGTCAAGAACATTTTAGACGCTGGAGGCACAAAGGCCGGACTCGTCCAAAGTCCCTGGCCCGGCTAAGACAGGCAGTGGGAAAGGTGGGAGTCTTTGGGGTATTATGACAGCGATCTAGACGCTCCTTTCGCTCTTTGAAAGTGGGCAAAGGCTTTGCCCTTCGCGCCAAAAGCGAAAGCTAAAGCCATTGCCCGTTTTCGTCGAATCAATGCATCCTATCCCCAACTTACCTTTCGTATGGCTTACCCTCAGCAGCAGGCGGTACGGCACGGCCAATGACTCCAGCCAAAACCGCCATAGTCAATAAGTAGGGCAGCATCAAGATGAATTCCCTGGGGATAAACACGATCCCTAGGGTCTGAGCCAGCATCTGCAGGGCATCGGCATAGCCAAAAAAGAGGCATGCCACAAGCGCACCCAAAGGGGTCCATTTGCCGAAAATCATAGCAGCTAAAGCGATAAAACCCCTTCCTGCTGTCATGTTTTCCACAAAGGAACTGAGCAGTCCTAAAGATAGAGTCGCTCCGCCCAGACCACCGAGAAGCCCGCTGATAAAGACACACAGGTACTGGATCTTAAATACATCAACTCCCATTGTATCTGCTGCCCGAGGATGCTCTCCTACTGCCCGGATCCTTAAGCCCAAAGGAGTCTTGTATAGTACTATATGGGACAAAACAGCTGCTAACAAGGCTAGATATACGGGAGGTGTGTGTTTGCCCAAAATGGGTCCGAGAATAGGCAAGTCCTTGATTATCGGAATGGACCAATCTGCTAGCTTCGCTACTGAGGGTGATTGCCCGGCATGGCCAAAGAGGCGCCTTAGCATAAACCCAGTGATACCTAAAGCGAATATATTAATGGCAACCCCAGTAACCACTTGATCTGCCTTGAGGGCTATGCTATTTATGGCCAGTATCAAGGAGACGGCTCCACCGGCTAGCATCGCCAAGAGCACTCCTAGCCATGGGTTTTGTGTGTAATAGGATACCACCATACCCACAAACGCGCCCACGAGCATGATGCCTTCCAGGGCGATGTTTACGATACCGGACCGCTCTGCGAAAACCCCTCCCAGGGAGGCAAAGATCAAGGGGGTGGCCATGCGCAAAGTGGAGCTAAACAAAGCAGTGCCAAAAAAATCACCGATATTCACTTGCCATCCCTCCCACTTACAGTTCCCGTTGTCTTGCCAGCCCGATCGGCTCGGGGACGCCTAAAGTAAACTAGCTTCCGCATGAGGTAGTCAGCGGCAATAAACAAGACAACTGCTGCCTGTACGATTCCGATGACTTCCTTAGGCACTTGGGCCATGCTCTGCATATTCTGAGAGCCTCTGGCTAGTATCCCGAAAAGCGATGCCCCCGCTATTACTCCCAAAGGATGGTTGTTACCCAATAAGGCTACAGCAATTCCGTCAAACCCGTAACCGGTGAACCCAAACAGATCATAGAAGCGATGCTGTACTCCTAAGACCTGAACAGCACCTCCCATACCTGCCAAGGCACCGCTAATCATCATGGAGATAACTAGGTTGCGGGAAACATTAATACCGGCGTATTCAGCTGCTTCTGCGTTAAAGCCCACAGCCCGACACTCATATCCCAAAGTCGTGCGCCAAAGGATATAATAGACAACCAAAGCCATGAGTAAAGCCACGAAACAGCCAATATTGGCCCGTGTAGGCGGGATAAACCGCCATAGCTTAGCTGAATCCGAAACCTGCTTGGTCACCGGCAGATAACTATGTCCTTTCAAAGGGCCCACCACCAGGTAATGGGTAAAGTACAAAGCTATATAGTTCATCATGATGGTGTTGATGACCTCGTGGGCACCTAAACGGGCTTTCAAAAACCCCGGGATCCCTGCCCAAATCGCCCCGGTCAGAGCACCTATCACCAGAGCCAAAGGCACATGAATAGCTGCTGGTAAACCGGTCAGTGCGTAGCCCGCCACGGCAGCTCCCATCTGACCCAAAATGAACTGGCCTTCGGCACCGATATTAAACAGCCCCGTCCTAAAAGCAAAGGCTACAGACAAGCCGGTAAAAATCAAGGGAGTGATACTGACTAGTGCCTCGCCAAATCCCCTCCAGCTCCCGAAGGAAGCGTCCCAAAGAGCATAGTATGCCAAGAGAGGGTTTCTCCCAGACCATATGATGACTACTGCTCCCACGAGCAGGGCTAGCACAACTGCCACCAAGGAAAGCCAAATCCGCTCCCAATGAGGAGCTAACTTCTTTTGCGCGGTATCCGACGTCATAGTCCCTGCACCCCCTCCAGACTACCACCAGTCATTAGAAGCCCTAACTGACCTTCAGTAACATTCTCAGGCTTTACTTCAGCTACTATCTGACCTTCGTATATAACTAGGATTCGATCACTTAAGCTCAGAAGCTCATCCAGTTCGAATGATATGAGAAGTATTCCTTTGCCCATGGCTCTTTGGTCGAGCAAACGTCCATGGACAAATTCAATAGCCCCCACATCCAACCCACGGGTGGGCTGGGCTGCAATAAGCACCTCTGGGTTAGCATCGAGCTCTCGTCCTACCACCACTTTTTGCTGATTACCACCTGAAAGCGACCTACCGACGGCTTCAACTCCTGCTGCCCTAACGTCGTAGGTGGCAAGCAATTCTTCACCATAGGCCTTTACCTCGGCCACATCTTGAAGTACACCTTTTTTAAAAGGAGCACGGTGATGCTTGCCCAAGATAGCGTTTTCCGCCAGGGAAAAATCCATGATCATGCCGAGGCGTTGCCTGTCTTCGGGGATATGGCCCAAACCGGCATCTTTCCGGGCCCTCACGTTCAAATTGGTCATGTCTTGCTGCTTTAGATAGATGATACCCCTACTGACTTTTCGAGTACCAAGAAGTACCTCCGATAGCTCCCGTTGACCGTTGCCATCGACTCCGGCAATACCGATTATCTCTCCGGCCCGCACTTGCAGGCTGACTCCCTTCAGAGCCGGCAAGCGCCGATCGTCTTCCGCCCATACATCCTCCATGCGCAAAATAACGGGACCTGGTTTGCCTGGCTCTTTGTCAAGTGTAAGTACTACATCCCTACCTACCATCATCCGGGCCAATTCTACCGGATTTGTAGATGCAGTGGGAACAGTACCCACCACTCGACCTCGCCGGATAACTGTAATCCGTTGACTCATAGCCATAACTTCCTGGAGTTTATGGGTAATAAAAATGATCGCCGTGCCCTGACGGGCAAGGTTATCCGTTATCTCCTTCAGCTCTTCTACCTCCTGTGGTGTCAAAACCGCGGTGGGCTCATCGAGGATTAATACTTCCGCTCCTCGATAGAGAGCCTTCAATATCTCCACACGCTGTTGCATACCCACGGAGATATCTTGTACTTTGGCTCGGGGATCAACCCGGAAACCATATCTGGTAGAGAGCTCTTCCACATCCCTAATGGCCTTATCCATATCTAGGAACCCGCCACGCTTCTTGGGTTCATAGCCCAAGACGATGTTTTCAGCCACGGTGAACGGCGGCACAAGCATGAAGTGCTGATGCACCATCCCTATACCCAAAGCTAGAGCATCATTGGGATTAGCTATGGTCACTGGTTTACCATGCACTAGGATTCTCCCGGCATCAGGTGGATATAGGCCGTACAGGATATTCATCAAGGTCGTCTTGCCGGCCCCGTTCTCACCTAAAAGGGCATGTACCTCTCCCGGATAGATCTGGAAATCTACCTGATCATTGGCCACTACTCCTGGGAAAGTTTTGGTTATATCCTGTAACTCCACTATGGGTAGCTTATCTTTGGTCATTACTCACCTCTACCCCCATCCCCCTTACTGTACCGTATCTTGCATCATGCTTTCGCATCTACAGTGAGGGCTAGTTATCTATCAGCGTCTAACACTGGAAAGCCCGATGCTCCCATAAGAAAAGCATCGGGCCCCGGTGTTATAACATGATATCAGCTGTCCTTAAAGCTCGGCCCTAGTACCTGGAACCTCGATCTTGCCACTAACAATATCTTCATTGGCCGCTTCAACAGCTGTCAGAATGGACTCGGGAATTTCGATTCCCTTAGAATACGCCAAACCTACGCCACCCTCGGCTAGGCCCAGTTCCAAATGGGTAGCTACAAACTCATCGTTTACCAGGGCTTCCACGCCATAAAATACTGCATTATCTACTCGCTTCAGCATACTGGCCACTACGTGCTCCGGATCCAGCACAGTCTGGTCTGAGTCAACACCGATGGCCCATTTGCCAGTTTCCTTAGCAGCTTCAATTAGCCCAAGTCCTGTGGCACCGGCAGCATGGTAGATAATATCTGCTCCCTGGTTGTACTGAGTCAAAGCCAGCTCTTTGCCCTTGCCAGGGTCGTTAAAGTTACCTGCGTAACCAATGAGTATCTCGGCGTCAGGCTTAGTCGCCTTAACTCCGGCCCTAAAACCAGACTCGAAACGCTCGATGACCGGTACATCCATACCTCCGATAAAACCGATCTTGCCTGTCTCCGTCCACATAGCAGCAAAAACACCGGCTAGATAAGAAGCTTCATGGTCCTTAAATGTAAAAGATAGAACGTTGGGTTCATCGACAACAGCATCTATCAGACCAAACTTGGTGTTAGGATACAAGGAAGCAACGTTTTCTACGGCATCAGTCATAAGAAAGCCTACCGCCCAGATCAGATCAGCACCGGATTCTGCCAAATTCGATAGATTGGGCTCGTAATCCGTCATCATGCTCGATTCTACAACAGCGATATCTACACCTAGTTCCTCCTTGGCCCTATTTAGGCCTCTCCACGCCGCATCGTTAAAGGACTGATCCCCTAAGCCGCCAACGTCTGTTACCATAACCGACTTGGGAGCAGCTGCTGCTGCTACTCCTAAGCTCAACACTAATACTAGGACTAAGGACAAAATCAGATTTCGCTTCACTAACTCTCTCTCCTCTCGTCTCTATGCAACTGCCTTTATGATTCTCTGCACTGCCCTCACAAAAGGGTGCAATTACACTTTCTTTACTAGTAGCTTAAATCCTGCTAACTGCGGTGTGAAAGAGAAACCCTGACTGTTAGCCTTCAGTCAGGGCGTAAACGACGAATATTTTAGAGTTTTCCCTTGCCCGGCATCCTCCCGCCATCTGTCCCGAGCTCAGCAGCTATTTCCTCCAGAATCTTAGCTCTATGCATCTTAAAGTCAATCCCGCCTATCCAACCCATCATGTTGGGCAGTTGTACGCCATCTTCAACATCTAGGGGAGCATAGCTGTATTCATCGGCAAGGCGTTTGATTTCCTTCTCCTTTTGTGACATTCCATCTCCTCCCTGCAAATAGATAGCCTAATCACGATATTATCCCGTCGCTTCTAATCTGTCCGAGGAAGGCTATGGATATCCGATGCCCACAAGCCAAAAGTCACCTTTGCCTGGGCGCAGAGGTGCCACGCGGTTCAGCATACTTTACTTGCCCAGCATAACCAGGCACCATTCTCTTTAGGGCGGCTGCCGCCATAAGCGCGGCAACGCACTTGATAGAATCAGGTATGATATAAGGAGCACAACCCAAAGCAAATGCCTTGGCCAGGCTGATTCTGGTAGCCCGTGCTAACCACCATGCACCAAACCCATGGATAATACCTAGGCCGACGGTCCCGATAATGACACCTCGCCGGATCGCCGAATCTCCCCAGCTCGCCAATCGCATATCAAGATAGCCCACCACCCCCGCGGCTAGCACAAACCCGACCAAATATCCACCGGTAGGACCTACCAATGCTCCAACCCCGGCATTGCCTCCAGCAAAAACCGGCACCCCCACAATACCTAGGGCCAAGTACACGATCTGGCTCAAAGCTCCATTTTTCGGTCCCAGCATCAAACCGGAAAGCAGTGTGAAAAACAGCTGTAGGGTAAAAGGCACCGGAGTAAAAGGCAAAGGCAATACGACATAGGCTCCGGTAGCGGTAAGAGTAGTAAATAGGGCAATCCTGACCATCTGTTGAGATTTGCTCAAAGACAATGGACATCACCTGACCTCAAAACTAGAGTTTCCTGATTATCCAACTTGACTATAAGACCTCCGTCATCATTAATTCCTTGAGCCACCCCTGACCAGGTGTGATTTTGCCAGACGAACTTGATGGGCCTTCCCAAAGTGAGGCATAAGCGCCGATACTCACTTAAGAAAGACTCGGGGCCTTCGTTGACAGACTGCACATAATAGGTGTCCAGACTGGATAGAACCTTCTGTAAGAGCTTCCGCCGAGCCACCTTGGACCCACCAGACAAGTAAAGAGAAGTAGCTATCTGCGCTAAGTCCGAGGGAATGTCGTCTTGGGTCAAGTTAACATTGATTCCAATACCAATAATGGCGTACTTAACACTATCTGCCTCTCCCCCAGCTTCCAGTAATATCCCCCCGACTTTCTGTCCCTTTAGGAAAAGATCGTTGGGCCACTTAAGAGCTACCGGCAGACCAGTCATGTCTATGATGGCTCTACATACCGCCACCGCGGTCAGTGGGGTCAAAAGAGCCACCTTATTCATCGGTAAGTGTTTTGGGAACAAAACTACAGAGAAATACAGGCCTTTACCCGGTACCGAAAGCCAACCGCGGCCCATTCGGCCTCTGCCGGCTTTCTGGTTATCCGCTACCACTACCAGCCCTTCCGGACATCCGGCACGGACTCGTCTTTTCGCCTCCGAGTTTGTAGAATCAACACGAGGTAGGTACGTGTAGGATTGACCCACTACGGAGGTAGCGACCGACACAGCACCGGCCTGGAGAAGATCGTCAAGGTTAACGAGGTGATAGCCCAGCCTGGGTGCTGCCCGTACGATGCCACCATCTGCCCGAATGGCTTCGATGTACTTCCATACAGCGGCCCTGGTAATACCAAGCTCCTTCGCTATGTATCCACCGGATAGGTATCGGCGCCCTTCTTCACCGGCCTCGGCCAACATGGTCAACACTTGCTCCTGCATTATTCAACATCGCCTCCATTCCAGGCACTAGCATAT
>JAAYRF010000262.1 GCA_012518905.1 Bacillota bacterium | reverse complement strand
TGGCAACATTCGTTGGTCAAACGGATGTGCAATATGGGCAGTTAATGGCAGCCACACTCCTTTCCATTTTACCTACGATTATCGTCTTTCTAATCTTCCGCCGACAGTTCATCGAGGGAGTACTAGGCGGTAGCGTAAAGGGCTAGAAGGGGAGTTTTCATTGGATGCACAAAAAACTATTCAGAAAGGTTGGATTGATCTATGGCATTGAAGGTTGGTATTCAGCTCTATTCTGTGCGGCAATCGCTTCAGAAAGATCCATATGGGGTCCTGGCGCAAGTGGCAGAGGTAGGCTATAAGTATCTTGAGGCTGCCAACCATGATGCAGCCAATGATCCCGGCGTCGGGTTCGGTGTTCCTGCAGACAAGATGAAAGCAAGCCTTGATGAACTTGGTATGTCCATTGTGGGGAGCCATATCAATCCCCTTAAGGCTGAGCTTCTCGATGGAGTGCTCGATTACCACCAGGCTTTGGGCAATAAGCAGATAGGCTGTGATATTGAATTTTTCCCATATGAAGACGTCGACTTTGTGTTGAGGCGCTGTGAGTTGTTTAACGAGGTGGGCGAGAAGTGCAAAGAGCGGGGTATGCGCTTCTACTACCATAATCACTATCAAGAGTTTCAGAAGTTTGGAGACAAGACGGTCTACGAGATCATTATGGAAAACACCGATCCATCCCTGGTGTTTATTGAATTGGATACCTACTGGGCCACTCGGGGTGGGCAGAATCCTGTAGAACTGATCAGAAAGTACAAGGATCGCCTAGTCCTTTTGCATCAGAAAGATTTCCCCAAGGATGCGCCGCAGAATCTAGTCATGTATGACGGGATTATTAACCCGGAAATGCCTATCAATATGGATGTTTTTATGGCCACTTTGCAGCCCCGGTGCTTCACAGAGATAGGAACGGGAATCTTGCCTATTCAGGATATTATTAATGCAGCCAAGGACGCACCCAATCTGGAGTACATCATCTTGGAGCAAGACCATACCCAGCTTGATGAGATTGAGTCCATCAAAGTCAGCATGGAGGCTTTCCGCAAATTCTCCGGGGTGGAGTGGGCATAAGCGACGATCACGGTATTAAGATGCAAGATTGAGCAAATGAAGGGGGAAAGGGTCTTGCGAATTGCAGTTGGCGGCATGCAGCATGAGACTAATACATTTACCTATCTCAAGACATCCCTGGAGGATTTCTCTATTGCTGAAGGAGATAGTCTGTTGGCCATCCCCGAGGCAGTAGAAGGCACTTCCTTACAGGGAATAATTGAGACTCTGAAAGAGAATAAAGTGGAGATTATACCTACCTTATTTGCCTACACTCTCCCATCGGGGACCATAGAAAAAGCTGCCTATGACAACTTAAAGGAAAGATTTTTGACCAGAATACAAGATGCTGACCAGTTAGATGCTGTGGTGCTTGCTATGCATGGGTCCATGTTTGTGGAAGATGTTGGAGATGCCGACGGGGACCTTCTTGAGTCTGTTCGCAGTATCGTTGGCCCCCGGATTCCTATCATATGTGCCTTGGATCTCCATGCTACCATCACAAATAAGATGGTGAAAAACGCCAACGCCTTTGTGGGCTACAGAACTGCGCCCCATATAGACAAAGAAGCCACTGGTCATAAGGCGGCAGAGCTGGCTTTGGAAGTACTGAGGAACTCCCTGGAGATAACTACCAGTTGGGTTAGTATTCCCATGTTGGTATCGGGGGAGCAATCGGAGACAAAGGTTGCGCCTACGTCAAAGATTATAGCGGAATTGGTTCATATGCCCGATGGGGAAGACATAATGTCGTCCTCAATATTTCTCGGATTCCCCTGGGCCGATGTGCCCTTTAACTGTGTAAGCGCCATAGTGGTAACGACTCAAGGGGCCAAATCGGCCGGTGAGGCTGAGGCTCGGCGATTGGCAGAGCTAATATGGGAGAACCGCCATGAGTTTGTTTTTACAACAGAGGCGTATCCCATGGAAGAATGCCTGAAGATCGCCCTTGAGGAGAAATCGGCACCGATAATCATTGCCGATAGCGGGGATAATCCCACCGCCGGGGCCTCGGAGGATCTCGCTATTGCCCTGGATATTCTCATTAAGCAGCGGGTTAAGAACGCTCTTATGGCAGTCATCGTCGATGAAGCCGCGTATGATAAGTGCGTCGCAGCTGGGGTGAACAGCCATGTGGATTTGGACTTGGGCAGATTGGATCCTACCAAGGAGCAAGGTTCACCTCTATCGATTCGGGCCCAGGTGAAGAAGATCGGTCTTAGCAAAGGCATTCCCAGCGTGATCTTGCGGGTAGATGATATTGATGTAATAGTCACTACTAAGCGGACTGCTGTCTATGACCCCGAGCTCTTAGCAGATCTCGGTCTCGATCCCAGGGAATATGAAATCATAGTTGTGAAAAGCGGGTATTTAAGTCCTGAATTTCAGGCCTTGACCAAGCGGGCCCTGCTTGCTTTGACCCCTGGGGATACCAATTTGCTGTTGGAGACTATACCGTATCAGGTGACTAAGCGACCGATTTACCCTCTGGACAAAGAATTCCATTGGAGGCCCAAGGCGTAGCTGCTGGGGTTTCGGTAGATAAGTAAGGACTTTGGTAGACTCGGCAAAGGCAAATAGGCCTTTAAGCCGAGTCTACTTGTTGATAAATCCTCTATGTATGGGTATCATTGATGGTAGCATATGGATTGCTAGATCATGTCTTGACAGTTGCCCAGCGAAAGGAGAGAAGGCGGTATTTCCTTTAGGAAGATAGCCGCCGCTTGTATGAACATCCTAGTTACCGGTGGTGCTGGTTACGTAGGCAGCCATGTTGTGGAGGAGCTCCTAAAGACAGGCAAGCATGAGGTTGTTGTTTTAGACAATCTCCAGAAAGGCCATCGAGCATCGGTACAGGGCGGGATATTTGTCCAAGGCGATTTGGCAGATATGGATCTTCTCCATAATCTGTTCAAAGAGTATGCCATTGAGGCTGTGGTACACATGGCGGCTGATAGCTTAGTAGGCGAATCAGTTGAGCGGCCGGACAAGTACTTTCATAATAACATCACTAACGGACTAAACCTACTTAATGCCATGGTCCACAATGATGCCCGTTACATAGTCTTTTCGTCGACGGCTGCCGTGTACGGCGAGCCTGTCGAAACACCCATCACCGAGGATCATCCCCAAGTGCCCACCAACCCCTATGGCGAAAGCAAGCTTTTCTTCGAGAAGATCATGGCCAGATATGATGCCGCTTACGGCCTGCGCCATATATCCTTACGGTATTTTAATGCTGCAGGAGCTTCACCGAGTGGTGCCATTGGAGAGGATCACCGGCCTGAGACCCACCTTATACCCATTGTTTTGCAGGTGGCTTTGGGTCAACGGGAGAAGATAACAATCTTCGGCACAGACTATGATACACCCGATGGCACCTGTGTGAGGGACTATGTCCATGTGACTGACTTGGCCACTGCCCATCTTTTGGCTCTCGATGCTCTCGAGGGCAAAGCTGCCTCCACCGCGTATAATTTAGGCAATGGTCAAGGCTTCAGTGTGCGGGAAGTCATAGACATGGTGGAGAAGGTAGTAGGCAAGTCATTACCTCGGGCAGAGGGGGCTAGGCGGCCCGGTGATCCGGCGGTTTTGGTTGCCAGCTCCCAGCGGATCATGGAGGAGCTAGGTTGGCAGCCCTGCTACCATGACCTGGAGACTATTGTCAGGACTGCTTGGAATTGGCATAAAGGACATCCCCAGGGATTTCGTAGTTAATATGAATCTACCAATTTACAAGACAGGGGAGGGAGAAGGTGGAACTATCAAAGGCGAAGGTTCCCCTAGATATGGAAAAAGAGAAGATCACTAAAGATGACGGTCGGTATCTTATTTACTACCGATTTGGCAGCAAAGGAGCGGGTAACATAGGCACCGAGCAACCTGATGAGGGCAATTGCCCTCCGGGGGAGGATTGCCGTGGGAAAACCACTTCTAACTGCCATGGTCAATTACAAAGAAAGGGGTGTGGCAATTGTCAGAGTTGAGATGGCACCCCCTTAGGCAGGAGTGGGTAATTACCGCTACCCACCGCATGGACAGAACATACAAACCGCCCAAGGATTTTTGCCCTCTTTGTCCCACCCGCCCGGGAGCTTTTCCTACCGAAGTACCGGCGGAGGACTATGAGATAGTTGTCTTTCAGAATAAATTCCCCTCATTGCAGCCGGAGCCGCCTGTGCCCGATGTGGTGGGAACTGACATATCACCGGTGGATGTAGCTAAGGGCGAATGTGAAGTGGTTCTTTACTCACCCCGCCATGACGGCACCTTGGCTGATGAGTCGGTGGAGCATATCCGTAACCTGATTCAGGTCTGGAAAGATCGCTACCGGGAGCTAGGCAGTCGAGAGGAAATTCAATATGTTTTGATCTTTGAAAATAAAGGCGAAGCTGTAGGCGTGACGTTGCATCATCCCCATGGTCAGATCTATGCTTTTCCCTTTGTACCCCCGGTGCAGGAAAAGGAGCTCTCGGCAATCCGTGCCCATGGGGAAAAAACCGGAAGGTGTCTAATCTGTGATATTGTAAGAGAAGAGGAGGCAGACGGCTCTAGAATTGTGGCAGAGACAGACAGCTTTTTGGCCGTAATTCCCTTCTATGCTCGCTATCCATATGAGGTCCACGTTTTTGCCAAAGAACATAAGAACTCCTTAATAGAGTTAGACGAGATTTTGGAGTGGGATCT
>JAAYRF010000037.1 GCA_012518905.1 Bacillota bacterium | reverse complement strand
CCGACGGAAGCGGACATCCTCGAAGACTTTCCTGATCACAGGGTCTCTGTGGTTTTGATTAATCGCGATAACTGGCTCGGCTCCCGTGTCTGCCCTAGGCAGAGTTAATACCCGATATCCACCAGATTCGGCGTTCTCCATCAGAACTGCAATATCGCTGATGCCGGCACTGAAGAAGTCCACATTGCCGGTGACAGCCCGCATAATCCGCATTTCTGGATCGGCAATCATCTCATGGGCTATACGGTCAATATATGGCAGTTGATTGCCTTCGGGATCAACCTTCCAGTAGTATGGGTTACGCTCAAACATGTAGATAGCATCACTTGGTCCATTGATTGGCCGCCAAGCAGTAATCACCGGGCGCTCCGGATTCTTGTCAGGCTCCTGATACTTCGAGTCAAAGAAACCTGCCCAGTTGTCTTCATAGCCCGCTTCCCGCATCATCTGCTTCAGTTCCTCTGGCTCAGCATAGTCCATGTGGAACTGCTTCAGATAGTGCTTTGGCGCCAGCAATCGGCCCCTACCCTCAGTTGCCAGTGTCAACAAGAAGGTGCCCGATGGTCTTGGGAACGTAATGGAGAAGGTATACTCATCGATCTTCTCAATATCAGCCATCTTGCCGTCCATGATGAATTCCTGGCGGTGGGGAAAATAGAGCCGGGGATCGCCCTTGAACTCCCACCAGAACACGGCGTCGTCCGCTGTTACGGGGTGTCCATCGGACCATTTCATACCCTCACGCATGTAGAAGACAAATTTCCGTCCGCCCTCAAGCACCTCGTAATCCTTCGCGACATTGGGGATAATGTCACCCTCCGGCGTCATAACCAAGAATCGCTCACCGAGAAATTTGCGAATATCCCAGTGATCCCGGGGCCCGCTGCGGGTCCGGCGCAGTGTCCCACCGTATTTTCCGATAGATTCTGTTGGAACCAGAACCGCTGGCTCCTTAGGGAGTCTATCTTCTAGGGGTGGCAACTCACCTCTGGTAACCCACTCGGCTAACTCCGGTGCCTCTGAAAGACTACCAACAGATTTACCTGTTTGCTGCTCATATTCGGCGATAGTACTGTACTGAACTGCAACCTCCAGTTCCTTCGCGTAGACAAAGTGAGCAGCCATGACACACAAAATAGCCACCAATACCGCCAATAATCGGTACTTCCGCAAATTATTCAACCCCCTTCTGATTGACAAATCGTCAACATGACCTCAAGTGTCTCCCACCAACACCTCCTCAATTGTTTTTCACGAAGCTATCACGAAACCTTGCCGGCTATGACGCCTTTAAGCTCGAGTTCCTCTGAGAAATGGCAGGCGGCTAAATGCTCAGCTTCATCTAGGCTGGAAACTCGAGTAAGAACAGGCAGTTCTTCTCTGCAAATCGGAGCCACATAACTACATCGGGTCGAGAACCGACATCCACTTGGAGGATGGGCAGGGTCAGGAGTCTCCCCAGATAGTAGGATCCGCCGGGGCCCAGCACCTGGCCTAGGTTTGGGCACCGCAGATAACAGCGCCTCGGTATAAGGATGCATGGGCTTAGCGTATAGCTGGGCAGTTTCCCCTATCTCCACAAGCCTCCCTAAATACATTACAGCAATGCGGTCACTGATATGCTTCACGACACTCAAGTCATGGGATATGAAAAGATAAGTCAAGTTCAGTGATTCTTGCAGTTCCTCCAGCAAGTTGATTATCTGGGCTTGAATGGAGACATCCAGTGCTGATACAGGTTCATCACACACCACAAACTCGGGATTAAGGCTCAGGGCTCTGGCGATAGCAATCCGCTGCCTTTGCCCGCCGCTAAAAGCATGGGGATAGCGATCCATGTACTTCGGCCTTAGACCTACCTTACGGATCAAACTAACCACCATCTCGTCTAGCTCCTTGCCCTTGGCAATCCCGTTCACCTTAAGCGGCTCTCCGATGAGATCCTTTACAGTCATTCTAGGATTTAGGGACGAATAAGGGTCTTGAAAAATCATCTGAATCTCACGGCGCAATTCACTTAGGGCGCTCTTATCGGCGTGAGCAAGATCGATAATGCCACCATTTGATCTGTGGTACAGTATCTCACCTCCTGTGGGGTCAATGGCCCGCAGCAAACATCTACCCAAAGTAGTCTTGCCACAGCCACTCTCACCAACAAGCCCTAGGGTTTCCCCCCTGTAGATGGTCAGATCAATTCCATCCACTGCTTTGACCTGATTTACAACCTTTTGAAAGAACCCACTCGTGATGGGAAAGTATTTCGTTAGGTGATTAACTTGAAATATCACGTTGGAGTCCATCTACTTCCCTCCCATCGTATAGGAAGCACCTTACCCGGTGGTCTAGTCTTACCTCAATTGGCTCAGGCTCATAAACATTGCACTTTCCCTTTATGCGCACTGGACACCTTTGGTAAAACGAACAACCCGGGGGGATGTTATATGCATCTGGTACAGTGCCCTGAATCGCATATAGCTTACTTCGCTCCAATGAATCCAGTTTGGGAATACAATCTAAGAGAGCTCTTGTATAAGGGTGTTTTGGGTTATCGAAGATGTCATGGGCAGTACCACTTTCCACGACTTTGCCGAGATACATTACACAAATATCATCTGCCATTTCAGCAATTACGCCCAGATCATGAGTTATGATGATCATTGACATCTGCATGCTCCGCTGAAGGCTTCGGATGAGCTCTAGAATCTGCGCCTGGATAGTCACATCCAGTGCCGTTGTGGGTTCATCTGCAATCAGAAGCTGCGGTTGACAGGCCAGGGCCATGGCAATCATTGCCCTTTGGAGCATGCCACCGCTCATCTGGTGTGGATACTCATCGATACGTTCTCCGGGGCTATGAATCCCTACTTGACCCAGAAGCTCAATTGTGATGCTTCTAGCTTCAGCCTTCCTAACTTGCCTGTGCAGCTGAATTGCCTCCATGATCTGGCTGCCGATGGTGTGTACTGGACTAAAGGAGGTCATAGGCTCCTGAAAAATCATGGCTATTTCTCGTCCCCGGATGCGGCGGATCTCTTTACCGTCTACCTTCAGCTTCGCCAAATCAACGGGTGAGGCTGACTCCCGTGGATAGTAAAAGATCTCCCCCTCCACGATCCTGCCTGTAGCTCCGACAATGCCCATGATCGATTGCGATAGCACACTCTTTCCGCATCCGCTCTCACCAACAATACCAAGCACCTTACCCCGATCAACTTGCAGGCTGATTCCATTAACCGCTTTGACAACTCCCTCATGGGTGAAAAAATGAGTTCGAAGGTCCTTAATCTCCAGCAAGGGTTGTTTGCTCTGGCGATGCATATCCACCATCTACCTTCCATAAGGGTCCGCCGCATCCCGCAGTCCATCGCCTACGAAATTGAACGCCAACACCGTGACCACGACAAACAATGCTGGGATAAGAAGCCAGGGCGCCAGTGCCACCGTTCGCACGTTCTGTGCCTGCTGCAGGAGAACTCCCCAGCTGATTGCCGGCGCCCGGAGTCCCAGACCGAGAAAACTCAAGGACGTCTCCGCTAGGATCATGTTGGGTATGGCCAACGTCAAGGAAGCAATGATATGACTTAAGAAAGATGGCACCATGTGTACAGCAATGATGCGAACTTCACTACAACCGACTAGTCGGGCAGACATCACAAAATCCTCTTCTCGCAGCGACAAGAATTTGCTCCTCACTTCTCTAGCCAATCCTGACCATCCGATGAGGGAAAGAATCGCGGTAATTGCAAAATATACCCGAGTAATTGGCCAGCCCGCGGGCATGGCAGCAGCTAAACCCATCCAGAGAGGAATAGAAGGAACACTGCGGATGAACTCAATAATCCGCTGGATAACCTGATCTACGAGACCGCCGTAGTACCCTGAAATACCGCCTAAGGTAATCCCCAAGACGAAGCTCATCAGAACGCCCAACAATCCAATGGACGTAGATATTCTGGTTCCATATATTACCCGGGAAAACAGATCTCGGCCCAAGGGATCGCTGCCAAACAAAAAGAGGACCCCATCCTCAACGCCAAATAGATGCAGGTCGGTCTCCCAAAGCCCCCAAAATTTATAAGCTTCGCCTCGAACAAAGAAGTAGATCGGATGCTTCTTGGTATAGTCCACTTCATAGCGCATCCGAAACGTCTTTGGGTCACGACTGGATGTATAGCCGTATACAAATGGGCGCAGGCGAAATCCTTTGTCGTCAATAAACTGCAGCTTCTGCGGTGGGGCATTGACGTGTCTGCGATCGACTGTATGGGGACTTTGCGGTGCAACAAACTCGGCGAAAACCGCCGCAGCATAGATGATAATAAGTATTATAACACCCACCATCGCCAAGCGATGGGAGCGAAATTTCCGCCACATAAGCTGCCATTGGGATGCTAAGTAGATATCCT
>JAAYRF010000261.1 GCA_012518905.1 Bacillota bacterium | reverse complement strand
ATCGACGGTCGAGTAGACAAGCTGATTACCCTTGGAACCCCTCATAACGGCATTCCAGTCGAATATTTCCTCAATGGCCATAACCTCTACTTACAGATTCCTCCCGACATAAAGCTCGATGCAGATAATTCCTCCGTGCGAGTTCTAGCATCGAATCGGACCTGGTTCTACGTGGCGGCACGGGCTGCATACACCTGGAGGACCGGAAAGGACAAACCATTCGGGCTCGATATATTGGATATGGCGAAGCTGACTAGTTTTCTGGACGATTTGAACGCCAGCTCTTCGGTAAAGACTGTATACTACCAGATAGCAGGCACCGAGCACCCCCCATTGTTTCCACCGCCGAGTGACGATGCCAGCCTGACAAAGCAATTGGCGGATCTATCCGACGAGGTCTTCGGAGCGCTTTCTCATTGGGCTTACGAACTGCAGCTGCCTCGGGAGAAACCGACGGACGGTGTTGTCCCTTTGGCAAGCGCTACGTGTGATTTATCCGGTGAGCAGGCTGAGGGAGAGTACATAGATTGGGACAAGGAAAGGGTATTTACTTTTCCGGTGAATCATAGAGCGTTTCATCTATCCCAAGATACCATGCAGCGTGTAAAGCAGATGCTGCACTCCAGCACACTTGCGGGAACCGTTATGGACGCTGAACGCCGTGGTATCGGCAGCGTTGAGATTTATCTATCCGGCTGGTTTCTTGATTCATCGGCTTCCGATGGCGTGGTGTACGGTGTCACAGTCCGCACCCAACCTGATGGAACGTTCAGCAGGGGAGGGTACTTGGGGCCAACGATGCCGGCTTTGGAAAACCAGGTCGGAATCTAATCCGGAACCGGTAGATAGGGGGCTCAAAAGGCACCCATGGATATACCCACAATCTTTGGGCGCAGGCGTACGCTCTGATTAGGAAGCTTCATGGCCCGCGGCATCTAGCTTGAACCGTGCTACTACGCTTAGGAGGTCTTGAGCAACGCGGCTTAAGCTCTCGGCTTGCGCGGCTACCTCCTCAATTGTGGCTGACTGTTCTTCAGTAGCTGCAGCCATCTGTTCACTGCCTTCAACCACAAGATTAGCTCCATGGGATACGTTTTCGATCTCTTGCAGCATGCCCTCTATGGCAGTTAGTATTCCTTGCAGATCCTCTCCACTGTCACGTGCTATGTCTAGGCTTTCCATTGCCTGCCGCGCTCCGCCCTGCATATCCACTACAACCTGCTCGGTTTCCTTCTGGATATCACTGATAAGTCCATCGATCTCCCACGTTGCCTTGGTAGATTGCTCGGCCAATTTACGGACTTCTTCAGCCACAACTGCGAAGCCCCGACCGTATTCCCCAGCCCTAGCTGCTTCGATTGCCGCATTTAGTGCCAGGAGATTAGTTTGATCGGCAATATCGGTTATAGCATCGACTATTTGATTAATCTCCTGAGAGCGAGCCCCTAACCCTGCTACGGCACCAGCCAATTCATGCATACTTCCCTCTAGCTTTGCTGTCTCTTCCACAATCTGCTTTACGGCTACATCACCTCCAGTGGCTCGAATCGAGATTTCCTGGGCAGATTTGTTCATTGCTCTAGAGTTTTCTCCTACCCGTTGGGCGGTAGAGGCAAATTCGCCGGCAGTGCTGGCAACTTCCTCGATGGAGGCACCTGTCTCCTGAGTAGACGCAGCAAGTTGTTGGCTGACACTAGCCAGATCCCTAGCAGTGCTCCCAATCTGTGCAACCAAGCCAGCTATGTCCTGGCGCATCCGTTCCAGGGCAGTAGCCAAACTTCCGATCTCATCATCGACGGTTCTCGTTATGCGAAGAGCGAAATCGCCGGCGGCCATCCTTTGCGATTGGTGAACCAGAATCCCTATCCTTTCTGCAATACGCTTGACGATCCGATGCGAGGCAAAAAAGCCAAGTCCCGCCACCACTAGGGTAACTATCGCTATCCAAAGAATGATACTCTGCTTACTCCTTCTAGCATCTAGCTTTAGCACTTCGATGACGTTATCATAGCCTTCTTCCATAGCGTCCAGATAACCCCGAGCCTTCTCGAAAAGCTCGTCTTCTGCAGGCAGCAGATTTCTGGCCATTTGACTGTTTCGATCCTGCAGGAGAAATCGCCACATCTGATCAGCGATTCCCTTGTACTCATCGAAATCAGTTCGAAACTTCCGCCCAAGATCCACTTTTTCTTCAAAGAACACGTGCTCAATAGAGGCGCTGCTCTCAAAGCGATCCCGTGTTTGCTCAATATTCTCATCATATACCGCTTTTGACGACCTTAATAAGGTATCATCGTCTGTGCTCAAGGCAGTCATCAGCGCCACCCGCGCCTGCTGAAAGTCACGGTCTGCATTCAGCAGAAATGAATACGCGGGGACATATCCCTCGTCATACATTACTACCAGCTTGTCTAGTCTATTGACACCCCAATAACCTATGTACCCAATGATGCACAATGCAGCAGCAAAAAACACTACCAAACGATATAGTTCATCACGAATGGACTTGCTTCTAGAAGCCATTTGACACCTTTCCTTTCTCTGTACAAGACTATTAGCGAGGTGGACTCATTGTGGACGGGTGGCGCTCAATCGACGCTTCCCGCTGCTCGTCTTTCCCACTATGACCCAGCCATCTTCATCCCGACTGAGTAACCAGACAAACCCATAGGATAGGGCTAGCACCAGCACGAAGGCTAGAGTTCCTCCTATCCAATTGGAGTAGAGGAGGCTTTCTGCAACCTCCTTGGTGAGGTTGCGGATGGTGAGGTGGACAAAGTAGATCCCAAAGGAAAGATCACCAATAGAACGGAGCAGCCGGGCCTGGTGTACCGATGCCATTTTCCAAAATAGCGGGAT
>JAAYRF010000036.1 GCA_012518905.1 Bacillota bacterium | reverse complement strand
TTTCATTACTGCACGTACCACGGCGTCACCTATCCGCTCCAGGGGCAAGACAAAATCGGCATCACCGTTTTCAACCACCGCCCTGGGCATGCTATATATGGTGGAGGTGCTCTCATCTTGCACAATAGTCACGCCGCCCTCTGCCTTAATCTTGGCCATACCAGCTGCCCCGTCTTTGCCCATGCCCGTTAGGATGACACCGATAAGTCGATTGGAGTAGACATTGGGCAAACCTAGCATAGTTACATCAACGGAGGGGCGCACATAATTTACCGGTGGTGTCTGTTCTAAGTGAATGACTTGGTCTTTGGAAACAGTCATGTGGAAATCACCCGGTGCTATATAGGCAATACCGGCAGTGAGCCTATCTCCCTCTTCCGCCTCCTTCACCCTAATACTGGCGATCTGATTTAGTCGCTCCGCCATTGAGCGGGTAAATCCAGCAGGCATATGCTGAACCACCAATATGGCCGCGGGGAGATCCTTAGGAAACTGTCGCACCACCTCTTCCAACGCCCTAGGGCCACCGGTAGAGGCTCCTATGGCCACTGCTATGGTAGGCTGGGCTCCTCCCCCCATCGACGCTGCAGGCTGGGGCGGTTCTCGTTTTCTTACGATTGGCCTAGGTTTGGGCACCACCGAATACGCGGGTCGAATGCGGGCCCCTACTGCTGCTTTCAATTTGCGGATCAGCTCATCCTGAACCGTCTCAATATCTAAAGAGATAGCGCCAGACGGCTTGGCGATAAAGTCCACCGCACCCAACGCTAAGGCCTCCATAGTGGCCTTGGTGCCCGCTTGAGTCATGCTGCTCAGCATGACCACCGGCACCGGGTGTTTTACCATAAGCTCCCGCAACGTCTCTAAGCCGTCTTTGCGGGGCATCTCCACATCCAAAGTAACCACGTCGGGCTGTAACTTCTCAATTTTATCTAGAGCATCAACGCCATCCCGGGCTGTCCCAACCACCTCGAAAGCTGCGTCTCTTGCAATCGTGTCAGATATTACTTTGCGCATGAAAGCTGAATCGTCTACTACAAGCACTCTGGTCTTGGTCATATCGTCATGCACCCCTTAAATCTCCCGAGGCGCCTCACCGATACTTTGGACCACAACAATACCCGTCTTGGTGTATAAAGTCATCTTACGCCCCTTGTTTCCTTCTACATCCTCGGC
The DNA here is from genome assembly GCA_012518905.1 of Bacillota bacterium. Lineage (GTDB taxonomy): Bacteria > Bacillota > Limnochordia > DTU087 > DTU087 > JAAYRF01. The sequence goes on along the minus strand of JAAYRF010000036.1, from coordinate 6,090 downwards.
CCGTAAGGGTATCGCATTGAGCTGCAAGTGTTCTCTAACAGCAGCTACATTCTGCTTACCCACATTCAACGTTGACTCACCCAGTCTAGGAAATAGATTGGCTCCCCCTGCGATCTTCGCTTCCAGGGCAGAGCGGCGAGCACCGACCCGAATTAAGGCATCAACAAGGGCGGGTATCGCGGTATCAGCGAATTTCCCTGGTTGGGTGGCACCTAAACCGTTCCTACTGGCGGCTAAAAACACATGGGCCAAGCCTCCCACGCTCCGCTCCTGATCGAAGATTGCTACACCTACACAGGAGCCTAGGCCAACGGTGATCAGCACACCTTCTCCCCTGACAACTTCAATTTCACCCATATTAACAAAAATGTCTGCCATTACCCATTATCCGTTCCCAGCAGTATTTTGAAAAATCTCTCAAAACCGTCCTCACCAGGGATCAACATTATGTGACCAGCGATCTGCTTCCCTTCTGAGGAAAATGCCGTCTTAATCACTGTGATATATTCATCCAGTATGGCTGCTCCTGCCAGGATAGAGCTCCAAATGGCGCCAGCCATATCTATGGCTAGGCCCGGTACTGAGGGTATAATCATGAGGCCCGTCATCTCAGCTAATGCATTGAGATAAGACGTGATCACGATATTCCCTACTTCCTCCAGAACTGAGCAGCCCATATCATCAAACTCGCTAGTCTCTTGGCCCAAAATAGAGTCCACCAACTGGTGGGCACTTTCTATAGGCATGAGAAAAGCCATGTGTCCGTCTACGTCTCCTGAAACAGCTATATAGATCCCGGCAACTGGGGCCTCAGAGCCCCCAATAAGGTCCGTTGTCTCCGGCAAAGTCAAACAAGCAACCTCGGGGACCACCATTTCCAACTTCCTGTCATTAAGCATGGAAGACAACGCTGATGTAGCGTTGCCTGCCCCGATATTGCCTAGCTCCCGCAGGAGGTCCAACTCCATCGGTGTCGGTTTATTGCTTCCAGCCACATAATCTGCCCCCTATCTATTAGCCCGCAACCTTACGCAATGCCTCGATTATCCTTTCCGGCTGAAATGGCTTCACCAGAAAATCCCTGGCACCCGCGTTCAGGGCCTCTATGACCATGGGCTTCTGTCCCATGGCGCTGCAGACAATCACCTTAGCATCGGGGTCCATCTCCAAGATTTTCTTTATGGCTGTAATCCCATCCATCTTAGGCATTGTGATATCCATAGTCACCACATCTGGTCGCAGTTCTTCATAGAGGGCGACAGACTCCTCGCCGTCGGCTGCCTCTCCTACTACCTCGTATCCATTTTTCTCCAAAACGTTCCTGAGGCTCATGCGCATAAAAGCTGTGTCATCAGTCACCAAGACTCGTTTCGCCATTCTCTTCCCTCCGTGTCCTGCTTAACCTAGAGCTACCTAGACTCAGCTGAGAGCTCATCTAAAACTGCTGAAACATCGAGAATCAGGGCTACCGTCCCATCTCCGAGCACTGTAGCACCGGCCACTCCTTTTATATCTCCTAGCATAGTGCTTAAGGACTTAATCACCACTTCTTGCTGCCCCAAGAGCTCTTCCACTATGAAGCCAGCCTTGTTAGGGCCGGCCTCCACCACGATCACCGGCAGATCACCATCGTGGCTTGGGGCTTCAAAACCCAAGAGGCTGGATAAGTCCAAAATAGGCAGTACCTCGTTGCGCAGGGTGATAACCCGTTCTCCATGGATCGTCTTGATGGCCTTTGGTGTCACCCTCAGATTCTCTCTAACAGACTGAATGGGGATGGCACATGTCTCTGAGCCCACTTTAACTAGAAGCGCCTTGATAATCGCCAAAGTCAAGGGGAGTCTCAAGCTGACGCTGGTTCCCCGCCCCAGTTCACTTCTTATGTCCACTGATCCGTTCATGTTTTCCAGTGCAGCTTTGACTGCATCCATGCCCACACCGCGACCAGACACATCCGTAACTTCGTCAGTAGTACTAAAGCCCGGTTCGAAGATAAGAGCTTGGGCCTCTTGGGGAGTCATCTTAGCTGCCTGCTCCCGAGAGATGAAGCCAATCTCAACAGCCTTATTCTTAATCTTCTCAGCATCTATTCCCCGGCCATCATCAGCTACCTCAATGACGACGTGACTGCCCTCATGTCGAGCTTCCAGTCGAATTAGGCCGGCCGCTGGTTTCCCTGCTTGCCGTCGCAGATGCTCCTCTTCTAGACCATGATCTACAGCGTTGCGGATCAGATGCACCAACGGATCACCGATCTGATTCATCAAGGACCTGTCCAGCTCCGTCTCTTCGCCAACCACTTTGAGTTGTACTTCCTTACCGGCCGTTTTTGCCAGATCCCGCACCATGCGGGGAAAGCGGTCAAATACTTGTTTAACCGGAACCATACGCAGCTTCATAGCAGCATATTGCAGCTCCGTCGTTACCCGGTCTAGCTGGGCGATAGCAGCCTTGGCATGGCTCTCCTCCAGATGCTTGGCCATCTCAGTAACTTGTGTTCGGCTAATGACCAGCTCGCCCACGAGGTTGTTTAACTCATCGAGACGCTCTGTCTCCACCCGGACAAATTTCTCCAGCACTCGGCCCCGGCTTCCGTTTCTTGGCCTTCGGTCCCCCGGGGACGGTCTCGCTGTCTCCCTACTCTCAATGCTAATGGCAGGCCTTGCTCCCTCTCCTTCCTCTAACCCGAGCTCGCCAACGATCACTTGGACAATCTCTGGGATATTAAGTACTTCGTCTTCCACTCTGTTAGAAGAATGGCGGGTGAACAAAAGCACAGTAAAGCGGTCATCAAACCGCTCATCATCGAGATCTTGAGCTGAGGGCACAGACTTAACTACCGTGCCCAATTTCTCCAACACTTGAAAAACAGTATAAGCCCGCACCGATTTCATGAGCACGTTATCCCTTAGCACAACGGTCACAGCCAATGGGGTGTAGTCCATGGCAACGGCCTCTTTGATCAGTTCTCTGTCATACTCGTTGAGCCCAAGTGCCGGCGCTTCCAGTTTAATTGCTGCCTTTTGGGCAAAACCACTTCCTCCATCCTGGGAATTACTCTCTAAAACTAAAGCCAGCGCTTCCTTGACCTGGGATGTATCTGTATAGACGTGATCGGTGCTAATTACCTCTTCGAGCACAATTTCCAGCAGATCTACCGCATCGAACAAGATATTAATCAGATCCCCAGTCGCAGCTACCTCGCCCTGGCGCAGCGCATCGAGGAGGTTCTCCATATGATGGGTAAGATCCGCAACTTGAGTATAACCCATGGTGCCGGCCATTCCTTTTAGAGAATGGGCAGCCCGAAACATCTCCGCGATCAGCCCTTCATCACCCGGTGTTTGTTCAAACTCCAGGAGGTTCTCGTTCAGGGACTGAATGTACTCTCGGGCCTCAGCAGCGAACACATCCTTGTACTCTGAAAAATCCATTTGCCTAGATTCCTCCTAGTGGACCTACCCCACTATTTACCGCACCGACGATATCCGCTCCCTCGGTGTACTAATCTCAGTTATTCTGACACCGAACTGCTCCCCCACTACCACTACTTCGCCCTTGGCAATGAGGGTATCGTTGGCCAGTATCTCAATGGGCTCTCCATCTATTGTGTCTAGTTCCACAATTGAACCAGGCCCTAACCGCAATATGGTTTCTATAGGCAATCGACTTCTGCCCAAAATGGCTCTCACTCTCACCGGAATGTCTCGGATCAACGCTATGTTCAAGTTGCCGAGCTCCCCCGGACTGTAGACTAGTCCTCCTTCTCCACCAGGAAAATCACTCCAAGGAGGTGCTTCCACAGCCGTACTGGAAGAAACCCTGCTTTCTTCCTCCCACACAGCAGACGCCATCTCCTGGGGACCGGCACTAACTTCAGCCGCTACCTCCTCTCCCATGTATGAGGAAGAGTCCAATAGCCTTTGCACCATACTTTTAGCAAAATCCAGCTCGATTAGCTGCAGCATTTCACTGTCCAAAAGACCCTCAACCTGGATGCGAAAGGAAACCTGCACAACCGGCTCCTCCACAGGAAGTTCATCGGCATTGGACTGCAAGTCCAGCTGTTCCACTTCCGGCGGGGTGATCTGAATCCTAGCGCCAAACATATCAGACATAGCCGTAGCAGAGGAACCCATCATCTGGTTCATAGCTTCAGTAACTGCACTAACATGCAGATCAGTAAGAACCTCCGGAGGGTTAAAGCCGTCCTCGCCCATCATGAGACTGGCGATCACGGCTGCGTCTATCTCTTTTATGACTAACAGGTTGCTGCCTTCTAATCCCTCTACATACTTCACGTTGATGACCAAGCAAGGAATGGGATAGTTCTCCCGCACCTCGGCCCTGGTGGTCATATCCACTTTGGGAACTGTGATCAAGACCCTGTGATTGAGAATAGCAGAGAGTGCCGTCGCAGCAGCACCCATGGAAATATTGCCCACTTCGGCTAGGGCGTCTCTTTCGATCTCGTCGAGGTAGTCCTCTTCTCCGTTAAGATCTTGCTCGCCATCCGAGCTAGGCCAATCATCTGGGTCATTGCTATCTTGGCCTTCATTGCCTTCGGCCTCGGGCTCATCAGGAGCCGCAGCTCCCCGCAGCAAAGCATCGATTTCCTCCTGACTTAAGAAATCACTCATCCGGATCTTTCCTTTCTGTGGGGCGTACTGCAGTGATTACAATCCCTAATCTGTCTCCAAGTTTTCCCGGCGAACCCAGGAATTTGGCAAGATCCCCCACCTGTACATCAAGATTTTCGTGGCGTTTCCTGTCAAAGGTGATAACATCTCCCACCTGCAAGTTCAATAGATCCGCCACTGTCACCACGGTAGATCCTAGCTCCACATCGAGGTTGATGGGAGTCTCCCTTACCTTGGAATGGATCATCTCAACATCAGCAGGTTCTGCTCGGCGCCGCAAGGAATCGAACAACCGCAAAGAGGTCAACTGTTTCAAGACTGGCTCCAATGCAGAGTGAGATATACAGATGTTGATGAAATCATTAACGTTGCCTATCCCCAAGGTTAGGGAGATAAGGACGACAGTCTCTCGCTCCTGCATTACCTGTAGAAACTGGGGATTGCTCTCAATAGACTCCATGGTGATGCTAAGATCGACAATCTCCGACCAGGCATTTTCCAGACTCTCGGCCATAGGTTCGAAAAAGTGGCTCGTCAGTACAGCAAGTTCGATATCGGTGAGCTCTCTAGTCCTGCCTAAAGACATGCCCGGACCACCACAAAGCCGATCATACAAGAGAAAAGAAATATCTGGACTCAACTGCATAATCAGGCTTCCCTCTAGTGGTTGCATATCACATAAGATGATTACCGAGGGGTTTGGGACCGATCTGATGAATTCTCCAAAAGTCAGCTGCTCGATAGAGGCTACACTCAGGTCCACTCGGGCTCTTACCTTGGCTGAGACCATACCCGATAACTCTCGGGCGAACTGCTCATGGATCCTTTGTAAAGCCCGCACCCGTTCTTTGGAAAACCTGTGGGGCCGCTTAAAGTCATAAGTGGTAACCTCTGACGCAACCTCTTCTTCCTGCACCTGGCCAGCCACTTGGCTGATCAGTTCATCGATCTCCCGTTGGCTAAGAATGTCATCCAAAATGTCTCACCCTCGTCGTTGCTGGCCCATGGCTACAGCCAGCTGATTCTGCGCCCAAGGCCTATGAATACGGCATACTGCCTAGTCTTCACCTACAGCTGAGGCCAACTCTTCAGACAAAGTCTCTGCCTGTAGTTCAATCTTCTCTTCGGTAGTGAGGATCTTGTCCACATCGAGTAGAATCAACAGCCGCTCTCCGACTTTGCCTATGCCCTGGATGTACTCTGCCTTGAGCCCAGCCACAGCCCGGGGAGGTGGATCAATATCACCTTCAGAAATCCGGAGTACCTCAGTGACATCATCTACCACAAGACCTACCCGGTTATCGCTGATATCCACAATGATAATCCGGGAATCATCAGTCATCTCCGTGGCCTTCACGCCAAACCTTTTCTTCAGGTCAATGATGGGAATGACTTCCCCTCGTAGATTTGTCACGCCTTCAACGAAGTCTATCACATTAGGAAGCTTGGT
>JAAYRF010000260.1 GCA_012518905.1 Bacillota bacterium | reverse complement strand
CCAGATTGAAATAGTTTGCCATCAGCTGTCACATTCCATGATAGATGCAGGTGATCTAGAAAGATAAAGTCATATCGATTGGTAATCTTAACCTCGCCCTGGGCAAGATTCAAAGGCTCCACCAACACTGGCTCCAATACTTTTTTGTACTCTATCAACCCCGGCGACGGTTGCCGATCAGGCATGACAAGACCGTTAATGTTGAAATTGGCATCATTAGGCTCATCGCCGTAATCACCACCGTAGGCAAACCGCTGGGTACCCCGTTCCGTTGTTTGTAGCAATCCTTGGTCTATCCAATCCCAGACAAAGCCACCCTGTAAGCGGGGATACTTGTAGAAAGTCTCCCAGTATTCCTTGAGCCCTCCAGGACCATTGCCCATGGCGTGGGCATACTCGCACAAGATGACCGGCTTAGTGTAGTTGGCTTCTTCTGCTAAAGCGATGATTCCATCCACTGATGTGTACATGGGCCCTACTATGTCCACAACTTCCTGGGTTCTATCACCCTCGTAGTGAAGAGGTCGCGTTGGGTCAGCCTTACGAGTCCAAGCAGCCATGACCTTGTGGTTACGGCCAAATCCCGATTCATTGCCCAAAGACCAAACGATAATCGAGGGATGATTCTTATGTCGCTCCACCATTCTCACCATGCGGTCCAGATAGGCCGTCTCCCACTGGGGATCATCACTCAATCGGTTAATATCCCCCACTGCGCCGAAACCATGGCATTCTAGATCTGTCTCATCGAGAACATACAAGCCATAGTGGTCACAAAGCTCGTACCAGCGCGGGTCGTTGGTGTAATGGGAGGTGCGTACAGCGTTTATGTTGTGCCGCTTCATAAGTAGAATATCCTGAATCATAGAGTCTATCGATACGGCTCTTCCTAGAGTGGGGTGGATTTCGTGGCGATTGACCCCCTTGATCATTATGGGCACACCATTGACCAATAAGTTGCCGTTCTTTATTTCTGCCTGGCGGAAACCTACTTTACAGGATTGGATCTCCAACACTTGACCTTCGGCATCCATGAGCCTGACCAAAAGTGTATATAGATTGGGTGTTTCCGCAGTCCATTTTTGAGGATTTGAGATAGGAACACGAAATGATGTTTTCAGCTCGCTTCCGGCATCTATCACCACATCCTGACTTTGCGGCTCAAAGACAAGACGATTACTGCCATCAACCAATAATATCTCTAGTTTGTGCTGACCAATTCCCTGGTCTTTGTAATTCCGCAGTAGGGCAACTACGTCCAGCACGGCATCCTTATACTCATCGTCAAGGTTCGTCCGTACAGCCAGATCGAATACATGTACATCTGGAGTTGCGTAGACATAGACATCCCTAAAGATCCCACTAAGCCACCACATATCTTGGTCTTCCAGATAGCTACCGTCAGACCATTGATAGACCTGGACAGCAATGAGGTTTTGCCCCGTTTTTACGAAATCTGTGACATCAAATTCAGCTGGAAGGCGGCTCCCCTTACTAAAACCTACCATCTTCCCGTTTACCCACACGTAGAAAGCAGAATCGACACCTTCAAAGCAAAGAATGACTCTACGAGACGACCAGTTGGCCGGGACCTCAAAATACCGCCTATAGGAACCGGTAGGATTCTCCGTTGGTACTTTCGGTGGATCAACAGGAAATGGGTAATTAACATTGGTATAGTGAGGGCGTCCATACCCCTGCAACTGCCAGTTGGAGGGAACATAGATCTGATCCCAATTGGCTGCATCAAAGCTTGGTTCCCAGAAACCGACCGGAGCTAGACCTGGATTCTCAGCAAAATGAAACTGCCAGCCACCGTTTAACAAACGAAACCACGGTGACCGGTCCCTCTCTCCGGCCAACGCAGACGATTCATCTTGATAAGGCAACAACACTGCATGGGCAGGCAAACGATTGCGGTGGACTATGTGTGGATTCTCCCAATCAAACAAACACCTCATCCTCTCTATGCTGCTACTTAGCTGTCGGCCTAGAATATGGTACCCCCAAGGTCCCCATATTAGCCGAATTCTCCCTGGGCTACCAGTGTTTTTCTTGCTTACATATGCGTATTCCTGCTAGGGTTAAGCATCGTTCTAGATTCGCCAAGGTGGGCTGCCCGTGAGCCGCCCCAGCCTAGAGTTGGGTAAACATACGCAGAAAACGCGGAAAAGGCAGGGTCCTAAGGCCCTGCCATCCCTTACATGCTCAGAACGCCCGCTCTGACCTACTTGGTCGCAAAAGTCGCGTGGGCCGTTACACTGATCTGCTTCTTCTTGGTGGATGTATCGTGGATTCCCATGCTAGATACTTCGGTAGAATGGGGCTGAGTGATTTGAAAGACGCCCTGACGTAAAGTCCGCAACTTGCCGAGAGTCATATCAGTGCCCTTCAACATTTCCAGCGCCCGCTCCTGGGCGTTTTGGGTAGCCTCGGCCACCATGTTTTTCTTGAGGTCATCAAGATTTGAGTAAAAGTACTCCAGTTGCGTTCTATAAATGTTGATATCCCTATCGAGTACCGGAATCACGTTAAGAGCAAGATCATCGATATTATCAACATCCTTAGAGATAACGTATAGTTCTTGCTCCAATCTATAGCCCTCAACGCCACTGCTGCCATAGCGCTCATATACGTTCGGTGGTATAATACTGATCTGCTCTGTTTTCACGCCCCGCCCATTTAGGAAGGCAATCAGTTCCTGAAGCGAGTCATAAAGGCGTCTTCTACCCCCTGCCAAATCTTCTAGACCCGTCATCTCCGTCAAGGTCAGTGACCATTTGACGGTATCAGCCTCGTACTGCTTAGAGGCAATACCGACCACGCTGATAGTCTGCTGCGGCTTACGAGACTCAAAAAAGAAAAGGCCAAACACTAAGCTGGCCAAAACGATGGAAATCCCCAAGATAACGGCTACCTTACCATAATCTTTCACAGCTCCCCCACTCCTCTCTACTGTCCAGTGTTCTTAGATGAGCAGCATCGTTTCTAACAATAGGATATCATACTTAACATGTGCGTGAAATGGCAAACAACTGTAATCCAAAACCTCAGATCAATCCCATTAGCCTTAGCGAGAAATCTCAGTAATGCCGCATCCAGCCTAGATGACAAACCCTTCCGGCAAAAACCGCCTGCAAAATGGTTCAGGGCAAGGAGTCATTCCATAAAATAGGAAAAGCCCCGCCGTACGGGGCTTTGCTTGGTGGGCCCTGCAGGGTTCGAACCTGCGGCCAAGGGATTATGAGTCCCCTGCTCTACCGCTGAGCTAAGGGCCCAAGGAATGGCTCCCCGGGTTGGATTCGAACCAACAACCACCCGGTTAACAGCCGGGTGCTCTACCGTTGAGCTACCGAGGAACGCTGATGATGCTATTATAATGCATATCTATCAGATCGTCAACCTCTTCTTGCTAGCAAGAGCCAAAAGGTCCCCATCGAGTGCCTGGGGTCAGCCCAAGGATTAAAGCCCTGGGCTAGCCCCCACTTACTCGAGAAAGTCCTTCAGTTTCTTGCTGCGACTCGGGTGCCTCAACTTGCGTAGTGCCTTAGCTTCGATTTGCCGAATCCGTTCTCTGGTCACACCAAAAACTTGACCCACTTCTTCCAGTGTGCGGGAACGACCGTCATCGAGGCCAAACCTCAACCTTAGAACCATCTCTTCTCGTTCCGTAAGACTGTCGAGTACATCTTCAAGCTGTTCCCTCAACATCATGAAAGATGCAGCTTCGGCCGGAGCCGGTGCGTCCTGATCCTCTATGAAGTCACCGAGGTGACTATCCTCTTCTTCACCTATGGGCGTTTCCAGTGATACCGGTTCTTGGGCTATCTTGAGGATCTCCCGAACTCTTTCTTCGGAAATATCCATCTCCACCGCAATCTCTTCCGGTGTAGGATCTCGCCCCAGTTCTTGTACCAACTGCCTATTGACCCTAATTAACTTGTTGATGGTCTCCACCATGTGAACAGGAATGCGAATAGTCCTTGCTTGATCTGCGATAGCCCGCGTAATGGCTTGCCTAATCCACCATGTTGCGTAGGTACTGAATTTGTACCCTTTGCGATAGTCGAATTTCTCCACAGCCTTGATCAAGCCTAAGTTACCCTCTTGAATAAGATCTAGAAACAGCATACCCCGTCCCACATAGCGCTTAGCGATGCTAACGACTAATCGCAGGTTAGCCTCAGCCAACCGCCGCCTCGCCATTTCATCACCGGCTTCTATGCGTTTGGCTAGCTCCACTTCTTCCTCAGCGGTCAATAGAGGTACCCGCCCGATCTCTTTGAGGTACATCCGAACTGGATCATCGAGTCCTACACTTTCCGGTATGGAATACTCAGTATCATCCTGCCCATCCGTCTTATCCTCGGCCTCATCTTCTTGCTCCTCGTCAGTTCCGGAGATGACGTCAATACCCAAGGTAGAAAATTGCTCATAGATATCATCGATCTGATCCGGAGTTAGATCTACCTCCTGCAAGGCATCCATGATCTCTTTGTAAGTCAAGATACCTTTTTTCTTGCCCTTCTCGATTAGGGTCTTCAAATTCTCTATATTAGCCATTCCGTTATTGCTACTCACCGTGCTCCCCCCCTTCCCATTATCTGGTAAAATACGATACATCCTAAACTCCTTTTGCAGCAGCTATCTCGTAATCTAGTGTAATCGAGGAAACTCCCGATTAATCTCTTCCCTTACTTGGCGATATTTAATCAATAACCCGTCAAGCTCTTCAACTAAATCGCTATCTCCCGATACATGTTCCACTCGGCTGATGCGGTCGTCCAGCCTTCGCAAACCTTCCTTGAGCTGCATCATCTGCAACCGGCGAACATAGTGCATACAGGTCTGGCTCGGTGGCAGACTTGCTTTAGAGGCCAACAAAGCCGTAATCAACTCATGGACACTTATGTCGTCAGCAAAGTCTAAAACAGCGCCACCACTATCCAGTTGCCCTGCCTCCTGGCAAGCGAGCAAGCATTCCATCGTCTTTTTTGCCACCGGGTGGATGAAATCATCGGGACTCAACACACCTTCGATTTGTTCAATTAATCTTCCATCATAGAGCAACATGCGGAGCAAGTTACTCTCTATCAT
>JAAYRF010000035.1 GCA_012518905.1 Bacillota bacterium | reverse complement strand
GGGATCCGGGGTTTGAATGTCACTATCCCCCACAAAGAAAGGGTTATGGACTACTTAGACGAGGTGGATCCCGTGGCACAGCTGATCGGAGCTGTAAATACCATTGACAATAAGGTGGGTCGCCTAATCGGATATAACACTGATGGCATTGGGTTCCTGCGGTCTCTCCGGGAAGAAGCGAGACAGGAGCCGGAGGGTAAGAACATTACTATTCTGGGTGCCGGCGGTGCAGCCCGGGCCATTGGCTTTCAACTGGCGTTAACTTGTGTCAATCGATTGCTTATCGCTAATCGTACCGAAAGACGTGCCGTTAGATTGGCAGGGGAAATCGCAAGGGGGACCAATTGTCAAGCTGAGGGCATATGCTTACACGACGTCGATGGAAGCTTACCTTCTACGGACATTCTAATCAATACTACCTCCTTGGGTATGTATCCCGAGGTTTGCTCTGCACCACCGATAGATCTAAAGCTTCTGCCTTGCCATGCTCTAGTATGCGATATTGTATATAACCCCGGCCAGACTCTCTTGCTCCAAAGGGCGACCGCCAATGGTTTGGCTACACTTCCGGGGCTAGGCATGCTGGCATATCAGGGGGCAGCCGCCTTAGAAATATGGTTGGGAGCTAAAGCGCCGGTGGATATCATGAAAGCGGTGTTGCGTGAGCAGCTTATGGTCAATGGGGATATGGACAATGGGATCTAGAACCAGAAGTTCACTAGGTGCACTAAGCAAAGACTCCCGCCTGGCGGCGGGAGAGTTATCACTTTGATTAGATTACGTCTAGGCCCTGATGAACCAGAACTTGGCAGAAGGGCTAGCCGATGGGTGGCTCTCCTTTGATGCTCTTGATTAGTTTCATGGCGCCACTCACCTTTGCTCGTGTGCCACTGATTACCAAGCCGACGCTGCCTTCACTACCACCTACTCCGCCTGCAGAAACTTGCACGGCATCAACCTCAAAGAGTATAGCTAGTGCTCCAATCTCGGTGACGATGTTTGCGCCGGTAATGGGTATCATTCCACAGGGTGTGCCAAGGGTATCGTCGAAAACGCCGATGCCTAACTGGCGTACCGCTATTTCCACTGATGGGACGAGCTTCTCTAATGAAGCAGGGATAATCAAATGGCTGCCTTTTGCATATAGTGGCCCTAGTGCGGTGCCACAGGTTCCGCCGCTGGGCGATCCCACTAACACGCCTGCGGTACCCGACAAGTCGATGGCGTTAGCCCCTTTAATAAATACGTCTTCGTCGGTAAAATCTGCGAGGACCTCTGGCCATGGTCTAGAGCTTTGCTGACCGTTCTCGAAGCAGAGGGGAGCCATACGGGTTTCACTAGAGGTAACGGAGTACTCACCACCGGTAACTATCCCAGCGGTATAGCGCAGCTTGTCTAGGGTTTGCCCTGTCACTTCCTCTGCGATATAGCCATTTGTGATACCGTTGGCTATGATTAATCGGCCTTGATGACGGGCTTTCTCGACAACGGGCATGGCTGCCACTGCCTTGGCGATTAGGCGCTTCCCCTCTGGGACCGTTAGGGAAAACAAAGCCCTTGCTCCATCATTTCTTGCAGTCATAGGCATGCTCCTTTCAATAAAAGGCAGATTATCTACGTCTAGTGATCAAGGGATTCAAGGTACTCGCGGCAAACATGGTTCACCTGGCGCTGGGTCTGGATCAGGATCTCCATGATCTCCTCCTTAAAGCGCCGGACTAGTTCTTCATCGAACAGGTTAATTTCGATAGTTTTCAATAGAGTGCCCAGTTGCTGATTTAGCTCTCGTTGCGTATTCACCACTGCTTGCCATTGAGTTTCCACGGGTAACAATTCCTCCTACCTCAGGTGGGAGGCTTCTGCCCCCACTTGCTGCTAGAACTCTATTCTACATAGCTATCGCGTAGACCTGCCCTAGCCAATGCGCAGGTAATATGGAGCTGACGGAGTACATATAGTACTAAGAGGATTGCCTCTTTAAGAATCTTGGTTTACGAAGGGAGAGAAAGGTCTCTGCTTGGCGGCGACCTACTTAGGTGACTGATAAAATACGAGTTGGCGTCATATTCGGTGGACGCTCCAGTGAGCATGAAGTCTCGCTCACGTCAGCGGCTTGTGTGCTAGATGCTATAGACAAATCAAAGTACGATGTAGTGCCTATTGGCATCACAAAGGCTGGGCAATGGCTTGTTGGGGAAGATGTGCTTCAGCTGTTGGCCTCCCCTTCTTTGCAGCTTACTAATGAAAAAAGTGGAGCTTTGCTCCAGAGCTCTTTTTTCAATGAAGCTAAGAAGGTGTCACTGCTACCGGTTCCTGGGGAAGCTGGTCTAGTCTGCCTCGAGCCCAAGAAGCATGGCATGGAGGTATCCGGGGCTGTTGGTCATTTGGACGTAGTATTCCCGGTTTTGCATGGTACTTATGGTGAAGACGGTGCCATCCAGGGGTTAATGGAGTTATCTGACCTACCCTATGTTGGGGCCGGGATCACAGGTTCAGCGGTAGCCATGGATAAGGCCATGGCCAAAGCTGTTCTGGCAGCAAGTGGATTTCCACAATTGCCATATGTAACCATTCTCCGCTCACACTGGGAAAAGAGCCCGATAGCAGTGCAAGATGAGATAGAAGCAAGTATCGGGTACCCATGTTTTGTAAAACCGGCTTCCTTAGGCTCTAGTGTTGGCATTTCTAAAGTGCGCAGGAGAGACGAGCTGCAGGCTGCTCTAGTGGAGGCAGCGCTATATGATCGAAAAATAGTTGTAGAAAAAGATGCTGGCAATGTCCGGGAAATTGAATGCAGTGTATTGGGCAATGAAGATCCTGTTGCATCGATTCCCGGTGAGATCATACCTTCCCGCGATTTCTACGATTACGTGGCTAAGTACCATGACAGCGATTCCCAGTTGATTATTCCGGCGAGGCTCTCCCCTGCTGCCACCAAGGAAGTGCAAGAACTCGCCGTTGCAGCTTTTAAGGCGCTAGATTGTGCGGGTATGGCTCGAGTAGATTTCTTTGTGGATAAGGACACAGAGCGCGTCCATATAAATGAGATCAACACAATACCGGGGTTCACCCCCATCAGTATGTATCCGAAGTTATGGGAGGCCTCTGGTCTATCCTATGCGGAACTCATTGATGAGCTCATTCGGTTGGCCCTTGACAGGCACCGAGACAAACGGCGGAATGTGACATCCTTCTCTCCCCAACAGCATAAGTGATGTTTGGCTTTTGACAAGAGATGGGTTATCAAAAATGGCCTAGCGAGGCGGAAAGGATCGAGACCAATGGTAGGACCCATGAGAAGGGACCCACGCTCTCGGCTTTGGGGACGGATCTTGATGAATGCTGCCTCCGTTGGTTCTGTTGGTTGGGGTTGGCTGTTTTACAAACACATTTGGCAGGCAGCTATCCCCGCATTTGGTTCACCGGAGCCCTATCTAGCATCGCTTAGGTGGCTTCTGGCAAAATATCTCGTGGCTGGCGGGGGGCTGCTATTGGCTTGGTGGGCAGGCTTTTCGCTAGCTCGATCTCCTAGAAGATCAAAAGTCGAAGAAGGTACCGGACAACGGCAGCTCGGTTCATAGAATGAATTGACCATTTTGAACACAGCGTGGGAGATAGTCAGGGGAGTAGTTGTAGTTGAGTCTTATGCAGCTTAATCAAGTAACCAAATACTTTGCAGATCAACAGATCATGGCTGAGGTGACAGCCACCGTTGAACCCGGGGACAAGCTGGGCCTAGTCGGTCTTAATGGAGCCGGGAAGACGACTTTGCTGTCCCTTATGGTAGGGGAGATCACCCCTGATCATGGTTCAGTGAATAAGGCTGCCCGTTGTAGGGTGGGGTATTTGCCCCAAAGGCCTCGACGGCCTCCGCATACTACTCTAAGACAGCTGCTGATGGGTGAGCTAACCGAAATAATCGAGATGGCCACTGCCTTAAGACAGCTAGAGCTGACTATGGCATCGCCAGAGGTATTCGGGGATGAAAGTCGATTGGAAGAAGTCATGGGGCGCTATAGCCGT
>JAAYRF010000259.1 GCA_012518905.1 Bacillota bacterium | reverse complement strand
GGCGATGATGGCATGGTCTTGCATGAGGAGAGTATAGTACCTTGGGCACAGCGTTACCCCATTCTCGGTTGGCCCGTAGTCCGGGGCAGTGTAGCCTTAATTGAGGCCATGATAATGGGTATGAGATCCTTGAGCTTTTCTGCCAGCCAGTTTGCCGATGAGGAAGAGGAGGAGCTAACTACCAAAGACCTAGTTTTGACCGTGGGCTTTGCTTTGCTTCTCACCGTGGGGCTGTTTATAGCGTTGCCTGCGTATATCATTGGCTTTGTCCAAAGCTCAGTACAGCACAATGTGGTTCTCAATCTCTTGGAGGGTCTGATAAAGATCACCTTCTTTGTGCTGTATATTATCGGGATATCCTTCATGCCTGATATCCGTCGGGTATTTGAATATCACGGTGCAGAACACAAGACCATCAATTGCTATGAGGCAGGGGAGGCACTGCTGGCAGAAAACGTCGCCAAGTACACTACAGTCCATCGCCGCTGTGGCACGAATTTCATGCTAATAGTATTATTTACCAGTGTCTTTGTGTTCTCGTTTTTTGGTCGGCCACCCTTCCTACAACGGGTGTTGCTCCATTTAGCATTGCTGCCAGTGGTGGCAGGTTTATCATATGAACTGGTACGTCTGGCCGGGCGGCCTAACCCTCCGTTATGGGTAGAAGCGGTGGCAGCACCAGGGCTGCTGCTTCAAAAGTTGACTACCCGGGAACCTGATGCCAAACAAATAGAAGTGGCCATTGAGGCTCTACAGGTTGTGTTGCGCAAGGATGAATCCATGACTCCTTCTATTGCTGGGGCCCAAAGTAGTTTGGTGCATTAGCGTTCCATCTGGAAAGTGCTAATGCTAAAGCTGCGGGTTTGCCCAGAGTGTACCCCAGGACTCTTGGGGTGTGTCTAATGATTATCTTGAATTTGGTGGGGGCAGATCGAGCATTTAAGATCTGCCCTCCTGCACTTTAGAGGAAAGTGAGGGAGACCTATGCTACAGAAGCTAGCGTCACTGGTGGACAAATATGATGAGTTGACGAGGGAGCTAAGTGACCCGGCTTTGCTCAACGATCCGCAAAACTATGCTCAAATCGCCAAACACCATGCTGAACTGGGAGAAATAGTTGAAAAATATCACCACTATATGAAAATAGACCAGGAGTTGAGGGACGCCAAGGGGATGAAGGCCGACGATCTGGAGCCGGAAATGGAGGAACTGGTTGACGCAGAGATCGAGACGCTGGAGGCAGAAAAGGAGATACTGGAAGAAGAGCTTCGGTTAATGCTTTTGCCCAAGGACCCCAACGATGAGAAAAACGTAATCGTGGAGATCAGAGGAGGGGCAGGCGGAGAAGAGGCCGCCTTATTTGCAGGAGATCTCTTTCGCCAATACAGTCGCTATGCCGAACGGCAGGGTTGGCGGTGTGAGCTGATGAGTTCTAACCCAACGGAGCTGGGTGGTTTCAAAGAAGTCATATTCGTGATCGAAGGTAAGGGAGCCTATAGCCATCTTAAGTTTGAAAGCGGGGTACATCGGGTACAGCGTATACCTACTACTGAATCCGGAGGTCGTATTCATACCTCTACTGCTACTGTGGCAGTTTTGCCGGAAGCCGAAGAGGTCGACGTAGAAATAGCCCCCAACGAGCTGCGCATCGATGTATATCGCTCCAGTGGTCCGGGAGGACAGAGTGTGAATACTACCGATTCCGCTGTACGCATCACCCATATCCCCACTGGGATGGTTGTGTCTTGCCAAGACGAGAAGTCTCAGCACAAGAACAGAGATAAGGCCTTACGGATTTTGCGGGCTAGGCTCCTAGACAAGCTAGAACAGGAGCAGCATGAGCAACAGGCAGAGGCTAGGAAAAGTCAAGTAGGTAGTGGCGATCGCAGTGAACGCATACGCACGTACAATTTCCCGCAAGGGAGAGTCACTGACCATCGCATCAATCTTACACTGTACCGGATCGATGCCATCCTGGACGGAGATCTTGATGAATTGATCGAAGCTCTGCAAAAGGCACAACAGGCTGCACAGATTGCAGTGATGGAGGCCTAAGCATGTCTAACGTATTGACACCACCATCCATCTTGGAGATCTTACAGAAAGCCACAGAGTATCTAGCCCGCAAGGGTATTGATACAGCTCGTCTCGATGCTGAACTTCTCTTGGGCCATGTGCTTGGACTAGAGCGTATCCAGCTGTATGTGAAGTTTGATCAGCCCCTGCAATCTATAGAGCTAGATAGATACCGTGTAGCCATAGCCAGGCGGGGCAAGAGAATGCCTGTAGCTTATATTATAGGCAGCAAGGAGTTCTACTCATTGGAACTAGCAGTTAATCCCAATGTGTTGATCCCGCGGCCGGAGACAGAACTCTTGGTTGATTGGGTGCTTGATTACCTCGGGTCAAATGGCGGCCGGAAAAGGACTAACATAGTGGAGCTGGGAACTGGTACAGGTGCTATAGCTGTTAGTGTGGGTTATACAGCTTTGCATAAGGGCCAGGAGGGTCTGCGTATTTTTGCCACCGATATTTCCCGGGAGGCACTGCAAATCGCCCAGGCCAATGTGGACAAATGGCAAGTAGGTGAGGTGGTGCAGCTTTACCAAGGTGATCTACTTCAGCCTTTGCCATGGGAATTGGCCTTTCAGGTAGATCTTGTAGTATCGAATCCACCTTATATCGCCAGTGAAGAGATAAGGGGTTTAGCTCCGGAAATCAGGGAGTATGAACCTCTTGGCGCCCTGGATGGGGGACCTGATGGCCTAGCTTTCTACCGCCGCATCTATGATGAGAGTCGGGATTTTCTCGTTCCCGGCGGGCATGTCGTGCTGGAGATTGGCCATGGGCAAGGGCAGCACGTGATGGATCTAGCCCGTCAGTACGGCTATACAGACATTGAGTTACACCATGATTACAGTGACAAGGAACGGATGGTGACGGTCAAATGGAGGTAACTGGGGAGAAGAACACACTAATCTGCCCTGTGGCTTTTACGCCTTCCGATAGCATCGAATCAGTCAAAGATTCGCCCAGCATTGCCATGGCGGCTCAGGTCATTAAAAAGGGAGGGTTAGTGGCCTTTCCCACGGAGACCGTCTATGGTCTCGGTGCTAACGGACTTGACGCTGATGCCGTGGCAGGCATATTCACGGCGAAGGGTAGGCCTAGTGATAATCCCCTAATTCTGCACATCGCCTCCCCAGAAGACATACACAAGATAGTGACCCATGTGCCGAGGCAAGCGGCCCATCTAGCCAGCGTTTTCTGGCCTGGCCCATTGACACTGGTATTGCCGAAGGCCGATTGCGTACCGGAAATTACCACCGGTGGCCTAGATACTGTGGCTGTTCGCATGCCGTCCCACCCTGTGGCACTGGCCTTGATTCGGGCCTGCGGAGTGCCCTTGGCCGCCCCCTCCGCCAACTCCTCCGGTAGGCCTAGCCCTACAGAGGCCGCCCATGTCATTACGGATCTTATGGGAAAGATAGATGTCATTCTCGATGGCGGTTCTACGGGAATCGGCGTAGAATCTACTGTTCTGGACTGTACCAAGGCGAGGCCGGTTATTCTTCGCCCAGGCGGCGTGTCCCAGGAGGCATTGGAGAAGGCCTTGGGTGAATCAGTGGTGATCAGTCACCATGTAGTGACTACCGATGGATCCGTTGAGAGTCTGGTTAGCTCCCCGGGCATAAAATACCAGCACTATGCCCCTAAGGCCCCGGCCTTGTTGGTAAAGGGGGGGCCACCAGAGCTCTTTCAAGAGCTAACCAGACTTGCCTTGGAGTGGCAAGAGCAAGGGGAAATCGTCGGCATTGTGGCTTCCACGGAACTAGGGCAATATTGGCAGAATGAAGGAATTGATACCGGCAAGTGGCAGATCGCCCATATGGGGAGCCGCCATGATCTACTAGAGGTGGCCGGAAACATCTATCGATGCTTGCGACAGCTTGATGAGACCGACGCTACAAAAATCCTCTTGGAAAGTGTATCCAGCAAGGGCTTGGGGTTGGCTATCATGAACCGTCTCAGTAAGGCCGCAGGGCATAGGATCATAGGTGAGTAGCAGGATCTATGCCATCTGTGTTGAGTGATCCATCCATATAAGATCTGCAGAGTTTGTTTAAGCTCATGGTATCCCAGTCATACTACTTGTGATATGGCTATGTGACTGGGAGGTTATGCTATGGACTTGGCCCTTTGCCCCCGCTGTTTTGTACCGCTCAACAAAGAACAGTGTCCTGTATGTAGAGCGTTTTTCATCCACTCTTGCCCCCATTGTGGCAACACTTTGATCTTTGAGCAAGTGAACATTTCCGGAACTGTTATCGTGCGTTGTGGTGTATGTAATAATGAGATGGATTTTGAGTTAATCTCGGTACAGACTGATGATTTTGGGCTATCTTAGAACATGCCGGTTTTCCTAAAGGAACCAGGGCTCCATTCGTGGAAGTCTACTGGTGCCAGTTGGTTGGAAATAGTGTTGAGCATCAGGAGGGAGGTAGGCATAGCTTTTGGGCAAGCCTATTGGTATTCTGTTTGTTTGCACTGGTAATACCTGTCGAAGTCCTATGGCGGAAGCGCTTTTCCGACAGATGGTCCATGAGAAGTTGGATTGTCCAGTGCTTGTGAGCTCAGGAGGAACCCATGCTGATATAGGAGCCCCAGCTGCATCGGAGGCTGTTGCAGTCATGCGCAAGTTGGGGCTCAGCATAGAGGAGCATCGAGCCCGGCAGCTAACAGCAGAGAGCTTGGCAGATGCTGACCTCGTTTTGACGATGACCGCTAGTCATAAGCGGTTTCTTAACGAAAAGTATCCCCACCTGGCCGGTAGGGTATTTACAGTAAAAGAATATGCCAAGCAGCTGGAAGGGATGGATATAAAGGATCCCTTTGGCCAGGGGCTAGATGTATACAGCTTGGTAGCCGATGAGCTGCAGGAGAGCCTCGAGCTGATTATAGGGCGACTGCAGGCAAAACTGTGCACAGATTTTGTTTAGACTAGCCAACGAGGGTGAAGCCCGACACCATAGTACTACAACAACTAGAGTTAGAAAGAAGAACTGG
This sequence comes from Bacillota bacterium, assembly GCA_012518905.1. Taxonomy (GTDB): domain Bacteria; phylum Bacillota; class Limnochordia; order DTU087; family DTU087; genus JAAYRF01. Next base: position 13,217 of record JAAYRF010000259.1, on the reverse strand, counting down.
CAGCCCAGTTGAGTGGGAGGCGAATTGATGTCCAATGTACACCAGATCGTTCACCCCCTAATCCAGCATAAGATGGCCATCGTCCGAAATGTTGAGACAGGGCCGAAAGAGTTTAGGGAATTGGTGGACGAGATTGCTTTGTTAATGGCTTATGAAGTAACTAGGGATATTGTGCTAGAAGATGTAGATGTCGAAACCCCTATGGGTTTAGCCAAGTGCCAGATGATTGCCGGCAAGAAGATTGGGGTTATTCCTATCTTGCGGGCAGGACTGGGCATGGTCAATGGCATGTTGAGGCTGATTCCTGCCGCTAAGGTGGGGCATATTGGAGTCTATCGGGACCCAGAGACTCTGCGACCAGTAGAATATTATTGCAAGCTACCATCAGATATTAGTGAACGGGATCTGATAGTAGTAGACCCCATGCTGGCCACCGGCGGCTCTGCGGTGGCTGCTATTCGTTTTATTAAGGAAAGAGGCGGGAAGAACATCAAGCTTATGGTACTCATCGCAGCTCCGGAAGGCATCGCTGCGGTACAGGCTGCTCATCCCGATGTAGACATTTTCGTTGCTGCCATAGATGAGAAGCTAGATTCTAGAGGGTACATTGTGCCAGGGCTGGGAGATGCAGGAGATCGGCTCTTTGGGACTAAGTAAAGATCAAGAGATGCGTCTAGGTACATGATGCAATGATGTGGTAGAGGGGAATAGATTGTGTCCAAAGCCAAGCGGCATCGTCCCAGCTGGGATGAGTATTTTATGGAAATAGCCCATCTGGTGGCTAAACGCTCCACCTGCTTAAGACGACAGGTAGGTGCGGTACTCGTACGCAATAAGCATATTCTGTCTACGGGCTATAATGGTGCACCAAGCGGTGTTCCCCACTGCCTGGATGTGGGTTGCCTGCGGGAGAAGTTAGGGATACCATCCGGACAGCAACAGGAGGTCTGTCGAGGGATACACGCGGAGCAAAATGCTATTATCCAGGCAGCCCTCCACGGTGTGAGTACAGAAGGTGCAGCGTTATACTGTACTAATCAGCCTTGTACCCTTTGCGCCAAAATGCTGATCAATGCCGGCATCAAGAGGATCGTCTATCAAGGCGTTTATCCCGACGAGTTAGCCCTCGAGATCTTAAGAGAGGCCGATCTGCCCCTTGAGCGGTGGGAGCGCGGTTGACAGTGGAGACGAACGGAGATAGAATTATCTATGTTGTAGTGTAATAGTGTATCCTATGCTTTTATCAGAAATATAATCCTTCGCCGTCGTTTTGAACGATTGTTTTCTCTATGAGGCAGTCGATGGGAGGGGGACCTCATGGGAGACTATTTGCAGGTACTAATAACGGCTTTAGTTGTCAGTTGGCTAGTTACACCTTTGTACTGCCGGTTAGCATGGAGACTAAATGTGGTGGACAAGCCAAATGCCCGGCGGCTCAACAAGGTTCCTGTTCCAACAGGTGGAGGGCTGGTGATTATCGGAGCCTTCTGGTTGGCTATCTGGTTGAGTGGAGCTAAGCACCCTGCTTTGCCAGGATTAGCTTTAGGCTCAGCGATTATCGGCCTGATAGGCTGGGTGGATGACCGATGGGAGCTAAAGCCGCGGCTCAAGTTTTTCGGGCAGATCCTGGCGGCGACGGTGGTAGTGGCCAATGGGACTGTGATTCATTTTGTTACCAATCCCTTTGGAGAAATGATCTATCTAGGTGCTTGGGGTATTCCCCTCACCATCCTTTGGATTGCATCAGTGATCAACATGTTCAATTTCATCGATGGTCTAGACGGATTAGCAGCGGGAGTGGCCGTCATAGCTTGTGTTCCCCTTTTCGCCTTGGCTTACCAACTGGACCGTGGATTTGTCGCATTATTGTTCGTAGCCCTTGCTGGTAGTACCTTAGGTTTTTTGCGGTACAATTTTAGCCCTGCCAGTCTTTTTATGGGTGACACTGGTGCCATGTTCTTAGGATTCATGTTGGGTTCTCTGGCTGTGGAGGGAGCCCTAAAAGGGGCTACTACCGTTGCTTTGGCCATACCTGTAGCTATCTTAGGCTTGCCGGTACTGGAGATCACCTGCTCGGTGATGCGTCGGGTGCGCAATGGGATGCCATTCTACCAGGCCGATCGAGGGCATTTGCACCATCGTCTGTTGGATCTGGGTCTTTCCCAAAGACAGGCAGTTCTTTTTATGTATGGCTGGGCTCTGGTCTTTGGTTCCCTAGGCATGCGTTTAGCCAATGCCCCACCGGCTTTGGCAACGGGACTTGTAGTGGCAGTGCTAGTCCTGCTCCTTACACTAGCAGGTCGCTGGGGTTGGACAGGTTCTCGTGGTAGTGGCCACGGCCAGAGTAAGCACTCCCTATAATTGAAAGTTAGGCTGCCAGGCGACACTTTGATCTCTGGTCGTCAGCAGCAGCTTATTGCCCCCAGTGGCTGGGGGCACTTTTCTATCAGTCTAAGCTAAGCCCGTGCTTCTTGCCGCTGTGAAGGAGGCCTTTAGCTAGCTGTAGATGAGGAAGGGGCGTTATAGTAATGAAGGTTATGACGATATTTGGTACGAGACCGGAAGCTATCAAGATGGCGCCTGTGATAAAAGCACTGCGATTTGGGACCGGCAAGCTCGATGTGAAGGTAGTTGTAACAGGCCAACATCGTGAAATGCTAGATCAAGTATTATGCTTCTTCGGCATCGTTCCCGATCATGATCTAAGTATCATGCGCCATGGACAGACCCTTACAGATATTACCTGTAGAGTGCTTCAGGGCTTGGAGAAGGTCTTGATCTGGGAAAGCCCTGATGTTGTACTTGTACATGGTGATACCACGACGACTTTTGCCGCTAGCTTAGCAGCGTTCTATCAACGGATAGCCGTGGGCCACGTAGAGGCAGGTCTCCGCTCACATAATATGTACAACCCTTTCCCTGAGGAGCTCAATCGGTGCTTAACAAGTAGCCTTGCCACCTATCATTTTGCTCCTACAGACTTGGCGGTAAGCAACCTGATCGCCGAAGGTATACATAGCTCCCGGATTTTTCTAACCGGTAATACTGTCATCGATGCCTTGCTAGGGACGGTGAAGGAGGATTATGTCTTTCAAAACCCGGTGCTTAGGGATATTGACTTCACCCAAGAGCGAATCATTTTGGTTACCACCCATCGACGAGAAAATTGGGGTCAGCCCATGGAGCGTATTTTTAGAGCTGTGAGGCAGCTTGTGGCTGACTTTAGGGATGTAAGAATCATCTTTCCCGTTCATAAGAACCCTCAGATTCGCCGATTAGCTCAAACTGTCCTAGGTGGTCTACCGCGAGTGAGCTTAATAGAACCACCGGCCTATGAAGAGTTTGCTAATCTCATGGCTCGGTCTTACTTTCTTCTCACTGACTCGGGCGGATTGCAGGAAGAAGCTCCTAGCCTGGGTAAGCCCGTATTGGTTCTGCGGGATACAACAGAGCGTCCTGAAGGAGTAGATGCGGGTACAGCTCTTTTAGTAGGTACCGATACCCAAGCGATCATAGATCAAGCCACTTTGCTCTTAACCGATAAGAATGTTTACACCGATATGGCCCAGGCACCTAACCCCTATGGCGATGGCCAGGCGGCCCAGCGCATTGCCAAGATCCTTTGGGAGGGAAGGCAGGACTTTAAAGCAGCCCCATAGGCCTTTATCTAGACTAAGGAACCCACGGAAAGCACGGGGATGAAGCTGGTGTAGGATACGCTGGCTTCTTTTTTTGTTTGTGGCTGCGGAAGCTGCATAAACCTCTCCTCTCCTAACCACACTGTGGATGGGGAGGTGATGGCATGGGGGAAAGAGGATTTGGCCTTGATGAGTCTGCTATGGAAGAAATGACTCCAGATCCTGTCATGCAACATGAAGGGGTGGGCCATTTTCTGCGGCGGATAAGTTTAAGGCTCCTCATCACTTGGCTTGTTCTCGTTGTTTTATCGTATCAATGTTACTTAGTGGATGCTCGGCAGCTTCTGGCCCATCCTGTGGATACCTTCGCTCAATCAATCGGCCTTGCCGTTTATTCCAGTTCGATTGAAATGACTACTAAGCTGCCTGATGCAACATCCTTCGCGGATATAAAGGCTCAAGCAATTCGGGCTGGACGACTTCTGGGAGCCTCGGCCCGGGGCGGTGTGCTGGATGCTGAGGCAAGCGAAGAGTATCAGCTGTTGCGCTGGACTACCATCGATGGCAAAGATCGGCAGCTGGTGATTACCGCCAGCAAAGCTCAACAGGGCGATACGGTGCTGTCCATAGAGATACGAGATTATCGGCCAAGGGAGAGTGGTAAGATAAAGGACGTTGTCACGGAGTTGAACCTGGTCTGTGCCCGATTGGGGAGAGTGCAGTCATCTCACCTACAAGTGCAAGGGGTAGTGTGTGCACAAACAGAAATCCCCTGGTTGAGCTATGTTCAATCGTGGCGATTGACCGACTGCAGCGTGGTCCAAAATGGCCAAGGGGTAGAGATAACCGGGGCTACCCCTGATCTTGCGTACGGGACAAGAACTCCCGCTACCTTTGCATTGTCCTTCATACCGGATACCGTGGGTAAAGACGGCGGTCGACTGTTATTTGTTGTCAAAAATCAGCAGTGACCACGCATATGGAAAGAATTTCTGGGAGATGCTAGTGGTGAGGTGGTGGGTATGAACGAGCAACCTAGAAAAAACAGTGGCGGAGGCGTTGGGCCATTGCTAAAATCCATCTGGGTGAGGGTGGTTGGTTGGGGTAGCACTATTAGCGATCTGGTACACTATGTAGGACGGCGATGGAGCCAGTGGTGGCGGCAGGCTGGTTTGAGATTGATTGCCAAGGGGCTAGCCCGTCTGGCAGTTCTAGTAATCATGGGAATTTTGGCTGCCGGTGTAGTGAATTACACCTATAGGGTATACTCTTTAAGACAGTACTCGTGGCCTTCGCCGATAGAGTATGGCGAGGAGTTCGGTATAGGGGAAACCCAAGACAATCTATCGGAGGTAGGCGATCAGCTGGCTGTGCAGCCAGATGAGGAGCCTTCCAACCGTCTTAGCCTTGGTCCTTCGCCCCAGGATATGTTTTCTGGTGGTCAAAGCTATGACGAAGAGGGATTAGAAGTAATAGCAGTGCCCGGTGACCGTACCGAGAGCCCTCTCGCCGATAGCACTCCTAGCATATCTAGGCGTCCGTTTAGTCCTACTGACACTATCTGGCCCGCCAAGGGTCAAGTGACGGTGGGCTATGGGTGGATTAGGCATCCACTGTACAGGGATTGGCGCTTTCATCCCGGTCTCGAGCTGTCTACTCCCCTGAATTCTTCGGTGCAAGCTGTTACTGATGGTCGGGTACAACGTATTCAGAGCGAGCGCAATCGAGGGTTAGTTGTGACCATCGGGCATGAAGACGGCTGGGAGACTATCTATGGAGGGTTGGCGCAGCTGACAGTGGGGGAAGGGGATACAGTTCAGAAAGGTCAAGTGATTGGACTGACGGGCTCCATTGATCAGGGGGAAAGTGGGCGGCTGATCTTCGAGATTCGTAAAGATAGCATACCCCTAGAGCCCAGGACGTATCTCCCTTGATAGTCAAGGGTGTTTCCACGCAGCAAAATTCCAATGTAGCAAGATAGTGAAATCAATGACAGACCCTAGAGTAAGCGAGGTCTCTTGCAGGAGCAATCCCAAGGAGGCTTCGCTTTTTCTGTTCGAGGCGGTAGTTGCGGTTTCCTAGAGTTATATCCCCGGCTCCTACGCATATACATGAATTAAAAACCCGTGGGGGGGACCGGGGATGAGGGACTACATTCTCAAACGGGTATTGGATATCGGTGATTACATCATTGATACTCAAGCTACGGTTAGACAAGCGGCTAAGGTCTTTGGGGTAAGCAAGAGCACTGTGCATAAGGATATGACTGAGCGCTTGCCCCGTATCAGTGAAGAGCTTGCACTACAGGTCAAGGTGGTCTTGGAGCAAAACAAGGCTGAACGACACATCCGGGGAGGTGAAGCTACCAAGAAGAAATATCGGAAACAGAGGCAGATTTCTTGATTGTACTCGAAAAAGTCCCTCTGTCTGGCCCCCTTTCCCATTACGGAGAAGGATTTCTTATTTATGCGTAGAATGCCTGTACAAATGGTAAGAATTGCCGGTACTTATGACGGGAGAGAGTTGAAAGGAGGTGTAGTCTCTGTTACGCGGTTTGTATACCGGTGCGTCTGGGATGCTTGTAGGGTTGCATCGGATGGATGTAGTAGCCAACAATCTGGCCAACGCTAGTACTGCCGGCTATCGTGCCGCCGATACCATCCAGCGTGCCTTTCCGGAGATGTTAATCCATCGAGTGGAGAAGTTGGACTGGCAGGCGGGACCGAGTAGAGTAGTCATCGGCGGGCTAGGACTTGGAGCCACCATCGACGGCACCTACACGAATTTCACGCCGGGAGCCCTACGGTCAACCGGTAATCCCCTGGATATGGCCTTGCTTGAGCCAGATGTATTCTTTACTGTGGTTACTGAGGATGGAGTGCGCTATACTCGGAATGGTAGTTTTCAGCTCAACGCCAATGGCGAGCTGGTAACTTCCCAGGGTCATCAGATACTGGGAACCCGGGGGCCTATCCGTATTAATGGCACAAAGATAGATATCGATGCTACAGGATTTGTCTACGTCGACGATGTGGTTGTGGACAGGCTGTTGATAACGACCTTTGCGGCACCGGAGATGCTGCAGCGAGAAGCAAGCCAGTATTTCCAGGCTGAGCCAGCGGCGGGACCACTAGAGGCCGCTCTGTTTACCGTAGCCCAAGGACAGCTGGAGCAATCCAACGTCAATGTTGTCAAGGAACTAGTCAAAATGATCAACGTGCAGCGAGCCTATGAGGCCAGCCAGAAAGCTGTAAGAGCTGCCGATGATACCTTAGGTAAACTTGTCAATGAACTGAATGTCTAGATCAAAATTGAGAATGCGCCACAGAATCGGAGAGAATAAGACTAGTAAAGGGCAGGACTGCCGAGCAGAGGCCCGAGAGCTGCTGAGCGACGGATGCAGCTCCACGTTCATCCTTCATGATCTCCAATCTGATGTGGCGTGTATGAGGAGGACAAGCCAATGATGCGTTCTCTATGGACCGCCGCGTCTGGTATGGTTGGTCAGCAGTTTAGTATTGACACTATTGCCAACAACTTAGCTAACGTTAACACTGCGGGGTTCAAAAAGAGCAGAGTAGACTTTCAAGATCTACTCTATCAGACAATCCGCTACGCCGGTACCCCTGTGACCGCGGGTGCCCAGATCCCTACCGGTATTGAGCTAGGCCATGGTGTGAGACCAGTAGCTACCCAGAAAGTCTTTACCCAGGTAGGGTTTCGCCAGACAGATAATCCCTTGGATCTAGCAATTGAAGGTGAGGGTTTTTTCCAGGTGCTCATGCCCGATGGGACCATCGCCTATACGCGAGATGGTTCCTTTAAGAGGGATGGAGAAGGGCGCCTTTCTACATCTGATGGGTTTAGCCTTGAGCCAGAGATTATCATCCCAGAAAACGCAGTCAGCATCAACATCGGTACAGATGGTACTGTGTCGGTTTTGAACGCCGGGGAGAACGAACAGACCTCCGTCGGCCTGATAGAGTTGGCCCGATTTGTCAACCCAGCGGGTCTGCAAAATCTAGGAAGAAACCTCCTGGCTCGGACGGCTGCTTCGGGAGATCCAATTGAGGGTACTCCTGGCCTAGACGGTTTTGGTGCCCTTGCCCAGGGCTATGTTGAGATGTCCAATGTACAGGTAGTTGAGGAAATGGTAAACATGATTGTTGCCCAAAGGGCTTATGAGACCAATTCCAAAGCGATTCAGGCCTCCGATGATATGCTGCAGACGGCCAACAATTTGAGACGATAATAGGAGCTTACTGGTAGGAGGTGAGGCCCGTGGAGGAAAAGCAAGGGTATAGCCTACGTATCTATCTCATTCGAAGCAGGTCCATGGGCCTAGCGCTATTGGCAGCCATTTTAGCCCTGGGCTTGCCATCCATTGTGTTGGCGTCCGCCAGTGAATACCCTATAGCCACTATTTACCTTCGGCCTGAGGCAGAGGTAACGGGAACATCCATCACATTAGGTGAGATTGCCGACATTGAAAGCCATGTAGAAGATGATACCCCGGCAGCGCTAGCCGGCTTGCATGTGGGCCGAGCGCCCCTACCGGGCAATTCCCGGATGATTGCCACCGGTCATATCGAAGTGCGACTGCGCCAAGCGGGAATCCACCCCAGTACGGTGGTATTGATTCCCCCACCGGGTGGCTCTATCAAGGTAACAACAGCTACCCAGACCATCACTGCCTCCATGGTCACAGAGGCTGTGAGAGAGCGGATCTATGAGTCGATACAGGACGGGTTGCATGTAGCTGTGGAAGCGGGAGCAGGTCTTCCCGTGATAGCACCGTTGGGAGATGTGGAGTTTCGCATGGATAGCCTTCCGACTAAGCCGGGTAGTTATCGGGTTGGTATCGGCCTTTACGTGGATGGGCAAAGGTTCCGCACCTTTCAGGCTCGCATAGAGTTACAGGTGGCTATGGAAACAGACGCTTCGGCCCAAGCTGAAGACGTGAAGATGCCTATTTTTGTGCAAGCCGGTGATTCTGTGGTTATCAGAGCCCAGTCCGGGACAATTAGTGTTGAGACTTTGGGTATTGCTTTACAGAATGGCAGATTAGGCGATTTGATCCGAGTAAAAAATGCCGCATCCCAGCGCGAGATTACGGCTCGGGTTGTTGGTGATGGCATAGTATCGCTGGAGCTCTATCCCAAGTGGTAACCGGAAGTATAGTGGGAAAGAAATGGAGGAACCAGCATGAAAAGGGAGTTTTTCAGAGAGAAGAGGTATGGGCCTAGATTAACGGGAGGACTTACGGTACTGCTTGCTTGCCTGCTCGTTACCCAAACGTCTCTCGCGGCCTCTCTATGGCAAGATAGCCAAGCTTCTCTCTTTGCAGATCTAAAGGCCCGGGATGTGGGAGATTTAGTTACCCTTATTATTGTAGAGCGTTCCCAAGCGAGTCAATCGACACAAACATCTACGGGTAAGGATAGTTCTGTAGAATTCGGACCCGGCCTAGGCGTTTTGGATTTCATCCCCTTGGCCAAGGCAAGCTCTAAAGATGGGTGGCAAACCGGTGGCAAGAACGTTCAAGGAGGCAGTCTTTCTGCCAAGATGACTACCCAAGTGGTGGAAGTACTGCCCAATGGCAATCTGGTCATTGAAGGACACCAGAGCATTACTGTAAACCGAGAGGACCAAGAGATCATCGTGCGGGGTGTAATCAGGCCCCAAGACATAGCTCCTGACAATTCTGTTTTGTCGACCTATGTATCTGATGCCAGCATCTCTTACCAAGGCTCAGGTGCTTTAGGAGGTCAGAAAAAACCCGGTATCCTGACTCAGATCTTGAATTGGATTTTCTAGATGACCTGCATGGCTCCGAAAGGAAGGTGGGCAATGGTGATTAGCCGGCTCACAAGTAAGACAGCGATCTTTTTAGTTATCCTGGGTATAGTTCTGATGGGCAGCTCTATGGCAATGGCCGAAGGAATTGCGCCTTCGGAGGCGGAGGTTGTGGTCTTGCCGGGAGAGGCGACAATAGATACCCAGGAGATAGATTCCTTGAATGAAGGGCGTATTATAGAGGAGTTTAGCAAAGCAGGGCAGCCAGCTTTCTTACCAAGTGTGGTTAGCCCCAGTGTACGGATTAAGGATATTGCACGTTTTGAAGGGATACGGGAGAATCAACTAACGGGCTTGGGTTTAGTTGTCGGTCTGGATGGGACGGGAGACGGCCGGGGCGCGGGTGTGCGTATGGTTGCCAATATGCTAAGCAGGTTTGGCATTACCATCGAACCCCAGGACCTTCGATCTCGCAATATTGCAGCGGTGATGGTGACTGCCAACTTGCCGCCCTTTGCCCGGGTGGGAGACCAATTGGATGTAACGGTATCCTCCATCGGCGATGCTAAGAGTTTGCAGGGAGGGTTTCTCCTGCAGACCCCTTTGCAGGGTGCAGATAACCAGGTATATGCTGTTGCCCAAGGGCCGCTTTCCATTGGAGGTTTTAATGTGCGAGGCGGAAGCAGCCAAGCTCAAAAAAACCATCCTACCATTGCCCGGGGACCCAATATAGCCATTGTGGAACGAGAAGTACCAGGAGACTTCCTCGCCATTAGTGATGGGAGACTCAGACTAATTCTCAATAGTGCAGATTTCACAACAGCCTCCCGCACTGCCCAAGAGATTAATGGCGCCTTCGGGACTAGTACTGCAGAAGCCCTGGACTCTGGCTCTATACTGTTGACGATACCGCCTGGCTACCGAGATAATGTCATCAGCTTCTTGGCAGAAGTAGAAGAGATAAGAGTAATGCCGGATACTGCTGGCCGAGTGGTAGTCAACGAGCGGACAGGCACTGTTGTAATCGGTCAAGCTGTACGGATTGCCACAGTGGCTGTAGCCCATGGAAACTTAAGTGTGACTATCAGCACCCAAAAAGAAGTTGTACAACCCCCCTCCTTTTCTCCTGGAGAAACGGCTGTGCAGGAGACTACTTACCTAGAGGTGGAGGAAGAAGAGGCCCCGCTGGTACTTTTGGGGGCGGCTACCATAGGAGATCTAGTCAATGTATTAAATGCCGTAGGTGCAGCTCCCCGGGATATTATCGCTGTATTGCAGGCGATTAAGGAAGCTGGTGCCTTGTATGGGCAGTTGGAGATTATCTAAAGTGGTATATGACATGCTACGTGCTACGAGGAAGGAGGGAAGCTAGGTCATCTTGGGAGACCTAGCCAGCAGGTTGAATACAGGCAAAATAGGGCTCGGCGGAGTAATCCGCTCAGAAGGAATACCTCGGACGAGGCAAGGGGCTGCCCAGCCGGCCTCCAACACCTTTGGCGCCCATCTGGAGGATGCCCTGGCGAGATCCAGCACTAAGAGGCTTGAGCAGCGTGTCGAGGCAGCAAGTCGTAAGGCGGCGTTGAATACCGACGGTGCCATGCAAAAGATGAGCCTTGAAGAGCAACGCCGGCAGCTGTGGGACGCCGCCTTGCAGCTAGAAGCCTTGTTTGTGCAACAGGTAGTCTCGGCCATGCAACGGACAGTGCCTCGAGGTGAGGGAGTGTTGGACGAGAGCAAAGCAGAAGAGATTTTCCGAGGGATGCTGGATGAAGAATGGGCAAAGATCATGGCCGACTCCGGAGAAACAGGACTAGCGAGAATGCTCTACGAACAGCTATCCCAATCATTGGTGGAAAGCGAGAAAGATAAGGCGACTGGCTAGAGTAGTTTCCAGAAAGGGAAAATCCTTGACGCATTCCTCGCATATGGCTATAATGGTGCATGACTGAGATCTCATTCATAGATTGTCAGCATCCGGAGGAGGGAGGCTGTGACAAATCCACTAGACAAACGAGAGCTAATTCGGGAGGCCGCGATCCAAGTCATTGCTCAGTTGGGGTATCACTATGCTACTACCGATAAGATCGCAGATCAGGCCGGGATTGCCGTGGGCACCATCTATAATTATTTCCGCAATAAGGATGAAATCCTAGACTACATTTTCCAGGTAGAGGTCGATAAACGCTATCGCTGTTATAACGAACTGGCTTCCCGGGATTTGCCTGCTCTGGAGAAAATGCGTCAATTGCTTACCATGCACTTCCAAGAGATCATGGAGAATCCGTGGGTAGGGCAAATCATGGTACGAGAGCGATATGCTCCTGCTGATCGCCAACGGAGTGGAATCAAAGAGTTCATTGAGGGTGTTCCAGAAAAATTGCAGGGTCTGCTTGACGAGGCCGCAGCCAAGGGGGAGATTCGTCCTGGGGACAGAACCCTTGTGGCCACGGCTCTGTGGGGCTCGGTAGAGGCAGTTGTTACCAAAGCACTGGCAATGGATAATACCGATGAACAGAGGCAGTTGCTGAAGCGGGCGCCGGAGGATTTAATGACCCTTTATATGCAGGGCTTGGAAAAAGAATAGTGGCTAGTAGGATTCGACGAAAAGGCAAGTGTCTGCCTATGTCAGCGGATGAGTGAGATCTCATTCATAGTAGGAGGAAAAACAACTATGCACTCATTATCTAATCTAGTTCGGCGTCACCCTAAGAAGATTGTGGCGGTGGTACTGCTTCTGACAGGCTTCTTTGCCTATCAAGCTCGGACGGTACAGATGACCACCAACATCAAAGACTTCTTCCCCGCTGAGCACCCCCAGGTACTGACCTATGAAGCAGTGGAAGATGTCTTTGGTAGTGCAGAGTTCATCATGGTGGCGGTCAGTGCCCCCGACATATTTGAATACGGCACTCTGACTCGGATTCAGGAGCTGACCCGGGCGATTGAGGAGCTAGATGGCATCAATCGCGTTCGGAGCATCACCAATATCGAAGAGGTCCGGGGTAGTGAATGGGGGATCGAGGTTGCTGCACTTATCGGGGATATACCTAGCCAAGCGGAAGAGTTGGCCTTCATTAAGTCAAGGGTAATGGCGGATCCCATGTACTCGGGAAGCATGGTATCTGCTGATGGTAAGGCAGCCTTGCTGATCATTGAAGTAGACCCGGCAGAGGACTCCATTGAAGTGGCTGTCCAGGTGCAGGAGCTAGTGGCAGATTTTGCCGGCCCTGAAGAGCTTTATATAACGGGAACACCGGTGCTTAACGATGTGTTGGCAAAATCCATGGTAGCTGATCTGAAGGTGCTGTTTCCCATTGTCTTGTTACTGGTTGCAACAGTATTATTCTTGCACTTTCGTGATGTCAAAGGTGTGCTGCTTCCCTTTACCACAGTATTGATCAGTGTGATTTGGACAGTGGGACTAATGGGGTCTTTGGGTAAGCAGCTTTCTCCTTTGAACGCGGTGATGCCTGTTATTCTCGTCAGTTTGGGCAATGCCTACGGCATCTATATTATTGATCGCCATAGAGATGAAATGGCGAAGGGCTCGTCACCGGCTGCTGCTGTTAAGGCAACACTGCTATCGGTGGGTGTGGCTGTGATAATGGCGGGGGCCACTACCATTGCGGGGTTCGCCTCCAATATCACGAGCAGCATCGTCCAAATGCGGGATTTTGGGATATTCACTGGCTTTGGTGTGATGGTAGCACTGATCATCTCCCTAGTGTTTATCCCGGCACTCTTAACTTTGAAGGGCAGTCCTACCAAAACGCGCTTGGCGAG
>JAAYRF010000258.1 GCA_012518905.1 Bacillota bacterium | reverse complement strand
TTGTAATGCTGGCATCTCTGGTATGGCGGGGTGGGATCATGCGGTACTCTAGTACCGGGAGTTAGTGCTTTGTGCAGCATGGGCCAAGTCCTCCGGCCTCTGACGATTTGGACTACGATGTTTTGTATGATCTGCTGCGTGATTTGATGCTATACCACGGGACAGGCAATATTGACCTAGTTGATTTGAAGACCGCTGGCCCTCTTCTGAAATACGTTGTGGTGCCCTAAGGGCGCCTTGTCCATGAGGCAAAAGGCAGGGCTGTTCCTTGAGTATGCCAACACTTCAGAGACCAGGCACGTATCAGTTTCTGCCGGAGATTAGAGGCTTTGAGGAATGGCCAGGGTGTCAAGAGTTAGACCAATAGTTTCAGCGGCCCTCCCAGGGAAGTCCTAGAGGCAATGCTTCCGGCCGAGAGCATGAGCTAGGCAGGATGTAGTGGGCTCCACTTTCGGAAGCATCTAAGAAGCCATGCATGATATCTAGCACATGGTAGGCCATTTCGCCGTTGGCTCTATGCAGCTTTCCGGTAGATAACGCATAGGCCATATCCGCTACACCGATCCCCCGACTGTTATCAGAATAGCCGTGGGTGAAGGGTATCTCTGTCCATTCACTGGCATCATGTCGACGGATATACACAGGGCCTCCAAAGGTGTTTGGATCAGGAACCCTCAAGGTCCCTTCGCTACCGTAGACCTCAATCCAGGGAAGCTTAGCGCTCCATACGTCAAAGCTGGTGATGATGGTTCCTATGGCACCATTTTGGAAATCCAGTAAGCCGGCAATATGGGTCGGTGTCTCAACCTTGATCCTCTTTCCATATTTGGGCAGACTGGTGATCACTCTTTCTGGAAATGTGATCCTGGCGGAGCCTGTCACCCTTCTTACAGGGCCAAGCAGAGATATTAGAGCTGTCAGATAGTATGGTCCCATATCCAGCATGGGGCCTCCACCAATCTCATAGTAAAACTCAGGATCGGGATGCCAACTCTCATGGCCAGGGCAGGTCATGAAGGCCGTTGCAGCCACGGGTTCACCAATCCAGCCGTCATCGATTAGCTTCCGGCAGGTTTGCAGACCGGCCCCCAGGAATGTGTCCGGTGCGCCGCCAACTAGAAGCCCTTTTGATTTCGCGAGGGCAAGCACTCTCTGTCCATCCTCCCGGGTAACGGCCAAGGGCTTTTCCACATATACGTGCTTACCGGCCTCTAACGCTGCCAAGGAGACCTCAGCATGGGCTTTGGGAATAGTCAAATTGAGGACGATTTGAATCTTTGGATCTAGAAGCAATTCGTCTACGGAACAAGCCTTAATGCCAAACTCCTCTGCTTTGGCCTCGGCCCGCTCATGCACCAAATCTGCACAGGCAACGACCTCTAGTATTTCAAATGTTTGGGTACAGTTCTCAAGATAGATGCCGCTTATGTTGCCACACCCGATGATACCTACTTTTACTTTTTCCATAATGCCCTTTCCTTTCATCAAAACATTCTCTTTATGGCCTCAACGTAGCTCTCATCGTTGCTGTTTACGGCAATATCTTTGCCTTCAGCCGCCCACAAGAATCCTCTGCGCATAATGGTCTTGACATGGAAAGGCTCTAATACATCGGCATGGTGCCCCAAGGAGTTGTAGAATACTCTTCCTTTGCCCCAGCGCTTGGTCCAGATCACCGGGACATCCACTTCGCCATTGGCCGAATGTGGACCATCCGCAACGGGATAGCGGGTAGTGGCGAGAACTTCGATGGCTGGATCAATATGGACATAATACTGCTCACTCTTAACGGCGAAATCTTGAATCCCTTCAACAATGGGGCTGGAGCCTCTTTTTATGTTGACAGTGTATTCCACGTCAGCCCCTCCGGGGTGGGCTACCCATTGCCCTCCGGTCATGAACTGCCACTCTACACACTCCCTAAAGGCATCACACATACCACCATGACATCCGGCCAGCCCTACCCCTTCTGCTACAGCCTCCAAGACTGGCCACACTTGCTCTTTCGTGATTTGGCCCATGGTCCATACCGGGACAATAAGGTGTAAAGACCTTAGCTTCTCTACGTCCAGAAAGGCATCGAGTGTCTCGGCAATCTCTACCTCGAAGTCTTCTTCAACCAGCATGTTGCGAAAGAGTTCAGAGACTTCTACTGGCTGATGGCCATCCCAACCACCCCGAACAATCAAAGCTTTTTTAGCCATGGTGTCAGATCTCCTTATTCTCAGATTTGTCATTGGGTATTGCCATAATCAACCATATTGTATCATAATACCACTAACTATTGTCCCATGAATATTGGCGGGAGCTAGGTGGGGAGTATTTGACGCTTACTTCTCTTGGTTTGTGATTCGAGCAAATACCTTACTTCGCCCCTTGTTTTTTAGGTTCCCATAAAAACATCCAGCTATTGCACTAACAGCTGCCGGGATAATCCAGCCAAGCCCCTTTGAATAAAATGGTAGACCACCGAGGACACTAGATTCTAGCCCAAACTGTCCTAAGGCCTCCAAGATGCTGACAAACGAAGTACATATCATAGCAAATAGGTACACATAAGAGTTTCCTTTGAAGAACTCATCTAGAAATCCAAGTACCATCAGGACAATAGCCATTGGATATATGGCGGTCAAAACCGGAACTGAAATCCTGAGAATTTGTGTCAAGCCTACGTTTGCAAATATCATGCTCGATACAGAGAGTACCGTAATAAGATGTTTATATGAAATACTTGGCATTAGCTTTGCAAAGTATTGACTGCAGGAAGTTAATAGTCCGACTGATGTTGTCAAACAAGCAAGGGAGAAGACTACCCCCAGCAGAATAGCTCCTTTTTCTCCAAACAAGTACAACACTACATTTGTAAGTGTCTGGGCCCCATTTTCAGTTATTCCAAACCTTATCTGTGAAACAGCGCCCAAATATGCAAGCATCCCATATATAATTGCCAATAACACTCCTGCTATGGCCCCTGCTTTTATCGTGTTTGATACAAGTTCTTTTTCTTCTGTTACTCCCATTCCCGTTAAGACACTAGAGATAACAATGCCGAAATTGAGGGCTGCTATAGCATCCATTGTCAGATATCCGTCTAGGAATCCTTTGAGCAGAGGGAACAGCGCATAGTCACCAATTGGTGCTGCAAATACCCCTATGGGTTTAACCAAACTAACTGCGAATACCCCTGTTATTAAGAGCAATAGTATAGGTGTCAAAACCTTACCAAATCTATCTACGAGTTTTGATGGTGACATAGATAACCAATAGGCTATCCCAAAATAAACTACAGTATATATGAATAATGGCAGATGACTTTCACCTAATGCATCTGGCAAAAATGGCGAGATCCCCATTTCAAAGGCCAAACTTGCTGCTCTTGGTATACCTAGGAAAGGTCCTATTGATAAATAAATCAAAACCGTAAAGGCAAGGGCAAATCCCGGATGCACACGATTTGCCAGCACATGAAGTCCACCAGCCTTGGCAACTACAGCAATCGCAAGTATTGGAAGACCTACCGCCGAAATCAAAAACCCTCCCATTGAGACAAGCATGTTTGTTCCTGACAATTGCCCTAATTGAGGTGGGAATATCAGGTTTCCTGCACCAAAAAACATTGAAAATATCATTAGACTAACAAACAATAATTGTCCTCTGCCCAGCTTTTCCATTTTAAGAACCTCCCAATTGTTTTTCCAACATCATGAATGCAGCTAATAATACCAATATCGCTTTCCATAATACGCCCCCTAATTGCCTATTTTAATCGGGTAGCGGGCTTTCACCGCCAAGTTACGCGCCATGCGTGGGTACTATTAAAAAAACTCGTCCCCCAAAGGGACGAGTTGTACTCGCGTTACCACCCTAGTTTTATAAATTGAATACAGAAATCAATTTATAACACTCATCAACGTACATTATAATACGCGTTCCTTGTAAAGGTGGACTACCTACATCGCCTACTAGTATACATTTCAGCTCTGCTTCTCAGAGGTGATTTTCAACCAGCCTTTGAACATTGGCTTTCAGCACAATACCAACTCTCTGTGGAACAAAAAACCAGCATACTCTTCCTCTTCATGGAATTTGTATATTAAGTTGTTGTGACTACATGTTTTGTATCACATATTATACCCACTGTCAATAATCTTATCCAGCCATTTAGTTTGCGACGGTTCCCTGCCGCCTTGCACTAATAACTAGACGCGTTTACGCCAGTCAGCTCTTGCCTGTATTAACAGACACATTGTGCGAAAGAATATTCAGCGTCTTACAATCAACAATGCATGATTCCCCGTTTTGGCTCACTGTGAATGCTCCATTTCGCATGTATTCCGGTATACATGGCGAATTTCGCCCTATAGCTCTTTCATCCCGACCGAAATGATGATAAAATATCCAGAAATGGAATCTGAGCAACCAAGAGGTGAACACTGATTGATTGATTTCATAAAGCGGCGGCTTCTGATGCTGCTGCCGGTTCTTATTGGTATATCAATAGTTGTTTTTCTAGTGATGCATATGGCTCCGGGTGATCCTGCGGAGATCCTGGCGGGACCAATGGCTAGTGCCTCGGATATCGCGGCACTGCGGGCCAAGCTAGGGCTAGATGATCCAGTCTATGTACAGTATTGGAGGTTTGTAAGAGGTGCCCTCAAAGGTGATCTAGGGACTTCGGTGCAATCGGAAGAACCTGTTGCCGAAATGCTAAGAACCCGCTTCCCCAATACACTGGCTCTGTCCATAGCAGCCATGATCGTGGCGTCGGTGATAGGACTCAGTGCCGGCATTGTGTCAGCGGTGAGGAAAGGTTCCTTCTTTGATTCCCTAAGCATGATTGTGGCTCTCTTGGGGATCTCCCTACCCAGTTTTTGGATAGGTCTCATGCTAATGCTCATCTTTGCAGTGCGGCTTAGGTGGTTGCCTGTAGCCGGCTATAACGGTGAGTGGTGGACTATAGCAGGTATAAAGCAGTTGGTCCTTCCGGCACTGACCTTGGGCATAGGGACGGCTGCCCTGATTGCCCGGATCACAAGGTCCTCAATCCTGGAAGTGATGCAGCAAGATTATGTACGTACTGCTCGGGCCAAGGGCCTAAGCCAGGTTGCGACCGTTGGCAAACATGTCCTACGAAATGCCATGGCACCGGTGATCACGGTGATGGGTCTAAATTTTGGTGGCCTGCTCGGTGGCACAGTTGTCACTGAATCGGTATTTGCCATCAATGGCGTAGGACGCATGATGGTGCGGGCCATCACCTCCAGGGATTTCCCCGTTGTTCAAGGTGCGGTCTTGCTGGTAGCAACAACCTTTGTGTTGATTAATCTGTTGGTAGACATAGCTTATGCAATGCTTGATCCACGCATCCGTTACGATTAGAAAGGAGGTGAATGGATATGTCTTCCGAGCTTGTGGTAAGGCAAGGGAGTATTCAAGTACAAGATAGGCGTGCATATTCTCAGTGGCATCGGGCGTGGCATCGTTTGCGGCGCAACAAGCCGGCCATGTTTGGCCTTAGCGTACTCATACTTTTGGTCTTGGCTTCCGTTTTTGCTGGTTGGCTAGCACCCCATGATCCCTATGAACAGAATCTAGCCATGCGCTTTAAGCCTATTGGCACCAAAGGGCATCCTTTGGGCACCGATAGCTTTGGACGGGATATACTCAGTCGGCTCCTATATGGTTCCCGCATTTCCTTAATGGTGGGTTTGTCTTCTGTGGCCTTGGGGCTCATCTTTGGCGTCACATTGGGACTAATGGCTGGTTACTATCGACGGCTAGATAATATAATCATGCGGATAATCGATGTGATGCTCGCCTTTCCCGGCGTGCTTTTGGCCATCGCGGTTGTAGCGGCACTGGGCCCTGGGATGTGGAACGTGGTTACTGCAATTGGCATTTGGTCTATACCCACCTTTGCCCGCGTTGTTCGGGCGCAAGTCTTGGCCATTAAAGATAGTGAGTATATTACTGCAACTAAAGCCATGGGATGTAAAGATTTTAGGATTCTATTCAAGCACATCTTGCCCAATTGCCTTGCACCAGTGATAGTCTATGCAACTATGCGTATTGCTTCATCTATTATGTCAGCGGCTACACTGAGTTTTTTGGGCCTTGGGGCGCAGCCGCCGACGCCGGAGTGGGGTGCAATGATTGCAGAAGGTCGTTCATTTCTATACAACGCTCCCCATATTGCAGC
>JAAYRF010000257.1 GCA_012518905.1 Bacillota bacterium | reverse complement strand
AGAGCAATCATAGATGTGGTGGTAGTTTTTCCATGACTGCCAGCAACGGCAATACCGTACTTATCTTCCATGAGTCTACCTAGCATCTCAGCTCGGGCAATAACTGGAATTCCCTCTTGCCGCGCAAAAACCACCTCACAATTCTCCGGTGGTACTGCAGATGAGAAAACAACGAGGTCAGCCCCAGTGGCGTTTTGTGCTTGGTGTCCAATATGCACGTCAATCCCCAAAGCCGCCAAAGTAGTGGTCTTAAATGAATCGGTGAGATCGGAGCCCGATACACGCCAGCCCATTTCCACCAATAGCCTAGCTATGCCACTCATTCCAATGCCACCGATACCTACAAAGTGCACATGTAAAGGCCCCTGCTTCATGAGTATCCCCATCCACTGATTGCCCTCCTTATCCTTTTCTCTCTTGGGGCAAGGATACTACATGATATGCAAGGGCCAGGGATTGTGCGCCCTCTCCACTAATAGACCAAGTTCACATCGGTGCCGTCAAAGCTTCAATCTGGTCGACAATCGCCCGGGTGGCATCCACTCTACCGAGGCTCCTACTAGCTACCGCCATGCTCTTAAGCTGCCTGGGATTGTCCAGCAAAGATAGAATCAAGTCTCCCAGACTATCTGCGTCAACATCTGCATCTAGCAATACTCTAGCAGCTCCTGCCCGTTCCAGTACCCGTGCATTCTTCTCCTGATGGTTTTCAGCCGCATAGGGAAAGGGAATCAGGATAGCCGGCAACCCTCTCGCAGTTATCTCGGCCAGCGATAGGGCACCGGCCCTACCCACAACCAAGTCAGCGGCGGCCAAGGCCGCTGGCATATCGTAAATGTAAGGAACCATTCGAATACAACCATCTACCGCCATCTCCGGTAGTTGGTTCGAAACACTTACCCCGGTTCTTCCCAGCACTTCCTTGGCCATGTCTTCGTAACTCCTCTTGCCAGTCTGGTGTATTACCTGCAATGAGTCCAACTGATTGAAACGGGGAGCCAGCTCCCTCATGGCTCGGTTAATACTAAGGCCTCCTTGGCTACCACCAAAAACTATGATGGTGCGACGGGCGGGGTCTAGTTGTAGTCGCTCTAGCGCTTCAGCCCTCTTTATCGAGGTGATTTCCCTTCGAATGGGGTTTCCTGTGACGATTACCCGGTTTTGGGGGAAATAGCGGGAAGCCTCCTGGTAACCAAGGGCAATGCACTGAGCAAACCGCCCTAGGATTCGATTCGTTACTCCCGGTAAGGCATTCTGCTCCTGGATCAGCGTAGGCACTTTCCGTAAAGCGGCCGCCAAAAGCAGCGGTCCTGCCACATATCCTCCGGTACCAACGACAATATCTGGCTCAAACTCCCTTATGAGCGCAAAAGATTGCCTAAGACCCCGCAAGGCTACTATACCGGTCTTGATTGACTCTAGGGAAAGCGCTCGGCGAAAATACTGGACGGAGATGAGTTCCAGAGGATATCCCGCCCGAGGGATAATGTCCTTCTCCAGCCCATACTCGGTGCCCACAAAGACAATCTCCACCTGGCAGAACCGCCTTTTCAGCTCCTCGGCTATGGTCAAGCCAGGATAGATATGCCCTCCAGTGCCACCGGCAGCAATAAGTACACGCACAGTCTTCACCCCAATTGCTAATGGTTAGCGAATTCGCTTAGATATGTTGAGCAATATCCCCACACCTGCCAAACTGACCACCAAAGAAGAGCTGCCGAAGCTGATAAAGGGCAAAGTCACACCCGTCACTGGCAAGATTCCACTCACCACGCCAATATTCAGCACAGCCTGCAGAATAATCATGGAGGTAATACCCACAGCCATGAAGCAGCCGAACAAGTCAGGAGCCCGCAAAGCGATACGAAAGCCTCGCCAAGCCAAGAGGAAAAACAAGAGCACCGTAACACTGCTTCCCAAAAAACCCAACTCTTCACTCAAAATGGCGAAGATGAAGTCAGTATGCTGCTCGGGCAGGTAAAAGAACTTCTGGCGGCTGCTACCTAAGCCCAACCCAAAGAGACCACCGGTGCCTATGGCCAAAAGTGATTGGATGATGTTCCACCCCGTATTCATCGGGTCAGCCCAGGGGTCACGGAACGACAAGATCCGCTCCATCCGATAAGGTTCCCGCCAAACCATCACCCCTAGCAAGGGTACAGCCGCCGCACCGACTCCAAATAAGTGCAAAACCCTGGCGCCGCAAGCAAATAGCATGATTAACGCAGTACCAGTAATGGATGCCGCGGTTCCAAAGTCAGGCTCCAGCATGATCAGCGCGAAAAAGACAGCTGTAACCATAAGGGGAGGAACAAGGCCTCGCCAAAAACGCTTCATATCATGGGGGCGGGAGGCTGCATA
This sequence comes from Bacillota bacterium, assembly GCA_012518905.1. Lineage (GTDB taxonomy): Bacteria > Bacillota > Limnochordia > DTU087 > DTU087 > JAAYRF01. Next base: position 54 of record JAAYRF010000257.1, on the reverse strand, counting down.
GGCGGCTATGAAGTTGACAAGGGCCAGCTTGCTCAATTCAGACGGCTGCAAATT
>JAAYRF010000034.1 GCA_012518905.1 Bacillota bacterium | reverse complement strand
TCGGCGGAGGACATGGAGGTATGCGAATGATAACACAGTGGGAAATTCTAATCCGGCTGGTGCTAGCTGTAGCTGCCGGCGGTCTAATTGGATTAGAGCGGGAGATTCACGGACGTGCGGCCGGATTCCGTACCCATATTTTGGTATGCTTGGGTTCTACGCTCATAATGCTGCTCTCTATCTATGGCTTCACAGGTGCCCCTGTACAGGGGGATCCCGCTCGGTTGGCAGCCCAAGTGGTAAGTGGCATAGGTTTCCTCGGCGCAGGTACTATACTGCGGGAGGGCTTAAGCATAAAAGGGTTGACAACAGCCGCCAGCCTCTGGGTCGTCGCCGGTATTGGCCTGGCGATCGGTTCAGGATTCTATCTCGGTGCCGTGATAGCTACGGTATTGGCAGTACTGACTTTAGTCAACAAGCTAGAGCAATACTTGATACCCCATGAAGAGCGCTCTTTACGACTGCATATTGCCGACAAGCCCGGGCAAGTTGCCGCCATAGCCACCCATCTAGGTCAAAGACGGGTGAACATCCGCTCCATGAAACTGGATACCACCGACGATGGGGAGTGCTATGTCGAAATGAGAGTAGAGACTCCCTATAGTTTCCGGATGGAGCGCCTACTGGAGGAGTTGTCGAACCTACCCGAAGTAAAAGAGATCAATCTACAATAAGGTAGCTCTCCTTTCGATAGCGGCATATGCTATCTAAGGGGGATCTCATCATGACCTTGGATCTGTTGCTATATGTAGCCATCATCAGCTCGGCAATCTGCATTGTGAGTCTTGTAGGTCGCTTGTATCATTCAACCCAAAACCCCAACACGAATGCGACCACGGTAACCATCAGCCATTGGCAACTAAATCCTCAGAGATTTCTACCTCGATTGCTTGAGTTGGCAACGCAGCTATCCTTGTTGATGTTTTGGTCATCAGTTATCACTATGTTGGTCGTGATGATCGGAGCTTGTAGTCTAGCAAACAAAGTGGGGAGATATTAGGGATGAGCCAGCTCTACAAGAAGCCCCTTTCATTACTGGTGGCATTGATTCTTTTAACTAGCCTATCGGCCGTTACCGTTAGCCTGACTACTTCAGCAACAGCTCGAGGGGCCTTTACCCGGGCTGTTGACTGGCAAGAAGTAGTAGCTGATAATCTGAGCAAAGACAGTATTGAAGGTCGGCTTCTGCGGGGTATCGCTTTCGCCAATCTAGGCAGGCTGCCTGAGGCACTTAAGGAATTTGAAATCGCCGGCGAAGATGCTTATGCTAACGACATATCCATCTTTATTTTGGACAAGCTCACCCAGCTTCGCCGATCACCTAAAGACTTGTTATTGCTGAATTGTGCTGCTTTCGGTTCTTATGCCTTTGGTGACTTCGCCCAATCCATCAGCTATTTTGGCAAGATCATGGAACTCGACCCCGATAACGTATGGGCTCGTAACTTCTGTGCCATTGTGTATGGACAGTTAGGCGAATTTGATCAGGCACAACACCATCTTGAGCAATCACTGGCGCTGGATGGGAAGAACCAATATACCCATCTGCTCTTAAGCGCCGTCTATAAAGAAAAACAGCAATACCTCATGGCGCTTTACCACTATCTGCAGGCACCAGAGGCTGTCAAGGAGCTGCAGAGCTTTGGTATCATCTAAGATGGAGACCTTTGAGAGATTTGAGAGGCACTCTAGCTTTTGTAAGAGAGCCCACGAAGGCATATAGGGCTCGTGGCCCTTCAAAAGGGCTATGTTGGAAAGGGGGAAGGCTGTGGGTAGCAGCCTACGAGGTTTGCGCGCTTTAGGCCGAGGCGAGTTCGATTTGCAGGGCGAGTATTCTCGTCTGGTGACTTTTCTCAATCAAACACTAAAATCGAGGGATCTCATCTTTGGCATTACCCGTACCAGCAATGGCCGACTTTGTTTGACCATCTACGAGCCCGACTCAGGGAGAGAGCGGCAGCAGTGGAAAAAGGACACTCATCAGGGATGTATATCCCAATAGGGACATAGCAATCCTAATATTGGCTGCTGTCCTTCTAGCGGCGATGGTGATTTCCCCACTGCGCCAGCATATCTTGATCATAGGAGGATGCCTATGGGCATTGCTACCGCTTCATAAGTCATGTGTTGGTGTAAGATGACGTAGAATAAGCTAGGATGCTTAGAGGATTTGTGCTAGCTAGGTAGAACTTAGTCT
>JAAYRF010000256.1 GCA_012518905.1 Bacillota bacterium | reverse complement strand
TCTCTTTGGCACCGATGATCTGGGCCGGGACCTATTTAGCCGGGTCCTCCACGGAGGACAGATCTCCCTTACGATAGGGTTGCTTGGGGTAACCCTCACCATCATCCTTGGCTCGATTATGGGTACCGTTTCCGGCTACTATGGAGGGGTAATAGACAACGTAATTCAGCGCATTGTGGAGTTGTTAATGTCATTCCCGGACATCCCGTTGTGGGCTGCTTTGGCTGCGGCCTTGCCACCGGAATGGTCCCCTGCCAAGACTTTCTTTTCCATCTCGGTGATTCTCTCCTTACGCAACTGGACGGGACTAGCTCGTCAAGTACGAGCCAAGATCCTAGCTTACCGAGAAGAAGATTATGCTCTTGCTGCTCAAGCCATGGGAGCGTCGGATCGGCGGATCATTTTAGTCCACATGCTGCCTAATGCCGCAAGTCACATCATTGTCGTTGCCACTCTATCTATTCCAGGGATGATCTTGGCGGAGACATCCTTGAGCTTTTTAGGCCTAGGTATCCAGCCACCCATCGTCAGCTGGGGAGTACTTTTGCAGCAGGCTCAGCAAGTCAGCGTCGTCTTGGAACGACCCTGGTTGCTCCTACCCGGCTTGTTTGTAGTCTTTGCCGTACTCTCATTTAACTTCCTCGGCGATGGTCTTCGTGACGCAGCAGACCCATATTCCAACTAATGGATGGGACGGCAGACAAAGGGAGGGATAACGGTGGCAGTTGAACAAAGAGAACCGGCTACTAATCATGAGTTAATCAGAGTTGAGAACCTTCACACCCAATTTTTCACCGAGCAAGGTGTCGTTAAGGCCGTTGATGGTGTGAGTTTTGGCATAGAAAAAGGTAAGGTGCTTGGAGTAGTAGGTGAAAGTGGCTGCGGCAAGAGCGTTACCGCCATGTCCATCATGCGTCTTCTACCAGAACCAAGGGGGAGGATCGTCTCTGGCGAGATCACGTTCTACCCACCGGAGGGGGGCACTGTGGATATCACCGGTCTGGATCGCCATAGCTCAGAGATGCGCAGCATCCGAGGCCGCCACATAGCTATGATCTTCCAGGAACCCATGACTTCCCTCAATCCGGTGTATACGGTAGGCGATCAGATTATAGAAGCGATTCAGCTCCATCAGAAGGTAGACAAGGATACAGCTAGAGCCAGGGCCATAGAAGTCCTAGACCAGGTAGATATCCCGGATCCCGAAAGACGGATAGACGAGTACCCACACCAGATGAGCGGTGGTCAAAGGCAAAGAGCCATGATCGCCATGGCCCTTTCGTGTTATCCAAGCTTGCTCATCGCCGACGAGCCCACGACAGCCCTGGATGTCACCATCCAGGCCAAGATACTGCGCAACATGCGCACCCTGCAGCGGGAATATGGCATGTCCATCATGTTGATCACCCATGACCTAGGTGTTATCGGTCAGATGGCAGACGAGGTTCTGGTCATGTATGTGGGGAGAAAGGTGGAGCAATCCAGTGTACGGGGGCTGTTCCATAATCCGTTGCACCCATACACACAGGGACTCTTGAAATCCATTCCCCTCATCGGACTTAGGGGTAAGAAGCTAGTACCTATCACTGGTTCGGTCCCCAGCCCGTATAATCTACCAACCGGCTGCTATTTTGCCCCCCGCTGCCCCGAAGCCACAGACCAATGTCAGCGGGAATCGCCACCGGAATCTGAAGTTGAACCAGGGCACTATGTCAGTTGTTGGCTATATAAGTGAGGTGTTTGCCGTGACGACTACTGATGCATCGGCCAAAGATACTAGGCAAATTTTGCTGGATGTCAAGGGTCTTAAGAAGTACTTTCCCATAAAAAAAGGGTTCTTTCACTCCACTGTAGGATATACCAAAGCAGTAGATGGGGTGGATCTATTCATCCGGGAAGGAGAAACCCTTGGTCTTGTAGGTGAAAGCGGCTGTGGCAAAACTACTACCGGCCGAACCATTTTACGGCTCCTCGAACCGACGGCAGGTACCATTAAGTTCCGCAGCAAAGAGGGAGAAATGATTGACATAAGTACGTTGCCAAAGGATGAGATGAAGGCCATACGCAAAGAAATGCAAATCATCTTCCAGGATCCTTTTTCTTCCCTCAATCCCAGGATGTCCATCGGTCGCCTAATCGCGGAGCCTTTGGTAGTCCATGAGATGGGAGATAAGGAATACCGGCTAGAGAGGGTAAGGGAGCTTCTGGAGGCCGTAGGCATGTCAGGCGAAGTTGCATCCCGGTATCCCCACGAGTTTAGTGGTGGCCAAAGGCAGCGTATCGGCATAGCTCGAGCCCTCGCCCTACACCCCAGGCTAATTATCTGTGACGAGCCGGTATCGGCCTTAGACGTATCAGTCCAGGCTCAGGTATTAAATATCATGCAGGAGCTCCAGGAGAGATTGGGGCTGACATATCTATTTATTGCCCATGACCTAAGCGTTGTGGAGCATATTAGTGACCGGGTGGGCGTCATGTATCTAGGCAGAATAGTAGAGCTCACCCATTCCGAGGAGCTATACCAAAATCCTCGTCATCCCTATACCGAAGCACTGCTATCTGCCATCCCCTACGCTGACCCAGATATGGTGGCCGAAGAGATACTCCTGGAAGGTAACGTACCTGATCCTTCTAACGCGCCACCGGGGTGCCACTTCCACCCCCGCTGCCTCTATGCAGTGCCTAGATGCAGCGAAGAAGTACCAGTGTTGGTCCCAACTCGTGAGAACCCAGAGCACTTTGTGGCCTGTCATCGCCACGAGGAGCTGAGTCTCACACCGGTACAGCCTCCGGAAAGGCTCTTAGAGCAAGCTATGGGCTAGATATAAGCCAATGTGGAAAATACATGGCAACTATTTGTAGGGTGACACCTGGTAATCAACCGGGCGTCACCCTACTCGATCCAAAGGATAGACGTGTTGTTTTCTTATACAACCCAACCCCGGGCCCGCATGGCTTCTTCTAGCCGTCCTAAAGCCACAATATAGGCGGCTATCCTCAAGGTAATATCCTTCTCCTTGTAAGCCCCGTAAACTTCCCAGAACGCCTGTGTCATCACCTGCTCCAGTCTGTTATCGATCTCTTCCTCGGGCCAATAGTAGTTGTAGTTGTTCTGCACCCATTCAAAGTATGAAGCCGTAACACCACCGGCGTTAGCCAAGATGTCCGGTACTACAAAGATGCCTTTCTGAGACAAGATGACATCTGCCTCAGGGGTAGTCGGCCCGTTGGCAGCCTCTACTACCCACTTGCTTCTCACGTTTGCGGCATTCTCTTTGGTAATCTGATTGCCCAAGGCAGCGGGAATGAGAATATCGCATTCTAAAGCTAAAAGCTCTTCATTGGATATGGGATTTGTATCAGAAAATCCCTTGACTGACCTAGTCTCTTGCTCATATTCCTTAAGGGGATATGGGTCAATACCGTCAGGGTTGTATACGCCGCCAAAGATATCCGCTATGGCGATGATCTTACATCCTAGATCATGGAGATTCTTAGCTGTGTAGCTTCCTACATTGCCAAACCCTTGAATGGCCACGGTGGCGCCTTCGAGATCCAGCCCAAAGGCCCGGGCGGCCTCCCGCACTACGTACATTACTCCCCGGCCAGTGGCTTCAGTGCGCCCTTTAGAACCTCCTAAGGCTAAGGGCTTGCCCGTGACTATACCGGGCCTATAAGCTCCCTGAATCTGGGCATACTCATCGACAAACCAGCCCATGGTCTTGGCGTTAGTATTGATATCAGGAGCCGGAATGTCCCTATCAGGCCCAATAATCGGAGCAATAGCACGGATAAACCCTCTACTTAATCTTTCGAGCTCAGCGGTAGATAACTCGGAAGGATCACAAAGGACTCCGCCCTTAGCACCGCCGAAGGGCAAACCTACCACTGAACACTTATAAGTCATAAGGGCAGCTAGCGCCTTAACTTCGTCCTCATCTGCCTCGGGGTGAAAACGGATTCCGCCCTTAAAGGGACCCAACACGTCATTGTGTTGACAGCGAAAGCCCTGAAATACTTTTACTGTACCATTATCCATCTTAACCGGGACCGAGACTGTGAGGGTACGAACAGGTTCCCGAAGGAGCTCCTTAACCTGGGGATCTAGGTGCATAGCGGCAGCGGCCTTCTCCACTAGTTGAGACACTACTTCATAATGGTGATAAGGCTGAGACATCTATTCCTCTCCCCCTGCAAGATCAGCTAGAGTATATAATGGAACTAGCCTTGT
>JAAYRF010000033.1 GCA_012518905.1 Bacillota bacterium | reverse complement strand
ATATAGTTCTTTTTCCCCGGCGGTAAGCTCCACAGATACTGGTTTTACGATTCGTTTGGTAAATTCAATGGTTCCTGTTCCCCTGCGGTTTCTGATCATAACTTGGCCAAGCAGCGAACGTAATGCCTCAGGGTCCCGAGGGGTACGTTTATCTACTACGAACCGCTGCCTGAAGCTTGAGTAGGTGCCCAATTGGCCAGGCTTGAGGAGTGTGATCAGGTTATACAGCTCTTTGAGATCATTTTGAACCGGTGTAGCTGTTAGCATCAGAAAGTACTTTTTCTCCAATGCATTGACGAATTTCCAGTTCTGAGTGTTGGAGTTCTTTAAGCGATGAGCCTCATCGACTATGAGCATGTCCCAATCCATGGCCAAAATCACTGCTCTGTGGGGCTCTCGCTTGGCGGTATCAATGGAGGCAATCAAGTAGTCGCATCTAGACCAGTCGTATTGACTACGTTGGAGGGTAACGGGAATGCGGAATTTGCTCCGAAGTTCCTCGAACCATTGCCAGCAGAGAGAGACTGGTGTGAGGATCAAAGCTCTGCGGACCAAACCTCTTAATATGTATTCCTTTAGGATCATTCCTGCCTCAATCGTCTTGCCAAGGCCCACTTCGTCGGCCAAAATGGCCCGGCCCCGCATTTCTTCAATAACCCGATGCGCCGTATGCAGCTGATGGGGGTACGGAATTACTCCCACTGCTTTCCAGTGGGAAGCAAGATGGACAGGACATAATAGTTGGGCGAAATCCGACCTTTGAGTTAGTTCTGCACCAAAGCGAGCGAGCTTATGCCATTCCCAGCTGCAATCGACACCGGATCTTAAGTCACAGACAAGTCGATGCAAGCTTCGTTGACTAAAGTAAACAGAGTAATGATCATTGATGGCCACGGGTTCTTTGAATTCCTCTGGCTCCGATGCCGATAGGAAAGTTCTGTAAGTGTTTTTGAGTATAGGAACGGTGATACGGATTTCCACATCGGTCCTCCTAGTTGCATGGCACGACTTTTAGTCTACCCGGAGGTGAAGAATAATATCTGGTAGACAAAGAATCCCTACTCCTATATAATATAAGGTATCTAAGGGCCTGTAGCTCAGTTGGGAGAGCGCTGCGTTCGCAACGCAGAGGTCGAGGGTTCGAATCCCTTCGGGTCCACCAGATCGATGCCCACCAGGAGTTTTTCCTGGCGGGCTTTTCATTTTGCCCATGCCAGAAGGGAAGAGGCGCAAGGCAGGAGTACGGGGCTCAGCCCAGAAGCCTAAGAAGGAAAGCTTGCTGGTGGTGAGGTGAGGACCCTTGAACTGGTGGAAGCTGTACTTAACCATTCTTGCCATTATGATCTTGTTTTTCCCGGCGAAAGCCATCTACATCGTATTTTTTGCTTTGGCTTTGGTATATTGGGGCGGAGGTCGATTTCTTCGGTATGCTTTCGAAGGTCTGGAGATCACCCGAACAGTTGAGTCCACGAGACTTTTTCCTGGTGAGACAGCGGAGGTAAGCATTGTATTCTGCAACAGAACCGCCTTTCCCATAGCTTGGCTTTCGGGATATGAACACCTTCCCGTGGCTTTGGAGGCCGGCCGAGCCCAACGCTGGGTAGTGTCTTTGGGTCCTTGGGCCAAGACTACAGTCAGTTATTCTATCACTGGTTCCGAAAGAGGCTATTATGCTGCTGGCCCTTTGGATGTATCTGTGGGTGAGCCCCTTGGCCTACATCAGTTTTCCGAGACTATTTCCTCTAGCCATGAGATTATTGTCTATCCTCGCATTTCCCCCCTGGCCGAGCTGGGGTTGCCCTCAAGACTACCCTATGGGAACACCAAGACTAGCCAACCCATTTTCCATGACCCATCTCGTCTGGCTGGGGTAAGACCCTATCAATCCGGTGATAGTCGGCAATCCATCCATTGGAAGCTCACGGCTCGTACCGGAGAGCTGCAAGTGAAGCAATTTCAGCATACAGTTGCAGTAGATACCATGATCTTCCTGAATCTCAATGAGGAAGATTATTCCGTTCATACCCTGTATTCGGATAGTGAGTTGGCTATCGAGACAGCTGCCAGTCTAGCCAATCGTCTATGCCAATGGGGAGAGTCTTTCGGGCTTATATCCAACGGGCATCTTCACATACAAAAGGCACAAGTCTCTGGTCGGGAGGAAGAGCCTGTGGCACCGGATGTTAAGGGCGCGGAACCTACGACAATGCTATTGCCCCGGAAAGGTATTCCACACCTGATGGTGATCTTGGAGACCCTTGCAAGTATGGAATGCCGTCCGGGGCCAGACTTTGTGCCTCTTTTGGCTAGGGAGACCAGCCAGCTAAGCTGGGGAGCGACTTTGTTGGTCATCACTCCCGTTGATTCTGTGCAGTTGATAGAGACCGCAGCTTCGCTAGTTTCTAGGGGATATCAAGTATTGGTTTTCGTTGTTGGTCGTGAGATTCTGCACTCACAACTCTTGCACCAATCATCCGAAGCTAGTCTTCAGTTGTTTCGAGTGCGCAAAGATGAACTGATTGCCCTGGGATCAGCATAGGGTTTGTCTTGCCAAGGGAATCCAAGGTGGGAGATTCATGCAATATCTCGAAGGGAGCAAAGCCACTTTGACCTTAGACAATCATCATAGGGATACATTACTGGCCATGGCTGCGGAGCAGACCCATTGGCTAGGCAGGATGATCATGCCTCTTTTAGCCTCTGCCTTTGTCACCAGTTTGCTAGCCCTTGCCAAGCAGTACTTGATGGTTTTCTTGCCGGAGACGAAGTTCCCTTGGTGGCTCTTATTCGTAGGTGCCGCAGTAGCTTTGGGAAGCACCTATGCTGCAGGTTTGCATCGACGTTTGCGCACGCCGATGAGTTTACGATTGGGAGAGTTCATCGGAGTGATGGTGGTAACATATGGGTTTCTACGTCTAGGTGGTTGGGGCGGCGCCGAACCGTTTTTTTCGGCCGTTATTTGGCAAGAACGCGATATCTTAACATCTTTGCTCCTGGTGGCAGCCGGTTGGCTTCTTGCCAGGGGATACGGTGGAACTTTTGCACTGCTTGGTGATATAGCCCGGGATGTGGGGGATCAAGGCGCGGCTACCTTCTCATGGGAGGCAGAGTCTCTCCTATCGGATTACCAGGTCAGTAGGGAACGAGCTCGGGCCGTCGGGTATTTTGCCCGTAGACTGCTATTCTATGCTTTCCTAGCCTGCTTCTTCCGGGCCATAGCCTTTGAAGGCTTTGCCCACCGGTTAGGCGGGCTCCAGGGATGGGAGAAGAAAACGAATGTGGCTACTCTCGTTTTGCTAATTTCCGGCATGCTGTTGCAGGCCTCAGTATATCTTTTTCGCTTACAGGTTATCTGGGAGGAAGTTGGTATACGGGTATACGGGAGGTTACCACGGCAGTGGCTGTGGAGTAGTTTGGTTTTCGTCATGATTGTGCTGGTAGTGGCTAGCTCGGTCCCAACTGTCTTATCGCCGCTAGACTTCAGTGGCACTATGGAGGCTGTGGGCATGTGGATTGGGGCGGGATTGCAGTTTTCCTTGCCCGAGCAGGACATGGGAAGTCGATCTGCGTATCGTCCATCGACACAAATAGGGCCTCGGGAGGGCGTCGAGCCGAGCTGGTGGATGGCACTTTTTTATCTGTTGATCTCGTTTTTTTGGGTAATCTTAATTGTGGGTACGCTCCTCGTTGGGTTGGGGCTGTTACTTTTCATGTTCTTTAGCGAAGAATGGGAACGACTCCATGGTTTGGTGCGGGTTCCCATCTATGCCTATCTATGGTTACGGGAGACACTCCAAACGCTCATCAGGTTCTGGAGAGCCAGTTTGCGTCGAACCAGGGTTCTCTTGAAGAGCTTGCATATACCGAAGCCGGAGATAGCCAGCGGTACCCGGCAAATGGCGCGGGTATCCAAGACCTCAGCACCTTCGGCTCCAGCGATGTACATTCGTCATCTCTTTCTTCTGCTAATCGATACTTTGGGTCAGCATGGTATGGTGCCTAAACCCGGCGAGACCGCTTTGGAGTATTTGCAGGCTCTGGAACGTAAATTAGACGTGGCTCAAGACGAACTCAGGGCGTTTACAGAATACTACTTGCGGGCTCGCTATAGCAAAGACACGTTTTCACCAGAGGTCAGACCAGTGGTAAAGAGACTATGGCAAGCTGTAATGGAAAGCGTTGGTGCTTGGCTTGATGATGCGGGACTCAAGGCAGAGTAAGGTAGAAAACAGTGAATGAAGAAATGGCCTTGGCCTCGTGGGTTTTGGCAACCGTGGTTCAGAAGGGAGAGTCATGTGAATGCAATCACCAGCAGAGGAAAGACAAGAAGTCGATGTCTTGCGGGTGCAGTCCATTTGCCAGCAGATTATAGATAATGTTGGTAGGGTGATTATTGGCAAGTCGCGATCAGTGGAGCTAATGCTCTTGGCTTTGCTTAGTGAGGGCCATGTGTTAATTGAGGATGTCCCTGGAGTAGGGAAGACCATCTTGGCCAGGGCCATGGCTTTGTCTTTAGGATGCACTTTCAATCGTATTCAGTGTACTCCTGACTTACTCCCCTCTGACGTTCTGGGAGTTTCGGTATTCGATCCTGTAGAAAGAGAGTTTGTCTTCCGTCCTGGGCCGGTGATGTCCCAGATTTTGCTGGCAGATGAGATTAACAGGGCCACGCCGAGGACTCAGTCGAGCCTTCTGGAATGTATGGCTGAGGGCCAGGTTACCGTCGATGGCAAGACTCGGTTGCTGCCTCGTCCCTTTGCAGTGATTGCCACCCAGAACCCTGTAGAATACGAAGGCACTTTCCCCCTCCCGGAAGCTCAGTTGGACCGCTTCTTCATGCGAATTAGTCTCGGATATCCTACCGAAACAGAGGAAAACGAGATCCTTATGCGTCTTCAGTATACACATCCCATTACTGCCATTGAGGCTTGTGCTGATCCAGAGACATTTGTCGATCTGCAGGAAGCGATCAGAGGAATTTATGTGGAAGACTCTGTCAGGGAATATATCGTCAGGTTGGTAGCGGGAACCCGTAGGCACAGTGATGTGATCTTAGGGGCTAGCCCCAGGGGCTCCTTGGCCCTCTTTAGAGCAGGCCAAGGATTAGCAGCAATGCGGGGCAGAGATTATGTCATTCCGGATGATATCAAACATGTAGCTATACCGATCCTCGGTCATCGATTGATCCTAAAGCCCGAAAGTCGGTTGCGGGGCAAGACTCCCGAACACGTTGTCCAGGAGCTGCTCCACTCAATTACTGTCGGGTTTGAGGAACTCTGAAGGTGCCTTGGTTAATTCAAAAGAGGCATGATCTGGTTTACCGCTGGCGTCAATACCTCCAGGAGCAGCTCAGATCTTAAGCCCAATACGACGCTGACCAAGATTAGCAGGGTGGCCACTGTACCGGCACCAACCGTCAAAGATGGCCAGCTACTATCGGCTACACCTGATTCTTTTGGCGGTGGGCTAGCCAGTATTTGTGATAGTATGCGGCCGTAATCGATGGCGGTTAGCAGTAGAGCTCCAATCACGGCCAGGGACAAGCTGCGATAGCTGCGGAATATCGCGGAAAAAGCCAGTGCCAGACCGACAAAGCCGACAAATCCCGGCAAGCGAAGCTGCAGGGCAGCATCAAGACCATAGAGAACTAATGGCCATCTATCTAGGTTAGCGTTACGGGATACCAAGACAGCTACGGACATGGAATAGGCTATCGCTAACACCATAGCTAGCATTGTAAAAAGTGCGCCATTTATGCCGTCTAGGGTAAGGGTAGCTGTAGCCAAGAGTGCTGTGCCGGTATAGATCATAATCTGGTAGCTGGCTTTACGGTGGTGGTCATCTGTGCCTAAAGAGGCTAGAGAGCCAAAAAGAAGATTGGCGAGCCCCGCTAGAGCCAGGATAAGGGAAAAGGCTGAGACGGCATCGGATAAAATGGCTAGAGCAAAGCGCAATAGACAATAGATGCTAAGGGGTATGAACCCTCCTACCAAGATCATGATGGTAGAAGTAGATAAGCGAGACATTGTCAGTGGCAGCCAGATATGGAACGGGAAAATGGGCAGCCGTAGGCCACAGGCAACAAAAACCGCCAAGAAGATCCACCACTGGGTGGCGGGGCTTAGGTAGGTTGCGGCTAAGTCATTGAGTTCTCCCGAGACAAAAACCGGCTCCATCAAAGAGGAGAATAGGACCAAAAGTCCCGCGGCTAGAGCTGTTGTGCTCACCAGGCTAGATAATGTATATGTCTTGGCCGCCGCGAGTGCATTCTCCTCCTTCCGGCGCTCCATCAAGAAGTAGATGGGTACTGTACTAAGGGCCCAGAAGACCAAGAAGAGAACATAATCCTGGGCCAAGAAAGCACCCAAAAGGCTGCTCTCCCATGCAAGCAGGATTGCAGAGCGTCGCCCCAAGCCTTTCCCTGTCGACGGGCCCGGTATGATGCTGGCCAAGACGGCTAGAAACGTCAGTATCGTGAGAAAAGGAAGGTTCACCCCGTCGACTCCAAGGACGTAGGTTACGCCTGTAGTGGATGCCCATTCCGTGGTTTCCTGTATAGATAGGGTTGCATCTTCTATGAATGCTGGCCATAGATAGAGAACCATGAGCAATGGTATACATGTCATCAATATACTGAGCCCATATATCACCTTCACATTGTCTTTTGGGATCACTAGTAATACCAGTGCCGCTCCCAATGGAAAGAATGCAAGGGTTGTTAACACTAAGAATGACCTCCTGTCCGGTGTTCTGTGTGGTTTTGTGACCTGTTACCCAATCTAGCGATGGTTTGGATGGCTCGAAGAAGGTCCTCGCCAGCATGCAGCCACCTGTCCTCAAATCCGATGCAGGCGTTGCCTAAGAGCTGCAAGGTGGACATGCTTATATCGAGCGCCCTAAGAGAGACTCTGTGATCCCAACGTACTATGGCTCCACCCACAGGGGGCAGTAGCCCTCGGAGGGTGGGTCTCCAAAGAGACGGCAAGGTGTAGCCGGCTCTGGTTAGCAGATAGATTGCGGCTAGTGCAGACCCGACAACGATAATAGTAGCTTCTAGAGACTGAAGGGCTGGAACACAGATGTGGCCTAAAGCCACGACCTGGTAAGTTGCTACCAAGATGCCAGATACCCAAAATAGTCTAGCATAGGTATTGCCATCCGTCCACGGGAATAAGAGCTTCCCATGAGTGAGGCCAAAGGATCCTATTTTTAGTATGGGGAAGGTGGCGCCCAGCATGAAGCAGGCTTTTGACTCTGCCAAAGATATGATAGGAAGAGGTATAGATGTCAAGGCATTGGTGCCTTGCACGTTTGTTAACTTTGCCAAGGTGTTTAGCCAGACGGCTGTGCAGAGAAGAATAAGATCAGCAATTATCTGCCAAGTGAGGGCTCGGTGGGCAAGATGAATCTCTTCCGCTCCAAGGGGATCCTCGCTTTCCGCCTGATAACGCGGCCTATGGGAATCAAGGGCGAGATAGCCGGCCCAAGTGAGTCCTTGCCAGAACAGGGCCATCTGCATGTAGTTACCTTTGATTGAGAGTCCCGCCAGCATGAGCAAGGCCAAGAAGGGATAGGTTGCCCAAGACCACGACCAAACTTGGATGGCAACTGCAATAAGAAAGACTAAGAGTAACATATAGTCTCCTTTCCCAGTACTTTTCTTTGAAGATTTGGGGATTTGCCTGATAATAAATGTTCCACTCCATGGGGCTGCATCCCTGCCAGGAGACAACCTTTCCCATGAGTGTTCTTGATTTGAAGGGGGCAGGAGTTCCCCTGCAGCAGGCAGAAGTACTTAGACGCTAATGGGTTCGCATTTCTTTGGTTTCTTGCAGATAATCCCATTACCTATTGGCAGAGAAACGGGTGAAAACATATTGAGCGATCAACTTATGTCGCAGGAGTTGATGCCGCCGGACTTGGAGGAAGTAAAGTCACGGATCCGAGTTGGTATGGTATCGTTAGGTTGCGCGAAGAACTTGGTAGATAGTGAGACCCTTCTCGGCTGTCTCGAGGCAGCCGGCTATAATATTACTGCTGAAGCAGAAGAGGCCGATGTGATCATAATCAACACGTGCGGCTTCATCGAGTCCGCTAAGGCAGAATCCATCAACACAATTCTAGAAATGGCCACCTATAAAGAAACTGGTCGGTGCAGAGCTTTGGTAGTAACCGGATGCCTGAGTCAGCGATATGGCCAGGAGCTAATGCAAGAGATTCCGGAGATCGATGGAATGATGGGGACTGGCGGGCTAGATCGCTTGCCTGAACTTTTGGAGGCCATCTGGCAGGGCCAAAAACCAATGTTCATAGGACCTCCAGGCTTTGATTATGCAAACAAAGAACTGCCTCGTCTGGTCACAACCCCTCCCCATAGTGCCTACCTAAAGATTGCCGAAGGATGCAGCCATGCATGTAAGTATTGTGTGATTCCCTCGATTAGGGGACCATACAGGAGCAGACCGATAGGTAGTATAGCTGCGGAGGCTAGAGCTTTGGCGTCCCGAGGTGCCAGGGAACTGATTATCATTGCTCAAGATACCAGTGCCTATGGAAAGGATCTGCCTAATGAGGCGAACCTTGCTTTGCTACTTAGGGAGCTATCGGAGATACCGGAAGTTCGCTGGCTGCGGGTTCTATACTCGTATCCTACAACCTTCGATTCTAACCTCATCCGGGAGTTTGCCCAAAATCCCAAGATCTGCCACTATGTTGATCTGCCGTTACAGCATGCGAATAACGATGTTTTGGTGCGGATGGGGCGGGGATCGGTGGCCGGCACCCAAAGGCGACTGATCGATCGTTTGCGCAGTGCAATGCCTGATGTGGCCCTGAGGAGTTCGTTTATTGTGGGTTTTCCCGGTGAAACCGACGCAGAATTTGAGGAGCTTCTGGATTTCCTCGAAGAAGTCAGATTCGACCATGTTGGTATTTTCTCGTATTCTGCTGAAGAAGGTACTCCCGCTGCGAGCATGCCAAATCAAGTACCTGAACGGATCAAAGAGGAGCGTCGGCGTATAGCCATGGAAGCGCAGCAAAGGATTTCTCTAAAGAAGAATCAAGCTCGCGTAGGTGAGCTTTATGAAGTTCTGATCGATGGCCCATCTGAGGAGACTGATCTGGTGTTAACCGCCCGTTCCAGATATCAAGCACCTGAAGTGGATGGCAGGATATACATAGGTAATCGCTGGGTTCCACCTGGCGAGCTAGCTTTGGCCAGGATTATTGAGGGCCACACCTATGACCTGGTGGCAGAGATAGTGGAGGCAAGGGGTGACAAACAATGCGAAAGTTGACTTTGGCAACAGCCATTACTTTTGCGAGGATACTGTTGATTCCTGTCTTCATGATACTGGTTTCTAGCTCACTTTCCTATGGCGACACCCTTGCTGCTATCATCTTTGCCATTGCTGCTTTGACCGACAGTCTTGACGGCTATGCCGCCCGCAGTCGCAAGGAGGTTACCCGCTTTGGTCAGCTAGTGGATCCTTTGGCAGACAAGCTACTTGTGACAGCGGCCTTGTTTGCCTTGGTGGAACTGGGAAGGGTACCATCATGGATTGCAGTTATCATAGTGGGGCGGGAGTTTGCTGTTTCTGGGCTTAGAATCATGGCGGCCGCTGAAGGCACAGTTATTGCCGCAAGTCCTATAGCCAAAGTGAAAACCGCCCTGCAGATGATCGCCATTGTCGCTTTGATTTTGCAGTGGCCTTTTGGTACTTTTCTTATATGGTTGGCGACTATCGTAACTGTCATATCTGGCTTAGACTATTTCCATAACGCCAAAGGCTTGTTTAAATAGCCCAGATAGTCTTTGGCTTTTGGCAGGTATTACATCTATCTGGGCGCTTCTCCCGTGTTATAATGGCCGGGGAGGGGCGATAATGGGAGAACTCAAGATTCCAGTTGTTATCATCGTTTTCATCATAACATTGGCCCTACTTCTGCTGGGCCAACGTTTTATTTTCCAGCAGCGCTCCATGAACAACCTCGAAAGGCAATTTGAAAAACTCGTCGGTGTTGATAATGCCACCATCAGGCACGGCTCTGGGGGCTTAACGGCAACAATACAGCTAAGCGATGCTGTTGGTCTGAAGGCAACCTATGATGAGATTCTTGTCTTGGCAAGACAGTCCGGGATTTTGCCCCATAGCATAGAACTAAGAGATGCGCGGGGGCCTGTCCTCGCCGAGGCTTTGTACAGCATTCACTACGCTATCGCGGAAGGAATTGCCACAGGCGAGTTTCAGCCCATGGCCCAGGTGGTACAGGCAAAACTTGCGGCCCTTGGTGTCTCAGAGTGGGAGCTTTGGGTGGAGAAGGAATTTGTCTATCTGGAAATGCATCATGGGTCAGAACATCTTTGTCAGGTGTTTTCCCGTGACGGCACTTTAGGTCATCGATCTGAATTGGCACGGGGAAGCGGGCGCAGGGAAGGGTGAGATCATGGCACTCTATTGGAAGGAAGCAGCGATAGGGGCAGGTTTGGCCCTGACTATAGCTTTGGGATTGTGGGGAGTAGACATTACTCCCATCGCTGCTTTGGCAGGATTAGCAATCTTGTTGCGTATGATGTTCACCGGTCGCCTAGCTGGCAATAGCAAGCTGGAAACTTTTGCACTCGATGCCACGAGCTCCGTGAAGTCCATGATAACCTTCGATGATATAGGTGGACAGGAAGCTGCAAAACGAGAGCTCCTGGAGGCTCTGGAGTTTGTGAATAACAAGGCCAAATGTGTGCAGTTGGGTATTCGGCCCCTAAAGGGTATTCTCTTGGTGGGTCCTCCAGGAACCGGCAAGACACTTTTGGCTAAAGCAGCAGCGAGTCATACAGACTCAGCTTTTCTTGCCACTAGTGGCTCATCTTTCATTGAGATGTATGCAGGGGTGGGTGCACAAAGGGTTCGGAAGATATTCGCCACAGGAAGACAAGCCGCTGTATCTCAAGGCAAAGAGAGTGCTATCATATTCATAGATGAGATTGAGGTAGTAGGAGGCAAGCGAGGACGCCACAGCAGCCACCTCGAATACGATCAAACCCTCAATCAGCTGTTGGTGGAAATGGATGGTATTAGTGTTGGTGAAGATCCTAGAGTGTTGGTTATTGGAGCCACCAACCGACCAGATCTTTTGGATCAAGCGCTGACTCGTCCTGGTCGTTTTGATCGAACTGTCCAGGTAGATCTGCCAGACAAAGCGGGCAGATTGCACATATTGCGCATCCATTCTAAGAACAAGCCTTTGGCCTCCAATGTGGATCTGGAAAAGGTGGCGGGCGAGACCTTTGGTTTCTCCGGTGCCCACCTCGAGAGCTTGATGAACGAGGCCGCTATTCAAGCTTTGCGCCATGGCTCCTTGGAAATCAGGGAGGAAGATATTAGGGAAGCATTGGAGAAAGTGATGCTGGGAGAAAGGCTAGATCGCAAACCTCGAGAAGAAGAACGTAGGCGGGTAGCCTATCACGAGATCGGCCATGCGTTGGTCAGTGAGAGCATTAGGAGTGGTTCGGTGTCGTCTTTGACAGTAACGCCCAGGGGTCAGGCCCTAGGATATACCCGCCAATCACCGGATGGCGATCGTTACCTGTATAGTAAAGAGCAGCTTCTGGATCAGATAGCCATATCCCTAGGCGGAGCAGTGCTGGAAGAGATGGTGCTCGGTAGCCGCAGTACCGGATCGAGGGGCGATTTTGATCAGGCGGTGGAGCTAGCAGAGCAGATGATTTTCAGCGGCATGTCGGGTTTGGGAATAGTAAGCAAGCAGCACATAAAATCTCAAGACGTCCATGAGGAAGTTCAGAATATCATTAGAGAGCAGGAAGAGCGAGTCCAGGATCTGCTCGGGGATTGTGAGAAGACAGTTAGACTCCTGGCAGAAGAGTTGCTAGAGCAGGAAAAACTTTCGGGGACTCGGTTGCGGGAGCTAATGGCTAGCTAACTAAATAAATCAGAGGAAAGAAGCAGTAACTTGCGTGTCCCTTCCATGGCTATGGTTGACTGTCGGCAGCCAGAATGTGATAATAGTAACAAACGTAGTATTTTGTGGATAACCGCGTAGCTTTATTTGTAGCTGACAAGTGGACGACAAGGCAGGAAGGGAGGCCGGGCGGCTCTTTCTTGAGGCCAATGCCGATAAGCAAGGGTCGCAAACTATGTGGAGATTACCAAAAAAGCCGAATATGCGGTGACGATTCTTTTGGACCTGGCTGATCAGCCCAATGACCACTTTACAACAGCAAGGGATATTGCAGAGCGCCAAGGAATCCCTACGACATTTGTGCCTCAGATTGTCTCGATACTGTGTAGGGCGGGTTGGGTGGAAGGCATGCGTGGCCCCGGTGGAGGCGTGAGACCGGTGGTGAACCTACATGAACTAAATGTTCTGGAGATAATAGAAACGGTGGAGGGGCCTATCACCATTACCCGCTGTTTGCTTGACGAGAGTACACTATGCGAGAACCGCCCCCACTGTCCACTCCATCGTCTGTGGGTACAGGCCCAAGATGCAATGCTAGAGATTTTGGAAAAGGCAACCATTGGCGAGCTGCTGGAGTCAAAGAAACGTCTATTAGCTAAGGCTAACAGCTAGTAAAACCTATTTCGCTCACAGTAGATGTTGCAGTTGCCTTCACGCCAGTAAACACACCAATCACAGCGAGGCTCTTCGCCAGACATGGCGGTATTGAGCCATGAGATTCCATAACCCTGGGCCGCGGAGATCGGTTCGTATTCGGTACAGTGGGATGCGATGCGGTGCAAGCTGATGTCATCGCCCATTCTCTTCACCTCCGGATCCCAATAGTATTTTGTCCAGAATGACAAAAAATACCCTTTCACCTCACTGGATGTGGAAGGGTATTTAGGTATTTCTCGTGTGTAATGAAGGTGCACAGATGGCCCTGCACCAAAGCATCGGATAAGTATTGATGTGCTGGCCTATTGAGGAGCACCTAGCGTAGAGCGAAGGGCGGCAGCGGCTTTTTCTTAAAGTCAAAGGCTAGACGCCGCCGAGCCTTAAAACATAGGACTCCCTGATTATGGTAACCACCGAAGAACTCGCATGTGAGACAGCGACTAGGACTGATCTTCAGATCGCGTTTGGGACATGTCACACCTTTCACCCCCTGGTACGTCTCCAATGAGTAAATGATTATCTATGTGTATCAAGGCATATAGCCCAGATATGCAGCTAATAGGGACCAATTATGTCCCACCTGCTTGATTCTTTGTCCCGCAATTAACTTGAATTATATCTAGCTTTATCGCGGGAGTCAAGGTAAAGGCAGGGACTTAACGGAAGTTTTACGATAGAGGCTGCAGGAACACCTGTGATTGTGCAAAAGCTCAAGGGCGAGGACTAGCGTAGGCTTTAGTCGAACACTTAGTGGAGGAAGCGCAGGCCTTTAATATGGGTGGCCGGCAGTTCCCCAATTGTGATGAAACGCTATGACTCGTCGGCTGGGTTAGAGGTGGTGTCCAATATGATGCAGTCTTAGAGTGCCTTCCGATGAATAAGAACCTGGATGCATATGTAAGTGATTACTCTGTGGCTGGGAGGTGAAGGGCTACCGACTGCTTTTTGGCTGGGTGAGAGAAGTAGGCATGGTAGTCCGTTATGAGTGATAGCTGAGCTAATAATGGTAGGTACTGAGTTGCTTCTGGGTGAGATAATCGATACCAATTCTGCGTATTTATCAGAGAAGCTTGCTGAAATGGGCGTAGATTTGTACTACGTTACCAAGGTGGGAGACAACCAGAACAGAATTGCTGACTTGGTTAGGCAAGCATGTCAAAGAGCTGATCTGGTGATCACTTCAGGAGGCCTAGGCCCGACGAGCGATGATCTTACCAAAGAAGCGGTAGCCCAGGCTTTTGAATTAGAATTGGTTCTTTGTCGTAAAGCTCTAAAAGCAATAGAAGAGAGATTTCATAGCATGCACGCTACTATGTCAGACAACAATCGCCGCCAGGCTTACCTGCCAGCGGGAGCAAGAGCATTACCCAATCCGAAGGGAACGGCTCCCGGTGTTCTTCTGGAACTACCTGAAGACAAGGCGGTAATCATGCTGCCTGGCGTGCCTATAGAGCTGAAAGCCATTATGGATGGTTCAGTTATCCCTTACCTAAAGGAGCGCACCGCCAACGGTGGGGGCGGTATCATTGGTTCCCGCGTCTTGAGGTTTTATGGGCTGGGAGAATCTACCCTGGAGAGTGTGATTAGTGACCTAATAGCGGCCCAAACGAACCCGACCATTGCTCCTTACGCGGGTAGTGGCGAAGTACGGGTTAGGATTACCGCAAAGGCCAAAGACGAACTGGAGGCTGCCCAGCTGATTGATATCGTCGAAGAAGAGCTTCTGGCACGTTTAGACGAGTATTTCTATGGCTATGGAGATGAGGGAATGGAGGTAGTGGTGGCCCGACTCTTGTCGGCCAAGAAGCAGACTTTGGCAACGGCAGAATCCTGCACAGGCGGACTGATTTCGCACATGCTGACTAATGTGCCGGGCAGTTCGGCTTTCTATATGCAAGGCGTTGTAACCTATAGTAATACCGCCAAGGCAAGAGTCTTAGGAGTTGCTCCCAAGCTCATCGAAGACCATGGAGCAGTAAGCGAAGAGGTGGCCAGAGCTATGGCTGTCGGTGTCAGAGAGTGGGCGGGCACCGATATCGGTGTCTCGGTCACAGGCATTGCTGGGCCAGGAGGGGGGACAGAGACTAAGCCAGTAGGTTTAGTCTACTTTGGCTTAAGCTCTGCTCAAGGTGTAGTGGTGGAAAGACGACAGTTTGCCGGTGACCGGTTACAGGTAAAAGAAAGGACAGCTTTGGCGGTATTGGACCTCGTGCGTCGGCATCTTCTGCAGAGAGTCTAGCGGAGTTGACCTTGCTTTAGCAAGGGAGGGCTCTGGCTCCTAAAGAGGATTGGTATAGACGATGTCGAAATGAAGATATGTCCTACACCCAAGGTAGCAGTTGCTCTCTCAATCACCAGTATGATATACTTGTGTTGCGAACAACTGTTTGGAGCGATTAGGACATTGACATGAGAGGAGTGGGCGCATGTCAGAGAAGCTCAAGGCTTTGGACATGGCGTTGCATCAGATAGAAAAGCAGTTTGGCAAAGGCTCTATTATGCGGCTAGGAGAAGCCAATATCACTGACATACAAGTTATTTCCACCGGTTCGCTGGCCTTGGATCTTGCCCTTGGAGTGGGAGGCGTTCCGAGAGGGAGAGTCGTTGAGATTTTTGGACCTGAGTCCTCAGGCAAGACCACCCTTGCCCTGCACATCATGGCTGAAGCCCAAAAAGCCGGCGGTATAGCAGCATTTATTGATGTAGAACACGCGCAGGATCCCGCCTATGCCAAGCGATTGGGAGTCGATATAGACAACCTTCTGATTTCTCAACCAGATAATGCCGAACAGGCACTGGAGATTGCGGAGGCACT
>JAAYRF010000255.1 GCA_012518905.1 Bacillota bacterium | reverse complement strand
CCGATATTCTTAGCACCGGCAATAGATACTGCTTCCAGTTCGTTCCAGGGATAAACCGCCAGATTGCCACCTACCTCTTGCAGCTCTCTCTCAAGCCCGTCAGCAAACCTGGGAGCTAGATTCATGTCCTTTAGCCTAATTGTTATCCGGCTCACTCCATCGTGTACTGCAAGGTCTCGCTGCACTATATCCAAAGGAAGGTACACAAGGTTGCTGTTGACATTGGGATTGATGGTATGGACTAACCCGGCAATCTCCGCCTCGATGGTGTTAAAGGTCTCGTTTTTGTCTCTCACCAAAAGGGTGATATAATCACCCACCTCTAGCTTCAGTAGATCGGCGAGCCGCTTACCCATAACTGCCCGCTGTTCTCCTAAAGAGAACATTTCTCCCTCAACGAACTGACCTTCCAAGGGGAAAACCGCTCCAAAACTCTCGGGGACGATGCCTTTTCCCACCACCGGCAGTTCATTGATGCCGTTATTTAGCCTAGCCAGGAAATCCAGCTCCGGCGAACTTCCTATATACCCCGGCAAGGCCCCTACAGCCATGAGATTGACACTTCCCAGCGGTAAGAGGTGCTTAAGGGGCAGCTTCTCCTGCTCATCCCAGTAGTTTTCATCTACTACCTGTAAGTGTCCGGCCTCATAGTCAATCAAGGTAGCATAGGACATCTCCGTCATCCCACCGATGAGGGAGTCCATGAGAATATAGAAAAAGATGGCCATGGCAATGATAGACCCTGTAATCATTGTACGGTTGCGATGACGAAGTAGATTCCTAAAAGCCAGCTTAGTGAGGAACACCTACCCTTTCCCTCCTTTTATCTTGGGAAATAGTACCATCTCGAATCTCTAGCAAACGATGGGCATAATCCATCACCCTAGGATCGTGGGTTGAGAAGATAAAGGTGGTCCCCAGCTCCTGATTCATCTGAACCATGACTTCCAGTACTTCTTCACTGGCCTTTGAGTCAAGATTAGCAGTAGGCTCATCAGCCAATATTAGCTTAGGTTCCTTAACCAGCGCCCTAGCTATAGCTACCCGCTGTTTTTGGCCACCGGAAAGCTCACTGGGTTTGCGGTTCTCTAAGCCTTCGAGACCGACGGCGGCCAGTATCCCCATCACCTTGCTCTCCAGCTCGCGATTGTCATGGCGATGAAGCAGTCTGATGGCAAATTCCACATTTTCATAGGCAGTAAGGACCGGAATCAAGTTGTAGCTTTGAAAGACAAAGCCAATGTTTTCTCGTCTGATCCTTGCTAACCCCTTCTTATCTAGGCTCCCTAGATCCTTGCCATCGAAGATTACGGTGCCACCGGTGGGTTTGTCCAGGCAACCAACCAGATTGAGCAAAGTGGTCTTGCCTGAGCCCGAAGGTCCGAAGAGAGTGGTAAACTCCCCCGGCTCTACGGTAAGATCGATACCCCGTAGAGCTGGTACCTCAATCTTTCCCTGTCGGTAGATCTTCGTGACGTCCCTGAGTTCCAATAAAGCCATGCGCATAACCTCCCCGAACTCACACTTACATCCTCGACAGAGTTAGAGCCTTGGTCTCTGTGAGTCCCATGGTACTTTAGTATCTAGTCAAAGGAATGCCCCACAGCCTCGCCTTAGCGCAATGCTTAACCTTAATGCTCCCTCTCCCCGAAGGATTATCATCTTCGCTTAATGCCGTTTTCCACTATATACAGCATCTTATCGATGATGGCCATATCATCGAGATCCACCTTCCCGTCTTCATACACAAAATCTACCAAAGCATAGTTAAACATAGTCAAGAGCCGTGAGGCTAGAACTATATCGATGGCGGGATCTAACTCTCCGTCAGCCATGCCCTTCCTCAGTAAGTCTTCATAGAAGGCATAGCTCTTCTCTGCATGGGTACCAAATACCTCGTAATAGAGTTCCTGGTTGCTTAGCAACTGCATACCTATGGCCACCAGCCTAGGATGTTCTTTGGCAAAGCGCACCCCACTCAGATACAGTTCCCGTAGCAGCTGAAAGAAGCCATAGTCCTGCATGTTTTGCATCATATCTTGATTTACATATTCTATCTTCTTCCCTACCGCTATCTCAATGATGTGCTTGAAAAGATCCTTCTTATCTTCGAAATACTGGTAGAAGCTGCCTTTGGCAATCTCTGCCTGATTGGTAATGGCGGTAACCCTTGCATCATGGAAAGACCGCTGGGCGAATTCATCGATGGCGGCTTCTATGATCCTCTCCCGTTTGTCATCTGGTAGGTTGAAGAACGTGTCCTTAGGCAACAGAACTCCCCCTTAGCAGTCGTTTATGAGCTCAGCGAGGATTTCTTGGCATGAATCTCCATTCATATGAATCTATAGTCACATTGTATCGTCAAAGCAGGGCGAAGTCAACATGAGAATGACGAATTCCATCAGCTCCGGGACAGCCTTCTTAGTCAGAAAGAACTGCCATCTGGGGGAGATGCCTTCTTCTACCAGTCACCCGGTGGCGATTAGATTATCTCGGAAAGCTCCACGTCGACGGGTGAAATAGTCCGTGTTTTCTTCTACACGCTCATTAGGCATGTTGCCTAACCAGCAATGCCTACAGCGGTTGGGACATCCAGCCATATCCAATGCGACAGCTACCTGCCGCGAATCTAGTACAGGCATGTGCTACGCTCCCTTCTACTCTGCCCTAGAGGCAAACCCCATTCAGGGGATTAATCCTAAGCCCTAGTCTCCCGCTTTGCATTACCAGCCAGTTGCCATT
>JAAYRF010000254.1 GCA_012518905.1 Bacillota bacterium | reverse complement strand
GTCTTCAGGCCTTGACAGACCCCCGCCGGACAGCGATGCTCCACCACATGGGCTAGATACTCATCTTTGAAGTACTGCATAGTCGTGAGTACAGGATTGGGGGCCGTTTTGCCCAAACCACATAGGGAGCCTTCCTTAACGACTTCACCAATTTCAACTAGGGAATCAAGATCCTCTAAGGTCCCTTCGCCATCGACTATCTTCTGCAAGATTTCCAACATGCGTCGTGTGCCTTCTCGGCAGAGCACACACTTGCCGCAGGATTCATTTTGCGTAAATTCCATGAAAAACCTGGCGACTTCGACGATACACGTATTCTGGTCCATAACCACCAAACCACCGGAGCCGATCATAGCTCCGGCTTTCTGCAAGGAGTCGAAGTCCAGAGGTAGATCTAGATGATCCGCAGTTAGACAACCCCCAGAAGGTCCACCGATCTGGACTGCTTTAAACTCGCCGTTATTGCGAATGCCGCCACCAATATCAAAGACGATCTCCCGTAGGGTCTTGCCCATGGGCACCTCTATAAGCCCTGTATTGGCCACCTCTCCCGTTATGGCAAAAGTCTTGGTGCCAGGACTAGTCTGTGAACCAAGCTGTCGGAACCAATCAGCCCCGTGGAAAAGAATCGGGGGGATATTGGCAAAAGTCTCTACATTATTGATCAAAGTCGGGCATCCCCATAGACCGCTCTGGGCAGGGAAGGGTGGCTTAGGACGGGGCATGCCCCGCTTCCCTTCGATGGAAGCAATTAGTGCGCTCTCCTCTCCACAGACGAAGGCGCCTGCCCCTTCTTTTACGGTTATATCAAAGCTAAAGCCACTATCTAAAATGTTTTCTCCCAGAAGGCCTTGGGCTCTGGCATCGTCTATTGCCTTCCGCATTCGCTTAACTGCCAAGGGGTACTCGGCCCTCATGTACACATAGCCTTGGGTCGCGCCGATGGCATAGCCGGCGATGAGCATCCCCTCGACAATCCGATGGGGATCACCTTCCATGAGACTGCGATCCATAAAAGCTCCGGGATCTCCCTCATCACCATTACAGATTACATATTTTGGTTCGCCGGCAGCCTGTCTGGTTAGCACCCACTTGCGACCAGAAGGAAAGCCACCGCCACCCCGTCCTCTAAGCCCTGATTCCAGCACTTCATTGCACACATCATCCGGACTCATTTCCGTAAGTGCTTTGGCAGCAGCTGCGTAACCATCACGCACAATATACTCCCAAATGCTTTCAGGGTCGATGGTTCCACAATCGGCCAAAGCCACCCTTTGCTGCTGATGGTAGAAGGGAATGTCCTCTTCACGAGCAAAGACTTCTTGCGTATTGGGATGCCGGTACAAGAGCCGTTCCACAATCTCGCCTTTAGCTAGGGCCGCTGCGATCTCTGCCGCATCCTCTGGTTTGACACTAACATAAAGCACGCCTTGGGGTTCAATCCTAACCAAAGGTCCCATCTCGCAAAATCCGTGACAACCGCTCTGTTTGATGGCAATACCTTCCTGTCCGTCTTCGGCTTCCAACTCCACGGCAATGGCCAGACCCTCTTTAGCCACTGCCTGGTACAATTCGTCATAGACTCTTAGCGAACCATTGGCTACACAGCCGGTACCGGCACAGATCAATACCCGCTGTTTCTCCCGTTCCATGGCAGCTTTTTTCTCTTGACGAAAAGCTTCTAGCATAGCCGCAGTCTCGATCATACTGCATCACCTTCCCGTTTCTGTAGAGTGTCAAGGATCTCTGTAATGGCCTCAGGTGTCATCTTGCCGTATACTTCGTCGTTGATGGTCACTACCGGAGCCAGTCCACAGGCGCCCAAGCAAGACACCGTCTCCACCGTAAAGCCCATGTCCTTGGTGGTCCTCTCGCCGTTGGCTAAGCCCACCTTCTTGCGGATAGCGTCTAGCACAGCTTGAGAACGCCGCACGTGGCATGCTGTGCCATCACAAACTCTGATCACGTACTTCCCCATTGGATCGAGGGAAAACTGAGCATAGAATGTGGCAACACCATAGACAGTTGCCGGTGATATCCCGAGGGCCGTTGCAACGTAGGTCAAAATCTCCTCTGGGAGATACCGATACTCTTCCTGCACCTTCTGGAGGATGGGAATCAATGCCGATTTTTCCCCTTTATACTCAGCGATGATCTCGTTAACTCGGGCAAACTGCCGCTCCTGTTCTACGCCATGATCCTCCGTTTGTGCTATGGGTAAGGCCTTTGCCACATCCATCATCCTTTCTTTCTATAAGTCAAATTGTCTGTATTTTGCTGCGGAACAGTCTGCTAAAATAAAGTGACTGACACTGTCTTACCTGCCTTTTCCAAACAGTGGGTGAGCTCAGCAATAACCTGTTCCTTTAGGCCTAGACCCAAAGGTAGCTCGGGGTTTTGATGGGCTGGGTTAATGGCTCCTCCTACCAGAAAATGAATCTCATCGCTCCCCCATAGCATTGCTGCCAAGAGGCTCGCCCCATCTTCACCGGTTAGCACCTCGCCAAAACCTTTGCCCTCATGTAAAGACTTTAGCTTCTCTAGGGTCCCGGAGATGGTGATAATCCCCTCGGTCACCAGATCTACCCCCGAAATGCGGCCCAAAGGCGGAATGGTAGGACTTAAGGAACGCAAGTCTACCTCCAGATTTGTCTTCCACTCCCGGGCAATGATATTGCTCGTAGTACCGCCACACACCACCTTCTTGCCCGGTGCCGCCTCCAAAAGCTGTGCCATTTTGTGGTCATCATGGCGGTTCTTAGGAGGACCAACGGCTAAGGTAACGTGCCGAGGCCGCCGGATATGCAGAGCCACAATGGTGGCATCATCGCCGGGCTTGCCGGCATAAAGGCGGTGGCAGATATCTCCTAGGCGCCGAGCCACATTTGCAGCGTTGCGTTCCTGTACCACAGCCTTTTCTAAGAAATTCGCCACGTTAGGCCACTGCCATCCTAGATTGAGCACAGCACCGATCCCTGCATGGACTACGCCATCGGAAATTGCTACCAAGAAATCCCCAACTTCTGCCTGAAAATGGCATTCCTTCACTTTCTTGCCGGCAATATCCCGCTCCGTCCTGGGTAAAGAGGTAACTCTGCCTCTGTGGAGATAGAAGACAGAGGGGTTGTCAAATTCAGCCATATATACCCTACCGTCACGAAATGCTTGCATGATTGTAAAAGTGGAATAGGCTAAGCCTCGAACCTTGCAGATGGGTAAAGTCTGCCCCACCGTTTCCACCACTTCATCGAGATTAGCGCCCATCTCCAGCATAGTACCGGCGATCTTGCTTGTTAGAGTGGCTAGGATGTTAGCCTTAACTCCACTGCCTAGACCATCGGAGAGGACTGCAATGACTGAATCCTCCCTTTGGGAAATAACAACGTTATCTCCACAGAGCTCCTCCCCGTGCTTGTTCAGGGAAACCAGGCCTGTTTCGATGGTATAAGGAGACTCCACTAAAGACAATGCCAGAGCCGAATGTGTCATGTATCATCACCATCCTGCATCAGTCTCATCAGCTGGGATAGGAGCACCTTGGTCTCAGCGGTTGTCTCTCCTAAGAGTCCAGCAATCTCCTGTGCTACCCGCATCTGCCGGTTGATTACATCTTGGGCCCGCTCCAGGGTAGTAGCCTTTAGCCTGGCTAATTCATCCTGGCGCTCCTGATCTTCGGTAATATCGGTGAAGATGCCAATGGCAATATCCTGATTCTCCGGAGTAAACACATATTGCCGCACGGTAATTTGGTGACCAGAGTATTCGACAATCTCTTTTATGAGACGCCCAGTCTTTAGGACCCGCTCAAAACTACTGGTAGTAATCAGCTGACTCAAGGGCTGATCAATGAGATCCTGGGCCCGATAGCCAAACATGATCTCTGCGGCGGGGTTGACGGCCAAGATGGTCAAGGTATCGTCTACAACGATAATGCCGTTGGGGGTGGATTCAATGATTAGCTGAGCCAAAGATTCGGCCTTAGCCCTCATATAGGGAATACACATCTCCCTCTCCGCCACTCCCAGATAAACTGCCCGGGCTTTATCTCGGCAAGAATCGTAACCACAAGCCCCGCAGTTCAGTTCATCCTGGAGAGTGCGTTTGCCAATGGCAGCCAGGATCTTGTTAAGCTCCTCTTCCGAAGGTTCCGGCAAAATCAGCTCTCGATCAGCAAAGGTCCTAGCTAGCCAAGCAGGCAAAGACCCATCTTCGCCTTCACTGCCATAGAATAGGCACCCATCGGGCAGTCCTTTGCCAGCCTGCTCCACATGGCTAATCAATCGCTGACGCCTGGCAATGCCCTCCCAAGGCCCCACCATACAAGGGCCGTCGACACAGCCACCTTCACAGGCCAGCATCTCGATAATATCTAGAGAGAGCTCTCTACCTGATATCAACTGTTGAATCACCGACTCGCTCTGCTCAATACCAGTTACAGTGGCCATACGGCTAGCCAAAACATCGGTGCTCAATCCCGCGGTACGGAGTAAACCGCCGGCTATAGGAAAACTTCTACCCCAATTGGTATCTAGAGCGTCATATGCCTCAGGCACCAACTCCGCAAGATTAATATGGGCATCAGCAAACCACTGCTCCAATTCGGCAAAAGTCAGTACCTCGGCGATAACCCCATCAAACTGCTCTTCATCGGCTTCGGCTTTCTTGGCAACACAAGGGCCAATAAAAATGACTTGTACTTCATTTCCGTACTGCTGATGCAGCATGTGGCCGTGGGCTATCATGGGTGAAACAACGGGAGCCAGATAGGGAATGGCCTTTGGGTAGTGCTTTTCAATCAAGTTGACTATGGCCGGACAAGAGCTGGTGATCATCGGCAGTTGCCTTTGCTCGAGCAAATCTCTATGGGCTTTGGCCACAATTTCAGCCCCGATAGCCGTTTCCGCCACATAACTAAACCCCAGTCTTCGCAAGCCAGCTACTAGACATCCCGGGTCGGGGATATCAAAAGCAGCCACATAGGAAGGTGCAATGCTAGCAGCCAAAACAGCTCCACTAGCTAGCAAAGAGCGAACCTTAGGTAAGTCATCCCTGACCTGCTTGGCATTCTGCGGACAGACGCTGAGGCAGCGACCATCGAGAATACACTGCTCGTCCCAGATTTGGGCATGGCCCCCATCGATCTTGATGGCTTTGACGGGGCAGGCCCGGATACACTTGTAGCAATCTTTGCACTGAGCTTCAAGGGTAGTCAGGACCCCCATTACTCCACCTCCACTTGTGGCAACACTTGCCGGCGAAACACCTCATCTACGTTATCCGGAGTTACCGACTCTATCGGCCCGTCATTGAGCTGCACCGCTACAGCTCCAGTGCAATGGCCCAGACAAAAGACGCCTTTAAGTTCCACCTTATCCTGCAATTCCCACTGATGAATCAAGGCCTGAAAACGGGAGATGACCTGATAAGAGCCTTTCAAATGACACGAGCTGCCGACACAAACGGCAATAGTGAGCATGTCAAGACCTCTTTCCGCTTAACCCCAGTTATATACTA
Organism: Bacillota bacterium; assembly: GCA_012518905.1. Lineage (GTDB taxonomy): Bacteria > Bacillota > Limnochordia > DTU087 > DTU087 > JAAYRF01. The sequence continues at coordinate 3,087 of JAAYRF010000254.1, read as the reverse complement.
ATAGCAAGACTGCTTCGTGCATTTTTTCACAATCCTATGATACCACGGTCCCCGGTCAAGAGCAACACGCCAGTGAAATCTTTCACGAAAAGTTTACTTTTCTCCCTAAGCCCCTGTCTGTGGTACAATACAGCCAGGAAAGGAGTATGTACACATGGGAAATTCCATGGCAGAACATGCTAGATGCAATGATAGAGATTATGTGGCCATGGCCACCGCTGCCAACGGCCAGATTAGAGCTTTAGCTGTAGTCAACACCGGCATCGTAGAGGAAGTACGCACGCGACACCAAATGCTGCCAGTAGCCAGCGCCGCCCTAGGCAGGACAATGGCGGCTACCGCCATGTTGGGGGCTATGCTCAAGGATGAAGAGAAAGTAACGGTGCAAATCATAGGGGATGGACCATTGGAGCATATAGTGGCCGATGCCGATGCCAAAGGCAATCTCAGGGGGTATGTCCAGAACCCCAATGTCCATGTCCCCAGTAATCCCCAAGGCAAACTGGACGTCAAAGCCGCCGTTGGCCGTGGCCATCTTTGGGTTATCCGAGACCTCGGTCTTAAAGAGCCCTACCGAGGAGGAGTCCCGCTGATTAGCGGCGAAATCGCCGAAGATTTTGCCAGCTACTTTTTCCGCTCAGAACAGACGCCATCTGCTGTGGCCCTAGGTGTCTTGGTGGAAAGAGACTACTCCGTAAGAGCAGCTGGCGGCCTTATTCTACAGCTCCTCCCCGGCGCTAATGAAGGCATCGCCATCATGCTGGAGCACATGCTGGAAGATTTGCCCGCCATTAGCAGTATCATTGATGAAGGAGCTAGTCCCGAGGATATCATTTGCCACGCCGTAGATGACTTGGAGCCGAAGTATCTTGGTCAGTTGCCTCTGCGCTTTGCTTGCACATGCTCGCGGGAAAGGTGTGAGGCAACTCTCATCGCCCTAGGAGCAGTAGAGCTCGAGGACATGATCAAAGAGCAAGGAGAAGCAGAGCTTATCTGCCACTTCTGCAAGGAGCGCTATATATTTGACAAAGAGGAACTAGAGGCAATCAAAGATCAGATCCTTCTACAAAGCGCCCGGTCTGACCAAGACTAGCTTAGGATTAGACTACCATTTTGGGGCCCGGTGGGACGCCTGCAGCACTTGAACCTGCTAAGGTACATATAGTGAACTGAATCCAATGGATGGAGGTGAGAATATGTACCAGATGCGATCCAATTGCCATGAACGCCCAGGAGCAGGCTTAGCCCCCCAGGCCATGATGCCTAACCAGGAATATATGGCAAACCAGCGTAATGCCATGATGCGCGATATGCACCGTATGTGCCATGAGATGAACAACAGACTCTCCATGATGCAAAACACCCTAGAAGAAGTTCACCGGTGCACCTGCGGCTGCGGACGGCGCCGCCGGTAGACCTTTTTGGCAGGAATCTAATCTTTGCCTGGAGAATTTTGATAACATGCCATCACCGGCCATGCCTCCCTAAAGGAGGCTTGAGGTGCGAAAGATAAGATCCCGTAGATCTGCCCCTTGGATATATATCTGCGGCGCTACTTTGTGCATACTCTGCTCGGTATATGCCGCTAGATTGCCGTGGCACAAGGCAAAGCCACATAGTCCCATGATAGATGAGGCTGCTGTTAACCAAGGAGTTTTCTATACTGTTGATTATATCGAGGAAGGGACAGTGACGTTGCTTCCCCGCTCCCCAAAAGGGCAACAGATAACCGTCCGAGAGCAACTAGAGTCTGTCCGGGAGGGGGATATTGTCTATCTTACTGGTGATCCTGACCATCTCTATACCATTGATCACGAAAAGACTGCTCAAATAAGAGCCGATATCGCCGATTTGCTAATGAAGCTGCAAAGAGAGCAACCGTAGTTCTTCAGCTTCCCCATGGTATGTATATACCGAGAACCGCAGATAAACCCAGTTGGGGCTATCTGCGGTTCCTAGATATTGCTCGATATAGGCGGCCACTGCCGTTGGCAGAGCATTGGCTCAACGCTCCCTATAACCCTTAGTCTTCAGGATACTTTCGCTCCTTGGTGAGCTGCTCCAAAAGACTAGCCACCCGCTCTCGGGCAGCCTCCTCTTCTTGCCGGTCTTCATGCAAAGTAATGTCAAGCTTGCTGCCCTCACCGACGCCAGAAGGCAGCACAGCTTTAGGCCAGTTCACCGCTATCTCACCATCGGGGCCAGCCAAAAGCAATACTGCCCGGTCGCCCTCGATCCTATCGACGGTAGCTTGAACAGTTATATCTGCCATATAAAGCACCTCACCCAAAAACGCCTAAGGCACCAAGTCTTCCGGCTTTTCCCCATCTTTAAGTATCCAATATGACATGCCATCACTGACTAAAATAATGGTCCCTGCCAGATCGGTCCTCAGAACTTGTACATCAGCCCGTGCTAGATGACGCAGTGTTTTACAGTGGGGATGATCATACGGGTTATCATGGCCAAGGGACATGATACCTATCTCTGGTTTGCTGGCCTTGAGAAACTTCATAGTGGTACTAGTTCCGCTGCCATGATGGGCTACTTTTAGCACCTGGGCTTCTTTCAGCCCTCCTTCGGCTAGAATCCGTGTTTCTGCGGGAGCTTCGATATCTCCGGTGAGCAAACAAGCAATCTCACCATAGCGTATCCACAGCACCACCGAGTTGTTATTTAACCCTTTGAGAAATGGCTCCCGGGGATTTAGGACCTTAACTTCATCTAAACCAGCAATAGCGATCTCATCACCAGCCCGAGCCAACCGAAAGGGAATCTCCTTGGCTAGAATCAGTCGTAGCAAGTCCTCATAAGTGCGACTGGTGTGAATCTGTCCATCACCCAATATCTCTTTGACAGGATATCTTTCCAAGACGGGGATCAGTCCCCCAATGTGATCAAAATGGGGATGGGTCATAACCACCAGATCCAAGGACTCGATCCCCTGATCCTCTAGATAGGGCACAACCACATTCTTACCGGCTCGGGAATCGCCCGCGTCAACCAGAATCGCTGCTCCAGTCGGTGTCTGTATCAATATCGAGTCTCCCTGGCCCACATCGATGAAATGGATGGTGAGATGGGCAG
>JAAYRF010000253.1 GCA_012518905.1 Bacillota bacterium | reverse complement strand
TGCATTAAGCAAGTGCCGGAAGGCACTGAGGTAGAGATCGATGAAGAAAAGGGAGTCTTGAAGCGGGAAGGCGTCGAGTCAAAGCTCAATGTCTATGATGCCTATGCCTTAGAGGCTGCTGTATCGCTAAAAGAGCAATACGGTGGGACCGTAACAGTTATCTCCATGGGGCCACCCCAAGCAGCGGCCATTATCCATGAAGCCTATATGCTCGGTGCCGATGATGGCTATCTATTATCTGACCGCAAGTTTGCCGGCGCCGATACGTTAGCTACGTCATATACACTAGCTGAGGCTATTCGTCGCTTGCCCAAAGCAGATATTATCTTCTGCGGAATGCAAACCACCGATGGTGATACAGCCCAGGTGGGGCCAGGTATTGCCGAGCTATTGGATCTGCCCCATGCTTCCTATGTCACTAAGATTTACGACATAACGGATGATGCGATACTTGTTGATACAGATATGGGTGACGGGATTGAGACACTTAAAATTAGCCTGCCGTGCCTTCTCACAGTCACTAAGGAAGTAAACCAACCCCGGTTACCTTCTTTCCGCTTGAAGTTGGCTACCAGGGATAGAGAGGTTACCATGTGGGATAGCCAAGCCCTTGTGGGCGCCAATGCCAGCTACTTTGGACTGGATGGTTCCCCTACCCAGGTAGAAAGGATTTTCCCGCCTCCCCGGGGCCAGGAACGGGAGATCTGGGAAGGTACAGCGGCAGAGCTTGCTGAGAAGTTGAATGCCAAGTTGAAGGAGTTGAAGTACGTATGAGCCGCATGCGGGTAGATCATGAGCTATGCACACTGTGTGGCGAGTGCGTAGCCGCCTGTCCCTTTGACGGTGTGAAAATGGGGGACGGAGCCATAGAGTTTACCGACTCCTGTCGCCTCTGCCGCTTATGTATTAAGGCCTGTCCTACCAATGCCATTTGGCTGGAGAAGTCCGAGGCCGGTGGGGATCTGGATAGATCTAACTATAAGGACGTGTTGATCTTTGCCGAGCAAAGGCAGGGGGTCGTACAGCCGGTAACTTATGAACTCATCGGTAAAGGCTTAGAGCTAGCCGGAAAGCTCGGCGAAGAGGTAACAGTCTTTCTTGCAGGTCATGACATTATGCCCCAGGCCAAAAAGCTTTTGGAGTACGGTGTATCCAAGGTATATCTTTATGATCACAAGGAACTAGAGCATTTTCGCATTGAGCCATATACTGCTCTCATGGTTGAGCTTGTTAGAGAGGTTAACCCGAATATCATTCTCATGGGTGCCACTTCAGTGGGTAGGTCATTAGCTCCCCGGGTGGCTGCCCGCCTGCGCACAGGTCTGACCGCTGACTGCACCCTGCTTTCTGTTAAGGATAATGGCGATCTTGTGCAGACTAGACCCGCCTTTGGCGGCAATGTCATGGCTCAGATTATTACGCCGCGGCACAGGCCCCAGATGGCGACAGTGCGATACAAGGTAATGCCTGCCGCAACTAAGGCAGCTAACCCAACGGGAGAGGTTGTTTTTCGTAAGATCGATAAAAACCTCTTAAAGTCCGGTATCGAGATCGTCGAGTTTCGGCCTCACCAAGTGGCCAGCTCCATAACTGACGCCGAGATAATCATTGCCGCGGGCCGGGGCATCGGAAAGCCCGAGGGTCTAGAACTCTTAGGAGAGTTAGCTAGCCTTTTGGGGGGAGTTGTGGGTGTAACACGCCCCTTGGTGGAACAGGGCTGGGCCAGCTACACTCAGCAGGTAGGGATGAGTGGCCGGACAGTGCGGCCTAAGCTCTATATAGGATGCGGTATATCCGGAGCTATCCAGCACGTTGCGGGGATGCGGGGTGCCGATGTCATCTTCGCCATCAATAGCGATCCCAATGCACCGATCTTCGATGTCGCCCATTACGGACTAGTAGGAGACATGTACGAGATTGTGCCACGGCTGATAGATGCATTGCAGAAAGGGGAGAAGGCCGGTGCAGTATTCCAAGCTGGTTAAAGAAGATATTGC
>JAAYRF010000252.1 GCA_012518905.1 Bacillota bacterium | reverse complement strand
TCGCTGCGAGTTAAAGTAAGACCAAAAAGCAAATCATTCCAAATGGCTCGGGCTTGTAGGATAATAACAGCTGCAAAGCCTGGCTTAGCCAATGGGATCAAAATACGGAAGTAGTACCCGGCAATGGAGCACCCATCGATCAAGGAAGCCTCCAGTAACGAACGGGGAATGGTTGCAAAGTAGTTCCGCAAGTAAAATGTACAGATGGGGATGCCGTAGACCGTATGAACCAGCCACATACCGACAAAGGAATCATAAAGCTTCAAAGAGCGCATGATCTGAAACAAAGGAATCATCACAATCTGGATGGGAATAAAAAGTCCCGCCAAAAGGAACATATAGACTGCATAGTCGCCTTTGAATCGAAACTGGGAAAGTGGGTACGCACCCAAGGAACCGACAAAGGCAGAGATCACAACAGAGGGTACCGTAATGAACATGCTGTTTAAGAGACCTCTGCCGATGATCTCAAAGGCCTTAATGTAGTTTGCCCAATAGATCTCCTGCGGCCACGCGAAAACATTCACCACTTCCGCTGGGGTCTTGATGGATGTAACCACCATCACAACAAGAGGCACAGCAAACAGCACCGCCAGCAGAGTCAAGATGGTATACAGCAAAATCCGCACGATCCGTCTCTTAGTCAATACCTGATCTCCTCCAGACTCCGACTAGTATGATAAATATAAGGCAAGATGATCACTGCAGACAGCACCAAGAGAACTACTGCCAGAGCACTGCCCAGTCCCATCTCAAACCTGTTAAACGATACGTCAAACATCATGGTTGCCAGAACTTCTGTAGAATATCCTGGGCCACCCCTAGTCAAAGAGTAAACGAGATCGAAAACCCGCATGGCACTGATGCCCGACATGGCCATGACCACAATAGTTGAAGGCAGCAACTGGGGCAGCATTACTGACCGAAACTTTCTAAAGAAGCCAGCCCCATCGATCTCTGCAGCTTCCAAGAGCTCAACCGGTATTTCCCGCAAGCCCGAGATATACATGACCAACGCGAAACCAGTAGTCCACCACAGACTGGAAAGCATGATGGAGTAGGTGGCAATCGTGGGATCGCCCAGCCAGATCTTGATGTGGTCCCTGAGTCCAACTTCAATCAAAAAGCGATTGAAAAGGCCGTTTCGCGGCTCAAATAGCCACCGCCAAACAGCTGCTACTGCCACTGGAGTAATAGTATACGGTATGAAGAAAATTGTCTGGTATATCGATTCGCCCTTGATTTTCTGATTAATCAAAAGGGCAAGCAAAAGACCTACCGACGTGGGGATGAATAATGAGAAGACTAACCACTTGGCATTGTTGCTCAATGCAGTCCAGAATCGGGGATTGGCAAACAGCTTCTGGTAGTTCTGCAGTCCAACATAGGTAGCGGTCGGTGATATGCCATCCCATTTATGAAACGATAGCACTATGCTTTGGTATACTGGATAAATGACGAAAATCGCAAAGGATAGCACTGGTATCAATAGAAACAAGGAAAACGTCAGCCTTTTTTCCGTTGCCAGTTTCACGGAAGTCACCTCATTTAGATATCAGCTATTCCCGAAGGACGGCTTGGGCGAGAGGGGATCATGCGATCCCCTCTTGTACTTCTCAGAAGACTACATATCTTGCCATTTCACGAACGCATTTTCCTTGAGCAAATCCTGCCGCATGTTCTCTAGGGTGTTAAGTACACCGTCGAGCACCTTATCGGTGGGGTTAAGAGCATACATCTCTACCTGTCTGCCTAGCTCTTGATACAAGCTTGGAGGCAGCATGAATAGCTGGTTCGGCAAAATAGTCCCTTCCTCGTTGACTCTCTGAATGCGGTTGTATGTCTCCAGCAAGATTGGGTTGTAGATCTCTGGCGGTACTGCTAAGTTAGCAGCAACTGAACCTTTGTGCTTGTTAAACGCGCTCTGGCCATCTATACTACCGGCCACCGTCATAAGTGCTTTGGCGCCTTCGGTATCCTTGGCGTTCTTAGGAGCGGCCAGTGCATCGACCTGGATAATAATGGCATCTTCGGTGCCCGGTGCCGGGAAGAAGCCAAAGTCTTCACCGGGAGTCCAGCCTGCTTGCTCAAAATAAGCCACTACCCAGTCACCGTTTAGATACATGGCTGCATTGCCCTGTAAGAGCTCGTTAGCAGCTTCAGCCCACCCGTACCCAGACCAACCAAACATATAAGAGCTAACAAATGCATCACCGTAGAGCTCAAAGGCTTCCCTTACCTTGGGGTCGGTAAAGGCCAGTTCGCCATTACCTAAAGCCAGGTAGCCTTCGGGGCCCAATACAGTGATGAGGGGAGCATAGAAGTGGGTCAATGTCCAGCTGGTCGCGGCAGCGAAAGGCTCTATTCCGTTCTCCCTTAAGGTCTTGGAAACCTCTTTAAACTCATCCCAGGTGGTGGGAATATCCAGATCATACTTCTCAAAAATATGCTTGTTGTAGAAAATGTGACTGATCACATGGGTATTGAGGGGAATACCATAAGCATGGCCATCGAACTTGACCATTCTTTGTAAGCCTTCACTAAAGATCTCGTCTCCGTTTACTGCTTCCCATATATCGTCGATGGGCTCAAGTCTACCGGCATCAACGTAGGATTTCATGTCATATCCGATGGCGCTTTGATATAGCTCCGGCGGATCATTCGCCATAAAGGCAGCACCTAGCTGGCGTCTCATCTCAGAAGTTGATCCTGGGATGCCCCGCTCGGTGAACTCTACATTAGGATATAGCTCCCTGGCCTTATCTAAAAATGCATCAAGAGCTTCCTTTTCTCCGCCGGACAACCAATAATGCCACATCTCAGCTGCCTGTATAGATACACTAGCTGACATAACAAGAACTAAAGCAGCAACCAAGCCAAACAGTGCACGTTTGTTTCGGTACATAAACATTTGCTCCTTCCGCAAGTTGGATTTTGGTGCGACATGTAGAGCGAGACCTTCAGTCTATCCCACAACCGTCCCTTTTTATAACCACCCCCTCTACCGATCTCCAAGCCCCCCTAGATTGGTACCCTGGCACACGAGTCTCTTTCAACTAAACTAGGCAATATGACAGTGTGCCTAACTCCATTCGGCTTATCCATTTTCCACGCTAGAATCTCCCTGGCGGCAATCGCTCCCAGGTTTTCCAGCGGTTGCTTAACCGTGGTTAGGCGAGGCACCCCAATGCGGGAGACCTCAGAGTCATCGAACCCCATCAAAGAAACTTCATCAGGTACCGAGACACCCATCTCACTCAGCGCCTCTCGGGCGCCTATGGCCATGTGATCGTTAGAGCAAAAGACTGCTGTCGGAGGTACCGGTAGCGCCATCAACTGCTGAAGCAGGTCATAACCTGATTCCATCTGCCAATCTCCCTGCACAAGGTAACCATCGGGCACTTGAAGTCCTGCCTGCTGCATAGCCTCCAGATAGCCGGCCTGCCGATCCTGGGCATTATAGGAGTTCGCCGGGCCAGATATATGGGCAATTCTCGTATGACCCAAACGAAGCAAGTAGTCTACGGCATCTATAGCACCTTGCTTGTTGTCGATTTGTACAGAGCCCAGATTAGGCGATAGTTTTCTATTAATGGTTACAACCGGTATCTCCAGAGTAGCTAATTCCCGCACCGAGCAAAATTTGCACTCATCCTGCAAAAGTAGCAGTACTCCGTCAGTGGCCCTTTCCATCACTTGCCGAGCTATCTTGTCATAGCCGTCGCCATCTGCCAAGTTAAGAATTTGAAACTGCAAATAGTACTTATGTTGGGCCAAGGTGATGCTGATGCCTTTGAAAATGAGGCTGTAGAATATCCAGCTTGAAGGGTAAAATAGTCCATTTCCGTATACACCGCCGCCAAGCACAAATAGAGATACTGTTTCTGAGCGACCGGTAGATAAGCGTCGAGCAATAGCATGGGGTCGGTAATTCAGCTTTCTGGCAACCTCTGTGACACGTCTTACCGTCTCATCGGCAACGAGAGGGCTGCCATTTAGGGCTAAGGAGACGGTCGCGCTGGAGACCCCCACTTCTTTGGCGATATCCGCTAGTGTCGGACGCCGAGTTACTCTTTTGGCACGGGGCATTTTCTTAGCTTCAAGATTCATACTGCTAGTCTCCTAAACACAAGATCAACTAGTGAAAACGGACGTATTTCTGTCAATGGTGCAATCTGGAAGCTTAATGAGGCATTTAAAGCGATTTAAATTTACCTTAAGTTAACTTTACTGCTAAAAGGGCCCCTTGTCAAGT
>JAAYRF010000251.1 GCA_012518905.1 Bacillota bacterium | reverse complement strand
TGGTGAGCCATCGGGGATTCGAACCCCGGGCGCCCGGATTAAAAGTCCGGTGCTCTACCGACTGAGCTAATGGCTCAAAATGGTGCCGAGAGCCGGAATCGAACCGGCGACACGGGGATTTTCAGTCCCCTGCTCTACCGCCTGAGCTATCTCGGCAATGGCTGGGGCGCCTGGACTCGAACCAGGGAATGCAGGAGTCAAAGTCCTGTGCCTTACCCAACTTGGCTACGCCCCAGTAAATGGCGGAACCGACGGGACTTGAACCCGCGATCTCCGGCTTGACAGGCCGGTGTGTTAACCAACTACACCACGGTTCCATTGCTAGATGAGATCTCTCGCTTGGAGAAGATGGTGCGGAAGAAGGGACTTGAACCCTTACAGGATTAGCTCCCACAAGGCCCTCAACCTTGCGCGTCTGCCAATTCCGCCACTTCCGCATGTAAAGAAAGCTGGAGCCGATGACCGGAATTGAACCGGTGACCCCCTCCTTACCATGGAGGTGCTCTGCCTGCTGAGCTACATCGGCATCTTGGAGCGGTAGACGAGGCTCGAACTCGCGACCTTCGCCTTGGCAAGGCGACGCTCTACCAACTGAGCTACTACCGCATATTCCCGACTCCTCAAACAACCTTCACTTCCCATTGGCTTCTCAACATCGGAAGCGCTATGAGTGTGGAGCCCGCTGTCGGATTCGAACCAACGACCCCCAACTTACAAGGATGGTGCTCTACCAACTGAGCTAAGCGGGCCCAAGTAAAAGTGGTGGAGGGAGGAGGATTCGAACCTCCGAAGGCATCGCCAGCAGATTTACAGTCTGCCCCCTTTGGCCAGCTCGGGAATCCCTCCACGCTCTGTGCCTACTTATTTTACCTGCAAAACGTCGAAAAGTCAAGACGGGCTCGCTATGCAGCTTCTTACAGCCCGTGTCATCAATTGATGACGACGGTAGTGACAGATAATACTCTAGCATAGGTCTCAGGCAGTGTCAAGAGCCTTTAACCACCCTCTTATCGTGCGTAATTCCCGGATAAGGTTTGACAATAGCATAAATGAGCCTATATATAATAATGGCCATATGCGCAGCAATTTCGTGGCCACATGAAGGACCATCACAATAAGGAGTGAGCGCCTTGGATAATTTTACCTTCCAGAGTCCAACCAAGATCATTTTCGGTAAGGGTGCGGAACACCAGGTGGGAAAAGAAGCCCGCTCCCATGGTGGGAAGGTACTGCTCCACTATGGGGGAGGCAGTATCAAGAGGACTGGACTGTACGATCGTGTAGTCCAATCCCTGAACGAAGCCGGCGTAGAAGTCGTAGAACTAGCCGGCGCCCAGCCCAACCCCCGTTTGAGTCTCGTCTACGAAGGTATCGAGCTTTGTCGCAAAGAGAACATTGACCTAATCCTCGCAGTAGGCGGGGGTAGCACAATCGATTCCTCCAAAGCTATCGCCATGGGGGTCCCGTACAAGGGTGACGTGTGGGATTTTTTCACGGGTAAAGCGGATGCCCAGACAGCGTTACCCGTAGGTGTTGTTCTCACCTTGCCGGCAGCAGGCAGTGAAGCGAGCGATAGCTGTGTCATCACCAAAGAAGATGGCTGGCTCAAACGTGGCTATGGCAGTCAGTTGATCCGCCCAGTTTTCGCCATTATGAACCCTGAGCTCACCTTCACCTTACCTCCCTACCAAACAGCATGTGGTGCAGCAGACATTATGGCTCATATAATGGAAAGATATTTCACGAATACCAAAGGCGTAGATTTCACCGACTACTTATCGGAGGCCACCCTTAAGACAATCATTAAGCATATACCCGTGGTCTTGGAAGACCCAGAAAACTACGAATCCCGAGCACAGATCATGTGGGCAGGCACCATCGCCCACAATGATCTTCTGAGCACAGGTAGAGTTGGCGACTGGGCATCGCATCAGATTGAACACGAGCTGAGCGGTATCTATGATGTCCCCCATGGGGCTGGCCTTGCCGTTGTGTTTCCTGCCTGGATGAAGTATGTATATAAGCATGACATTGAGCGCTTCGTCCAATTTGCGGTCCGGGTCTGGAATGCAGAACAAGACTTCTTTAACCCCGAGCAAACTGCCCTCGAAGGGATCCGACGCCTCGAGGACTTCTTCCGTTCTATAGGCCTGCCTGTACGCCTAAGCGAACTAGACATCCCTAATGACCGCTTAGAAGAAATGGCTGAAAAAACTAAGAAGGGCGCCGACGGCAAAGTGGGCCAGTTCGTTAAACTAACTACCAAAGATGTCTTGAACATACTAAGATTAGCAGAGTAGAGAAAAGAAGTAGTGATATGCAATGCATACGAGCAGGGACCATTTCCAGTGAGCTTCCCTGCTCGTTTCATGTCCAACCGGGGTATCATTAGGCCTAGAACCCTACCCTTTTCGATGACTACGTTGTCTGCGAGCCTTAGCCCAATTGCTTAGCCACTGTCGCTCCGGCTCGGGAATGGGGCCATTGGGCTCAGCAATTATCATATAGTCGTTCTCTCCTTCTTCCAGGACGAAGCCGTATTCTTCTCCATTGTCTTCATCGTACTCCAAAAGCAAATGCCCATGGACGTGCCATTTTTCGAGAAAAGGATCCCAAGTACAACTAGATACCTCCGCGTATCGCTCCACCGGTGTGGACTCGAAAGATCCATCTTTAACGTTATACCTGCCCATAGACCTCCTCCCATTCTATACATAGTAGTGTGTTCATGCTCTATCAGCATCATGATCCATATGTGCCAAGGATGTATCTTGGTATACTCTCCCCGGCTCTTCAATACAATGTACCGACAAAGGTAGGCTAGAGGTGACCTATATGATCTACGCATCCCGTTTTCTCCGCAAGACTCGTCCCACCATGGTGGGGCCCGATGTCCATTGGATGAAAACTGCTTTAGCTAAACTAGATTATTTGGCACTGGATGAATCTGTCTGGGAATTTGATACCCAGGCGGAAGCTGCGATACTTAAGTTTCAAAGGCTGCACAATCTCATCATGGACGGAGTGGTCGGACCTAGCACTTATCGGGCTCTATGGACTGCCCAAGCAAACGTATTGACCGGCGTCTCCGCTCCAACCTCTCCCTGCGAATATCCGCCTATCCTCATCCATATTGATGGGGGAAGGTCCCTATTGCATTGTTTCATTCAAGGGCACCTCGTCGAGTCTTACCCCATCGCCCTAGGCTCCCCCCATTCGCCTACTCCCTGTGGATACTGGCATGTGGTAGCCCGGGAAGTTGATCCCGGAGAACTCTTCGGAACACGGTGGCTCGGCCTTTCCGTACCTTTTGGGGCCTATGGAATACACGGAACCGATAACCCCGAAGCCATTGGGAAGAAAGCAACTCATGGATGCATATACATGCTCAATACTGACATCGAAACCATTTTTGCCAGTACTCCTATCAATACGCCTGTGCTGATCACCGGCCCCGCAGCCATTAGTCGCTTGCTGGAACCCGGTGTACTGCCGGGCCGTGATATTCAGCGGGTGCAAAGCATACTTCAAACGCTGCGCCTTTTTACGGGCCATCCCGATGGGCACTACACGCCATCTACAGCAACAGCAGTGACTACGTTTCAGAGACAAGAAGGTATAGAACCTAGTGGTAGTGTTTGTCCCTACACCTTCGAGGCTCTGGAAAAAGCCTTCGACATAGCCACAGGGGCCACCAGGCCCTAGCTTACGCATCATAAGCTCATGCAGATATATGCACCCATACTGGCCAACATAGCCACTGCTTCCGCCACATTACCAACCCCATAGCCGGGGCGGTAAAGCACAGGGCAGGCATCACCAAAGACGGATCGCTTGCGCCTACTGGCGCAGCATGCACCATCCCCCAGCCGCAAGCAATGCACCACCCACCCACCGCCACCAAGTGAAAGGTAGTGGCGAAAGACCAAAAAGGCCAAAATGGTCAATGATACATGCTGTCAGAACCTGAGCCGCAATAATCGCGGTGGTAGCCGCAGCGGCCCCTACCTTGGGAATGCTGGCAGCCACGGTAAAAATGATGGCAACCCCCAGAATTCCACCTAACCATGTGTACCATGGGGCACTCCAGATTTTCTGCAAACTGCCTTCGCCGACCAAGGGCAAAGATGCCAAAGCCAATAGGGTGCCAGTAACCTGCACGAAGAATGTGGCTTCCCATAAACCAGCAGCTTTTCCTAGAACAGAGTTCAGTGAACCCTGCAGTGCCATAAGCGCCCCTGCCAGCGCAGCCATGCATAAAGCCAGAATTCGGGCTGACAACATAGGACCTCCTTGCTTCACCCATCTAGTATCCGCGACTGGGGGAACACTCTATCCCTAGAAGGGTTTCCTTTTGCTGCCACGAATTATGAAACCAAGTATCACTTTACTTTTCAGGGAAGTGTATGGATTGCAGACAATTTCATCCTTAACATACGCTTTGGACATTGGCACCCGCACAGTGGCTGGCATCGTCCTTGACGGGCAAGAGCCTAATTATCAGATCGTGGCGGGTAAGATCGCTGAGCAGGAGCCAGGTGCCATGCAAGACGGCCAGATCCATGACATAACAAAAGTTGCCAGAACCATACGGCATGTTACTTCTAGTCTCGAGGCGAAAATTGGACGGGTACCCCAACAAGTAGCTGTGGCAGCAGCTGGCAGAACTCTCAAGACGATCTTAGGCACGGCAAGTCTTACCGTATCTCCCATAGAGCCCATTGATGAATCGACCATTCAAAGCCTGGAGATGCAGGCAGTGCTAAAGGCTAGAGAGAGTCTCCAATCCCGCACTGGTACTACTGCCCCTAAGAAGCAAGATTGGGCATCTGAATACATATTCGTGGCCTATAGCCCCATGGTGTATTACCTAGATAATGAACCCATCGGCAGTCTCTTGGGTCATCGAGGAGCTAGTATAGGGGCCGATGTCCTCGTGACTTTTCTACCCCGAATAGTCATTGACTCCCTTTCCGCCTCCCTCTCTGCTGCTGGATTAGAGATGGGTTCCCTGACTCTAGAGCCAATCGCAGCTATCCAGACGGCTATCCCCCTTTCCATGCGCAGACTGAACCTGGCCCTGGTGGACATAGGTGCTGGCACATCGGACATTGCACTCACTCGGGACGGAGTCATTTTTGCCTATGGCATGGTATCGGTGGCAGGAGACGAGATCACAGAAGCTTTATGTCAGCATTACCTTCTAGACTTTCGGCAAGGAGAGCGGCTCAAAAGGCAGCTTCAAAGAAAAGAGAGACTCATTGCGGAAAACGTATTGGGGCAAGAGATATATCCTAAGGCCGACGAAGTCACTACCCTTATTCAGCCGGCGGTGGAGAAACTAGCCTCCGCTATAAGCCAGGAAATCCTTCGTCTGGGCAGTGCTGCGCCCCAAGCTGTAATCTGTATAGGTGGTGGTAGCCTGACACCCTCCCTTCGGGAGAAGATTGCCAGTCTATTGGGGTTGCCTACCCATCTGGTAGCTGTTCGAGGCCGAGAGGCCCTCCCCAATGTAGAAGGATATCGAAATACCCTGTCGGGTCCAGATTGCATAACCCCTATTGCCATCGCTGTAAACGCCAAGACAGCCAACTCAGTATTTACTTCAGTAACAGTTAACGGCAGAGCTCTGCGGCTGCTGGGCGTGTCGATGCCCACAGTGAAAGATGCTCTGCTGGCCGCTGGCATAGGCCCGAGAGAAATTCAAGGTCGGCCCGGCGCGGCGCTGACCTTCACTCTAAATGGAGAGGTGCAAGTAGTCCCCGGCACAATGGGCGAACCCGGGATAATCCGAGTAGACGGCCAAGAGGTGACCTTAGATACGCCCATCGCCAATAATGCAAACATTACCATTGACGCGGGGCAAGCCGGGGCGCCAGCCTCGCTATCGATTAGGGACTGCATAGCCCTGCCGGAACCATTGACCATAATCTGTCAAGACGAGAAAATCGTGGTGCCGCCTGACATTCTCCGCAATGGAAAGAGTGCCACCTATGAGGACAGAATCGCAGATCGTGATATTGTCAGCGTGGTGCCCCGTCGACGGGTATCCGATGTCCTGCAATGGCTGCAGGAACAAGGGCGGATCGAATCGCGATCTATGATATACTATACCCTTAACGGCAAGGCTTGCTTGCATATGGCCGAAGTGAGCGTTTGGGTTAATAACGTTCAAGTACCTCATGACACAGAGTTAGAAGACGGAGACCAGCTCGAGATTGAGATGGACGATACGCCACTGACTCTAGAACAGCTTCGTAGAGTGCATGGGTCCTCACTTGGCGAAAGTACCGTGGTTTTTTCCATTACGATAGCTTACAACCAACAACCAATAACCCTTGCCAAAGAGCCTGCTTGGGCGTACACCCGCCAAGGTCAGGCTGCCTCACCAGACGATATCGTACAGGATGGCGATGAGATTACCATTGCCCCCCTAGAGCATTCCGACGAACCTGGCTTTATCCTCAGTGATATTTTCAACAGCCCAAGTTTCACACCGCCTGTGCATGATCAGGGCGGAACACTCATAATCAAACTGAACAACTCACCCGCTGGCTTTACTTCGCCCATATCCCACGGGGATGTCATTGAGATGTACTGGGCTGCAAACCGCACTAAGTAGTGCCATGGTTTTAGGGAGCTTCTTTCTCCATCCCTGGCTCGGTCTCCAACTTTGGCGGAGCGGATTCCGATGACTGAATATGGCTAGTAAGAAGCTTTGCTTCAAACTCTAGCGATTCCTGGAGTTCCGGGTTCGCTTGCGGCAAAGAGATTCCCTGTCTCACTAGCTGAATTTCAAAATCGCACTTGCACAGCACATCTAGATAGTCATCGAGCCTATTATCAAGTTTCTTAATAATGTCATCGATGATTTCCCCTAAATTACTGGCCCGCTCGATGGCATCTTCCACATCGGAGCGTCTAGCCAAGGAAATGCGGTTATATTCATCGGCAGCCCTGACCATCAGGCTATAAGAATCGGCTAACGATGCCAAAAGCAAGCTTAATTGCTCGACGCACTGCTTACTAAGCTTGCACTTGCGCACCGTCCAAAAATCATATTCATACCGATGCTCTGGAGGGGTAAAAGGATATCGTTTCTTAGTCAAGACCGCCACCTCGCATTCCACTCCCTAATACATATGTGCCACCTGAGTCTACTAAGACACCTCCAAAACACGTTGGTTACCGCGGCACTAACTGCAAAACAATGGTGCAGTAATGACAAATGCTGTGTATAATGAAAATGTAGAATAGAACTAATCAAGGGGCATATTGGGAAACCTGAGTCGATTACCTTAGAAGAGGAGGGAGGTGATCCGGCTTGGCCGTACAGTGCCCGGAGTGTGGAACATACAATATTACCGCTGCGGAAACCTGCAAGAAATGCGGTGCCGCATTCAAGGCCAAACTAAGTAGAATCGAACCAGAAGAACCTAAGAAGAAACCAGGATTCTTTGCTCGCCTTTTCGGAAGAAAATAGCTCATGGCAGACCGGTGTATACAACACCGGTCTCTGCTTCTCTCGGGTGAGCAAAGGCCCGGATAGTCAGAGTGAAGGACTCCTATGCTCGACAGAGAATACAGATACGAGACACTGCTCACGCAGTGTCCTTCATTGCAAGGAGATGAGCTCATACATGCGTTTTGATCTTCACACACATACTAACCGGTATTCGGCTTGTGGAAAAGCTACTCCTCAAGAGATGATGGCCGGTGCCATAGACCACTCCCTAGATGGCATAGTTATTACTGAGCATAACGTCCTATGGAGCGAAGAAGAGATTAACGAACTCCGGGCAGCCTTCCCGAAGCTGGTGATCTTGCGGGGCATTGAGGTCACCACTGCACATGGCGAACACGTTTTGGTTTTTGGAATAACGGATCCCTCATTGTTTACCGAGCACATGGAAGATTCTGTCTTAGGCGAGATAATCGCTGAGCATCAAGGGGCAGCTATGTTGGCCCATCCATTTCGGTATCACGATGAGATACATCCTGACACTATGGCCATGCCCCTGCATGCCATAGAAATAGCTAGCAGCAATATCAGAAAACACATGCAAGGACCTATAGATGCTTTAGTAAAGAGCCTCGGCATTCCCGCAGCCGCATCGAGTGATGCCCACTGGCCCGAGAACCTAGGTCTTTACGGGATGGAATTCCCCTATCGGATAAACACTGAGCAAGAGCTGGCAGCCGCAATACGCAAAGGCGATTTCACAATATTCGCCGATACCGCCAGGGTGAACCAGATGAACCTTGAGCTAGGAAAAGAAATATCCCTGGCTTCTCGTTTGATGGACCAGGGATACTCCGATCGTCAGATCAGAGACCTCTACGGCTCGTCCATGTCCATGTTACAAGCATTGCGAGCCGGCAAAGAAGTAGAACTAGTAACACCTATTCCATAGGCAAAAAGAGCGGATCGTTGATCCCATATCGAGGCAGGTCCCATATATCTTATAGCTCATCTAGAATAGTCGTATCGACAAGACCTTCTAGATCTATTGCTTCTCGAATCACGCCTGCCTGCTGTAAAAACTCTGCGGTATTGTCAAGGGCAGCTAGTAAATCAGGTCCTAGCTGGGGTGAGAAAACATATTTGCTCATCACTTTCTTCGCTATTTCCGGTGTCAACTTGGTCTCCTGGGCAACCAACTCGAGGGTCCGCTCCGGCTTTGCCTCCATGAACTCCAAACTGCGAATGTGGGCGCTGAGGAACGCGACTAGCACTTCAGGTCGCTGTTCCTTGAGTTCGCGGCGGACAGTCATTACCGTAAGACCTGGCATAAGATTGGTTCCATTTCGAAGCACCGTAATCTTACCTTGAGTTTCCAAGTTAGTTAGAACAGGCTCTACTATGCTGGCAGCGTCGATCTGACCAGCCATCAAAGCCGTAACAGCGTCGGGAACCAGCATGTTGACAACCTGCACGTCCTTGAGACTTAACCCAGCCTCTTCCAACGCCTTAGCCAATAGCAAGTGGGCCTCTGTCCCCACAGGAACACCTACCGTTTTGCCCTGCAGATCTTCGACGGATTCCAGAGGGGATCCAGCCTTGGCAACTAACGCAAAGCCCGCAGGAGCCTGACCATAGGCGGCAAAAATCTGCAACTCTCTACCGCCAGCATAAGATGTAATGGTAGAGGTGCCACCCATGACTGCAGCGATATCCAGTTCACCGGCGGCCATAGCTTCAGTCATCAGATACCCCGCAAGAAACGGCGTATATTCAACCTCCATACCAAGCTCAGCCAAGGCCTCTTCCAAGAAGCCTGCTTCCTTCATGACTATGCTTGGCACGTTTAGAGGCATGGGATTGTAAGTAACCCTCAGTTTTTCTGCGCCTCTGGCTAACCCACCCAATGCCAAAAACAAGACAAGAGAAGATACGAATAGACTAACCCAACGTTTCCCGCCCTTACCTAGACTCAGCAAACGCTCCACCAAAATCCCCCTCTTCCTTCACTCTACTAACCCTATTATACTATAGTAACATACCCATAAGCTCCTGGCGAAAAACGTTGAATTCACCAGTAAGCCGATTCCGTGGGTAAGGCAGATCAACTGGAATCACCTTCTTGATTCGGCCAGGCCTCTCCGACAACACAACGATCTGAGTTGAGAGCAGGATTGCTTCATCCAGATCGTGGGTGACAGCTACAATCGTCAACTGTCGGTCTTGCCATATCTTGAGGAGCTCTTGCTGCATCCGCATCCGGGTGACTGCATCTAGGGCTCCTAGGGGCTCATCCAGCAGCAAGACACGGGGCGAACCTGCTAGGGCCCTGGCCAATGCAACCCTCTGGGCCATACCTCCCGACAATTCCCGAGGAAAAGCAGTGCCAAAATCCTCTAACCCCACCAACCTAAGCAAACCTGTAACCGCCTCTTGATTGTGGCCCCTATCAGGCATCCCCAAACGTACATTGCGGGCCACTGTAAACCATGGGAAAAGCCGAGGCTCCTGGAAAACCATACCCCGTTCCCAGCTCGTACCTTGGACCACCTGGCCCCCTACCTTGACAACACCATAGGTAGGGGGCTCTAGGCCTGCAATCATTCTCAGTAGAGTGGTCTTGCCGCAACCGCTCTGGCCTATTATCGTAGCAAAGGCGCCAGTCGGAACACATAGGTTTATATTACTTAAAGCCAAGAGGCCATCTGCATCGGAGCCAAACCGTTTGCTAACGTTTTGCACCTCGATATCTGCCTTTGGCCCGTGCTGTGAAATCTCACGTACCCCGCCAATAGAGGAGGCGTTTTTCAATGGCCCTCCACCCCCAGTCAAACAAAGAACCTAAAAGTCCAATGACCGCAATACCCACAAACACCTCATCCATCCGCACCAGGGAACGAGCTGACATAATCATATATCCCAAACCGCTGAAGGCTGCCAGCATTTCTGCCGCCACCAATGCCCTCCAGCTATTGGACATGCCAAGGCGCAATCCTGTGATCAAACTAGGCGTTGCCGCCGGCAAAATCAACTCCCGGAGACTCTCCCAACGGGAGAATTGCAGAAGCTGGGCCACTTCCCAGTAGTGACTGTCGATCTGGTCTACTCCGAGGATGGTGTTCATGAAGATTGGGAAAAAGGCTGCATATACAATCACTGCCAGCTTTGTAGCCTCCCCAATACCTAAAGTAAGTATAAAAACGGGTATCCAAGCAACGGGGGGAATCTGACGCAAGAACTCCAGAGCCGGCAACAGCAGTTGGCCAAAACCGGGGAGGCTAGCCACCATGATCCCCAATGGCACCGCTGTACCAGCGGCAATGCCAAAACCGTATGCAATCCGCCACAGACTAATCCGCACATGTCCTGTCAGCTCTCCGCTAGACACCAATCGATTTATAGTTGTGGCCAGATCATCCGGGCCTGGCAATATACCGGTACCAAAACCCCGGTTCGCCGATAACCACCACATGGCAACCAAAGCCAGGGGCAGTAAGCTCCCCCGTAAAAACCGCCAAATACCTCGGGCCTTCCCTTTACCCAAACTAATCCCTCACTCCTCAATGCCACCGATTCCCGCCTAGGCCTGCATTCTAGTCGATAGTCTCTTCGCTTGGAATTCCGTAATTCCCTGCAACTTTATGCCCAATGACGGGCAGCTCCCAATGGGAAATAACTAACATTCTCCAGATGTCAAGAAGGAATCACCATTTGCACCAAGAAATCCTATGATCAATGACAACCAGAAGCAAACTGAAGGTTAGTATCTAGTAGCTATCGCAGGAGGCCCAAAGAATGTCCATGGATGCAGAGAAAACCATCCTATCTTTGCCAGAAGTCAAAGGTTGTCGCATTTTCTACGACGAAAACGGCATAGATCAGATTTATGTCTCTGCTAGCATACCTGCGCAAGGGTCTGCAGGACGACTGCAGTACATAAAATCCTTGGTACGCTCCGTAGTCGGCGCCCTAGCCTTGGAATACGGCTGGAATGTGGACTACCGTAAAGTCAAAATTGTCGATCACTTGGATACTGAGCTACAACAACAGTGGCCAGTTCGTCAAGACAAGAGAATTAGGATCATAGCTGCGTACATTAAGTACCTACCTGAGCCCCAGGTACGAATAGAGATTGAGCTAGACGGGTCCACATATGCTGGAGTTGCGCCCTACGATGAAAGAGACCCCATTAGCTCAACCATAGAAGCTTTCATGGAGGCTTTTCACCTAATCGACCTAGGGCAGGTTAGCTTGGTGTTTGCTCATCAAATACCGGCATCTTTGGCCCACAGTCATCTGATCATAGTGAAGCTCCGCTATAAGAGCAATGATGGCGAGGAAGCAGAGCTCTTGGGTATAGCCGAATCTAGGCAGGATTTTCTGCTGTGTACTGTGCGGGCTTGCCTCAGTGCTTTGAACCGCAAGATCGGGCTATACTATCAGAACGGTAACATTTGCCCGGCCGAACCGGACCCAATCTAGATCGGACAGAACCGGACCCATTACGAAGATGGGGAGGGTTCACCTATGAAACGAGTTATGGCGATTATCTTCACCCTGGCATTGACCTTAGGTCATGCCATCGTAGCTTTAGCTGATACCGCTCGTCTCAGATAAGACACGGGATCAATCTGGCCGGGCAATTTTTTCTTTGCAGAGGTGATATCATGCCACAAACATTAGTATTTCAAATCTACCTCTGCGTTGTTGGATCATTCGCCTGCCTGCTTACCTATAGACTAGGGGCCCTAACGGCGAATCATTTCAGTATTGATATTCTTTTCTTTGTCGGCCTGCTGTGGGCCAATAACCGGCGATCAGTGGAGACAGAGTCAGGGGCCTTCTCCTTGAACTACCCGCTTATGCTGCCGGTTATGGCTTTTCACGGTCCTTGGCTAGCTGCCTTAGTGGCTGCGATAGGCATAATCGATATCGAAGAGCTGCAACGCCCCTTAGGCATAATTCTACATAACCGCGGAAGCATCGCCTTAAGCGCACTAGTGAGCGGTATCGTATTTCACACCGTCTCGGCTCGGTACAGTTTTACCTTGGCCGTGGCGTTGTCTGCCCTCTCTTACCTTCTCGTCAATAACCTTTTTTTCATCAGTGCTAAGCTAGTGCAAAGCCTAATCTCCGGCACAAGGGACGGCTTCCTCAACGATGTGCTCGAGAATTTCAAGACATTCATCCCTTCAGCGGCATTAGCTGCTGTCTTCTACTATACCTACGTGTACTTTTCTGTCTACGGTCTCATCGTATCATACCTAATATTCTTGGCCCTCCGTTCACAGACACTTTTTGGGCTAATCGACACAACCTACCGTTTGGCTTTTATCAAATCCATACTAAGAGCAGTATGGGCTAAGGATCCTGAACTGATGGAGCATTTGGAAAGAGTAGCTTTCTTGTCTCGTGAGTTAGCCCGCCAGTACGGCTATTCACCCTTTCGACAAAGAGCTTTGGATGAAGCCTGCTACTTTCACGACATTGGTAAGCTGGAAATTCAAGATGACATTCTAAAATGGCCAGGCCGGCTGACCCATGGGCAGTATGAAACTATCCGGTCCCATCCCGAGCGAGGCGCCCGCTTTATCCAGGACGTTCCCATGCCCTTAACCAACCGGAAGATTATCGAGAATATTGTGCTCTATCATCACGAACGCTGGGATGGAACAGGCTATCCTGCAGGCCTCAAGGGAGAAGAGATTCCACTTGAGGCCCGCATTGTGGCTGTGGCCGATACGTGGGATGCGATGACTAGTCATCGCTGCTACAAAGATGCCTTGAGTATTCCCGAGGCTATTGATGAGCTCAAACGAGTCCGAGGCTCTCAGCTGGATCCTGCAGTTGTCGACGTCTTTCTTGGCATACTTGATACTGTACTGGAAAAGGAAAAGCGGCAGGCTAGTGATGTGCCCAGAGGTACTCCACGTGCCCCTGCCACTTTGGGTTGAACGGATCAAGGCCTAAGAGTCTATGACCATATAACTCCCCGCTCAGATAGAAACTGCTCTACTTCTGCTCTCTTCGGAATAGCTGATTGGGCGCCTAGCCTAGTCACGGCCAGAGCCCCAACAGCATTGGCAAAATGTACCGCTTGCCGCAATGGATAGCCTTCTGCCAATGCTACAGCTAATCCACCCGCAAAGGAATCTCCGGCTGCCGTAGTATCCTCAACTCGTACTTTGTGGGCGGGGATGTGCTCTATCGCCTCGCCAGTGGCCATAACAACTCCTTGTCCTCCTAGCTTCAAAAGCACATGCTTGATGCCCCAGTCTACAAACTCAGCCGCCAGTCTTCGGGCATCATCTATGCTGTGTATCTCTTTCCCAGCCAATATCTGGGCTTCATGCTCATTGGGCGTAATAATATCTACCTGAGTCAAGAGCTCACGGCCTAGCGGCCGGGCCGGGCCCGGATCCAGTATCACTGGCACTCCCGCTCCCCTCGCTATACCAATTACGGCTGCTACCGTCTCAAGGGGAATTTCCAGCTGGAGCAATACAATCGATGCACTCTCCAAAACCGTGCGGGCCGCCTCCACATCCTTAAGTGAGACACAGTTGTTAGCACCTGGTACCACCACAATGCTGTTCTCACCATCAGCATCCACCAAAATAATGGCTACCCCCGTTCCCGCCTCGGGCGTTCTTCCTACCAATTCGGTGTCAATGCCATTCTCGTGGAAATTGGCTATGAGATGGTCTCCAAAAACATCATTACCCACCCGTCCAACCATCTTAATCTTGCCGCCGGCACGGGCAACAGCCACAGCCTGGTTGGCCCCTTTGCCCCCAGGGACCATACGAAAATCCGAACCCAAAAGGGTCTCTCCTCCCCGAGGCATCCGATCAGTCCTGGCTACCAGATCCATATTAATACTACCTACAACTACGATATCCCCTGTACGCAAAGGGGCCACCTCCAACCAATCCTATGAAGTGGGGGCACTACGAAGATGCACCAAGCTCTGCCTCTAGTCTTGCCCGCTCTTGCTCATAGTGATAGTCTGCAATCCGCTTCTCGCTTAGCTCTACATATTCCTCCGCAATTTCATAACCAATGTAGTGCCTCCCTGATTTCAGGGCAGCAATACATGTGGACCCACTCCCACAGAAGGGATCCAAGACTACCTCCCCTACAAAAGTATAAAGCTGGATCAACCTATAAGGCAACTCAACAGGAAAAGGAGCAGGATGTCCAATTTTCCGCGCCGAATCTGCGGGAAATTCCCAAACGCTCCTGGTATACTCCAAGAATTCATCTCGATCAATGGTGCTTACCTTCCCTTGTTTGTTGCGACCGAAAGACCCTTTGCTAAAGACTAAGATATACTCGTGGACGTCCCTAAGTGTCGGATTAGATGCAGAAAGCCAGCTACCCCAGGCTGTAGAGCCACCTGCACTAGCTGCCTTATTCCAGATTATCTCCCCCCGCATGCGAAACCCGATATCTAGCATATCCGTTATTATGTAGGCATGCAAGGGAATGTAAGGACGTCTACCGATGTTAGCTACATTAACACAAGCCCGTCCACCCGGGATTAGCACTCTAAAGACCTCGGCAAAAACCGCCTGCAAAAGCCCACGGTATTCATCTAGCGATAAATCACCATCATACTCCTTACCCACATTGTATGGTGGTGAGGTTACCATCATGTGAACGGAGTTATTTGGTAACTCACTCAGGCTGCGGGCATCCCTGCAGAAAACCCTATCGATACAGAACTCGGGAAGAGGTTGCTCACTCAGATCGTCGAGGACCACCTCTTGCAGCTGATTGTATAGTCGACAGTTATAAAACCCTGTTGAATCATGATTTTCTCGTTTACTTGCACCAAAAGACCTGGTAGATGTGCTCTTCGCCACTGACGGAACCTCCTTCACTTTCACCCATTATAGCACATCATACCTCCATCTCGACCTTCTGCCTACTGGCAGCATCCAAACGGGATAGGTCTGGGATCTCGTATTTGTTGCCGTCAGCATCTTGGATCACTACATGGGTGTCGGAAAACCAACGTATATCAGCCCTTCGATTGCGTACCTCAAACTCTCGGAATCCCCGGTTTGTCTCGACTCGCCAAGTGAGCAGGCTGAGCTGGTCCTTGATTTCATAGATCTTTAGGATCTCTGGAAGGAAATACTCCTGCTCCAGCCTTGCCTCGAGTACCTGAATACTGTCACTATCCATTTGGCCATAGTGCATGATTATTCCCAGGAAACGACCCTCCGAATCCTCAATGGCTACCACATCTTGGGGGGCAGTGAGGGGAAAAGCTCGCTTGACCCGAACTGGTCCCAGGACCCCATTCTCTGTACCCATATATAGATTCTGCTGGCTGTCCTGCCAGAACCTGGTGTACTCTGAAGCAAACACCTTGGGATTTGCCGCCTCCATAGCCTCTACCTCCTCTGATTCTAAGCACAAAAATCGGCCATCAAAATACTACCATATTGCTACTTAGCTCAGATTGCATTCTGACCAACCGGGCAAACACGCCATCTAGGGTCAGCAGTTCCTCATGTGTGCCTTCTTCTACAATTATGCCGTCTTCCAAGACCAGAATACGGTCTGCGTTCTTCAATGTAGATAGACGATGGGCAATGGCAAGCGTGGTTCTATTTTCTATCAACCGCTCAATCGCTTCTTGAATAAGTTTCTCGGTTTCAGTATCTACCGCGGAGGTTGCCTCATCCAAAATTAGGATACGGGGATTCTTCAAAATGGCTCGGGCAATAGCTATCCGCTGTTTCTGGCCACCGGAAAGCCGTAGGCCCCTTTCCCCAGTATGCGTATCATATTTGTCAGCAAACCCCATGATGAAATCATGGGCGTTCGCTGCCCGGGCAGCCCGGATGATATCTTCTCTGGTCGCACTGGGCACCCCATACGCTATATTATCTGCGATGCTCCCGTGAAAGAGCAAGGGTTCCTGCAAAACTACTCCGATCTGGCTTCGCAGAAAGCGGAGATCCAGATCCCGGATATCATGACCGTCCAGAAGAATTTGCCCTGCTGTGGGATCATATAGCCGGGGTATTAGGTTGGCCATAGTAGTCTTCCCAGAGCCACTTGCACCTACCAAACCAATCATCTCTCCGGCCCGGATGTGCACATTGATCCCTGTTAGTACCTGCTCAGTATTATCATAGGAAAAATGCACATCCCGAAATTCAATGGCACCATCGATCTCGCTCGGTATTAGCGGTTTGCGGTGTCCCCGGCCATTCTCTGGCGGAGTATCTAGTATCTCGAAAATCCGCTCCGCGGCAGTAGCTGCCTGCTGAACAACATCGCTGAAAGCGCTCAAGCTGCGTAACGGACGGTAGAACTGGTTTAGATAGTAAAGAAATGCTACTAAATCTCCAACGGTAAGACTACTGCCGGTTATCACCAAATACCCACCATATCCCCAAACGATCAGCGTACCTAATGCAGTGGCAAAGTTGAGGAAGGGCATGAAAACTCCGCGAAAGCGGGCTGCCTCCAAATGGCGGTCCAGGAGTTGGTCGCTTCTTTGATCAAATTTCCCAATTTCCCTATCTTCTTGAGCGAAAGATTTGACTACTTGGATTCCCGGTATGGCATCTGCTAATACAGAGTTCATCAGGGCTCGCCGCACCCAGATACGCCGATAAGTACCTTGGATTTTACGTGAGAAGACTCTGGTCCCAATAACAATTAAAGGCATGGGGATCAATGTCATTGCCGCCAAACGCCAATCGTACCGGAACAAAATGATGCCTACACCAATACACATGACAATCTCATAGAGCAAGTCTTGGGCGCTTCGCACTATGAAATTTTGGAGGTTCTGGGTGTCATTGGTTACCCGGGACATTATGGCCCCAGTACGAACCGAATCGTAGAATTCCATCGGCAGGTGCTGCAAATGCCCGAATACATCGCTACGCATATCTCGAACAATACTCTGACCTAGCCAAGTGATAAGATAGGTCCTGGTACCGGATAAGATTGCGTTAAGTAAATGGGCCGATCCCAAGAAGAGAACCATCAGACGCAACCTGACAAGGTCATGTTGAATTAGAACTTCATCCACCAGTTTCCCTGTTAAAAAAGGTTGAACCATGGATAGAGCACCGTTGCCGATCAAAAGCAGTGTAGATGCTACAGCAGCAAGCCGGTACGGCTTCAAGTATTGGAAAACCCTACGGATGAGTTTGCGTTTCTGTAGGCAGTACATGCATACTCGGCGTCGCATCACACGACCGCACTGAGGGCATCGATTACTTTCTCTTTCTAAACGCCGCCGCTGAACCAGGCGTGCCTTAGTTGCCATTCTCTGGAAGTCAGGAGCCACCCCGGTGGAGTCAATAACCGCCTCCATCTCCTCAAGAAATTCCTCCACTTCCATGGAGCAACGACGGGAAAAACGAGCCACAGACAATCTCGCGTCTTCGGTTAGCCCATAGATCATTCCATTGCCCACACGGTGAACAACCTCCAATGATTGGAGGCTCTCCACTGGAAGCTCGAAAACCAAACTGCCATCCTCTGCTGTCAGGGTCAGTAGTCGCAAGTTAGTCAGAACCACCCATGAAGGTCGGTAATCACCCTCTAGGGTCATGTCAACCAAGAAAGCATACAAGACATCTTCCTGGGGTTCAAGTATGGACCTTGATACTGATTCGGCTTCTTCTTTGAGGCGGCCCTGGCCCTGCCTGTTGAGGAGATGGATATCAAAGCGCTCGTCTATAGCCACACCCTCATACCCTCCCATTCTGTTGTTCCAGGTCCTAAGGTGCTGTCACTACTTTTACTCTACTGAGGTATACAAGGAACACTCCTAAGATGCGGGGCTAATGTGGCCCACAACCGGTAGGTAAGGCAGGCCACCCCAGTTCGATGAAGATGTCACCAACACTAAAGGCGTTTCCGATAGTGGGCAACGAGAGAAAAAAACATCCCCCAACCATCACAGGGGAGTCTTAGCTTTGTTTACAGGGTTGCAACATTACACTATCAGTAAGCCCCAGCCCTACTGGATGCTGGGGAGGGATGGGCACACACCCTCTATTGGAAAAAATATCCAAAGAGCTATCAACGAAACTCTTGCCCATGATGGCAAATCCGAGACATTTCAAATTGAGCCTAAGAAAAAGCAGCAAGAACAATTTCCACATCCTAGCCTCTATCGTGACAAAAACTCTTCCCAACTCAGCCCCCGCTTACATCCTGACTCGCAACATACTGTAACGACCTGAAGAAACATTGATAATCACCAAAGGTAGGCGAAAAAGGAATAGAGCCAAAGCGGCTATACTAGCCAGTAGCACTGCCGCCTGGGGAAAAACAAAGTAACAGGGGCAAAATCCAAGGCAACGGAATAAGTGTATACCGAGGCTTCACCTGTCCTAGCTCCGGCATCTTAAAAAGGCTCGCCGGTGGCTCCGGAGGCGATGACGCATGTATATTG
>JAAYRF010000250.1 GCA_012518905.1 Bacillota bacterium | reverse complement strand
TTTAATACCATGTACTCTGGTAGCTATCAGCACTGGCTCCAAGAAGCCATTAACGTTTACCATGAACTAAATCCAGTCCTCAAAGAAGTGTACGGGCAGTCAATCGTAGAGCACCTGATGCTGGAGGATAACGTATTTAAGACTGTCTTCGCCAACGGTCGAATCACCATCGTCAACTACAATGATTACGCCGTTGATTATGAGGGGACCTCAATACCAGCTAAAGGATATCTTTTGGTAGGAGGCATATGAGGTGGGTACAAAAGGGAGAAAGTCTAGGCTGACCCTTAGGCAGAAACGAAACTCTGCCGGCTATGTATTTGTTCTGCCATTTATCATAGGTTTTGCTTTGTTTTTTCTTTGGCCGTTTGCCCAGTCGATAATCTTCAGCCTAAGCGAGTTGGAGATCACTAGAGAAGGGTATGATCTTCATTTCGTTGGTTTTACCAATTACTATCGGGCCCTATTTGTCAACGCCAACTTCCTTCCAACATTCCTTGGCCAGATACAATCGATGCTGATCAGCGTACCCTCGATACTGATTTTTAGCTTTTTTGCCGCTCTCCTTTTGAATGGGGAGTTCAAGGGCAGGTGGTTGGCCAGGGTGATTTTCTTCCTGCCGGTTGTAATGGGTGCTGGCATTGTACTGCAGCTAGAGAAGTTTGATTATATGTACGATATTCTCAGGGCTGGTGGGTTTGGTCGGGGAGCCGGAATCGGAGGTGCTGATCTCAAACTACTACTGTATGAACTCAAGTTACCAGTTGTCTTGATTGAGGTCATTGTGACCGCTCTAGAGGGTATTCCCGATATTATCCGCAAATCTGGCATCCAGATCTTGGTCTTCTTGTCAGGTCTCCAGTCTATTCCCGCATATCTGTATGAAGCTTGCGAGATGGAGGGTGCCACTGGATGGGAGAAGTTTTGGCTGATTACCTTTCCTTTGATGACACCAATGATTATAACTAATGTGGTCTATAGCATAGTTGATTCCTTTACAGCTGTAGACAACGAGCTAGTTCGCTTCATCCATAAAACGGCCTTCGGCGGAATGGGATACGGTGTTGGAGTAGCCATGAGCTGGATGTACTTTGCAGCAATTGGCAGTATGTTGGCAGTTGTCATGGCCATCTTTGGCCGGCGCACGTACTACTTAGATTGATGCGGCCTATGGATAAATCTTAATGTAAGCGCGGGAGTGATTATCTTGAGATCTTTGCGGGCTAAGGCACGCTTGACTAGGTACAAGGCTATACTGGTTTCCTTGGTTCGGTATGCTTTGATTATCGCCATATCCTTCGTCATTCTGTATCCACTCATGGCCAAAATACCGTCTTCATTGATGAATGAGGCCGATGCCATTGATCGCATGGTGCGTTGGATCCCTAGCCAGATTACCCTGGACAACTTTCGTACAGCCTTTAGGATGATGAACTACCCTGTGACCTTCCAAAACTCTCTGAAGCTGACTCTAACCGTGAGCACCCTACAACTAGTCTCCTGTACTTTGGTTGGCTACGGCCTTGCGAGGTTTCAATTTAGGGGTAATAGCCTACTATTTGGGTTAGTTTTGTTTACACTGATCGTTCCTCCCCAGATGGTTGCACTGCCGTTGTACCTAAACCTGCGGTATTTTGACGTTTTTGGCTTGCTCAAAAAGCCCATCAACCTGCTGGGCACCCATTGGCCCTTTATCTTAACATCGGTTACCGGCACTGGGTTTCGAAACGGCTTTTTCATCTACATTATGAGGCAGGTGTTCCGAGGTATGCCGGCGGATCTAGAGGATGCGGCTTTGGTTGACGGTGCCGGGCCTTTTGCTACGTTTTTCCGGATCATGCTTCCTGGGGCAGGCTCCGCTATGCTCATTGTATTTTTGTTCTCCTTTGTTTGGCAGTGGAATGACATATTCTTAAGCACTTTGTATCTGGGGGGAAGCCTCGAATATCTGCCCTTTGCCCTAGAGAGAATAACCCACATTTTCTATGAGAGTCGCCGGGAGTTTCTTGTGTCATATCAGTATGCATCTATCGTCAATAACGCAGGAATGCTGATGTTTATTGCACCCCTACTGGTGATCTACGGGGTTCTTCAAAGATACTTCGTTGAGAGCATTGAAAGAACCGGAATCAAAGGTTGAGTATATTAGATACTTACCCGTATTGAGGAGGTTGCTGCATGGTTCATATGAAGAAACAGTTGAAGTTGCTTGCTGTGATAGCAACCGGGTTGTTTGTGCTCCTTTTAGCTGGGGCTCCAGACCAGATTGAGGCTGCAGACCCTGTGGTATCCTTTCAGTTAGATCTAGACTACGAAGAATATGTGAAACAGCATGAGGGTGCTTTTGAGCCAGACTACGTAGTCAATATCCCCGTAGGCTTTTTCGGCGAAGCCACCGCTGATATAGAGGTTCTGTGGAGTTTCGAAGGAAAGCCGGGGCCTATGGTAGTTATAGGAGAAGAGGGCTATATATCGTGGGAGTTTTATGTCCCCGAAGCGGGACTATATAACATAGAGATGGAGTATTACCCAGTTCCGGGCCGAAGCTCCGAGATTCAACGAGAGCTTAGGATAAATGGTGGGGTGCCATTTATGGGAGCCCGCTTCTTTTCCTTTCCTAGGATATGGGTTGATGCCCATGACATACGCAAGGACAATCGAGGTAATGAGCTTAGGGCGAGGCAGATAGAAGCTCCATCTTGGCAGACAGTTATGCTTGGGGATGAGAGCGGGTATTTTGCCGAACCCTATAGATTCTATTTTGAGAAAGGTATTAATACCCTCACCCTCGTCGGACGTAGGGAGCCGGTAATGATCAGCAGCCTGCGGTTGCTTCAGGCTAAGGATGTTCCGACCTACACCGAGATAAAGGCCGAGTATGCTAAGAGAGGGTACCAAGCAACGGAAGGTATATTCATCAAGGTCCAAGGGCAGCACGCAAAATACAAATCGGATCCGACCCTCTATCCGGTTTTTGACCAGGGCGATCCGACGGTAGAGCCTTACCACCCAGCGGAGATTCGGCTCAATACCATTGGCGGATGGCGTTGGCAAACCGCGGGACAGTGGATCACTTGGGATGTGGAAGTATCGGAGTCGGGATTATACATGATTGCCATCAAAGCCAAGCAGAATGAGAACCGGGCATCATACTCAAACCGTAAGCTCTACATAAATGGGCAGTTACCTTTTGATGAGGTAAAAGCTATTCCCTTCTGTTATTCTGATCATTACCAAATGCGGGTATTGGCAGGAGACGACGATGAGCCTTATCTCTTCTACCTTGAGCGAGGCACTAATGAGATCAAATTGGAGGTAGTTCTAGGTGGTGTGGCAGAACTGCTCAGAAGGGCGGAAAGGAGTCTTTTTGAGCTTAACAATCTGTATCGCAAGATCCTGATGATCACTTCGCCCAATCCCGATCCTCTACGAGACTACCAGTTGGAGAAGCGGATCCCATCGGTGTTAGAGAATCTACTTATTCAAGCTGACGAGATCGAACAGATAGCCGATGCACTAGAGGACTATACACAGCAGAGGGGCGGTAATGTAGCTCTGCTGCGAGATTTAGTGCGACAGCTTAGGGATATGGCCGAGCGGCCCCATACTATTCCCACAAGGCTGGGAGCATATCGAGATAACATTGCTTCTTTAGGTGCTTGGGTCATACGCAATCGGGAGCAGCCACTCCAGATCGACTATCTAGTGGTTGCTTCGCCTGGGCAGGCTCTGCCCCGAGCAGAAGCGACGTCCGGCCAACGGGCCAAACATGAGCTGCAGGCTTTCCTGGCCTCATTTACTGTGGATTACGGTTTGGTGGGAGATGCCTACCAGGGTACTGATAGTGCGCAAGAGCCTATCACTGTGTGGATTGCAGCGGGGCGTGACCAGGCTATAGCACTCAAAGAGATGATCGAAGATACCTTTACTCCGGAGACTGGTATTCTGGTGAATCTGCAACTCATCAACATGGGGGTCTTGCTGCCAGCTACCCTTGCTGGTCGGGGGCCAGATGTAGCTTTAGGGGTATCGGCCTCAGATCCCATTAACTTCGCTTTGCGCAATGCGGTGGAGGATCTGAGCAAATATCCAGGATTTGATGAAGTCAAGACATGGTTCATGCCCAGCGCCTTTGCTCCCTTCACCTTTCGCGATAGTGTGTACGCCTTACCTCAACAGCAGCCGTTTCCTATGCTGTTTTACCGTACAGATATCCTGGAAGAACTGGGCTTGGAAGTCCCGCAAACTTGGGATGATGTATTTAGGCTGATCCCTGACTTGCAGAAGGAACACATGAATTTTGGATTACCAGTATCGGATCAGCGTGCCAAGCAGGCAGGTTCAGGTGATATAGGTGTGGCAACCGCCGGTGCTGGGAGTCTGGCCGCCCACCAAGGGGTAATACCCTTCTTGACGTTTCTTTACCAGAAGGGTGGTCGGTTGTACCTAGAAGATGGGGTGGCTACCGCCTTGGATTCAGAGATAGCGGTGGAGGCATTCCGCGATTGGACTGATCTTTATGAACTGTATAATCTACCCCTGCAGTATGATGCTGCCAATAGATTTCGTATAGGGGAGATCCCAGTAGTCGTCGCACCCTATACACTGTATAATCAGCTGTCAGTCTTTGCTCCCGAGATCAAGGGTCGATGGGATTTTACGTTAGTTCCGGGTACCCTAAAACCCGATGGCTCAGTTGACCGCACGCTGCCGGGTGGGGCGGTAGATCTTGGCTCTGGTGCTGCCGCCATAATGATGAAGGATGCGGAAAACAAGGCGGCTGCTTGGGAGTTCTTAAAGTGGTCAGTGAGAGCCGATACCCAGATCCGCTTTGGGCGCGAGTTGGAGAGCCTGATGGGACCCGCAGCTAGATATCCAACGGCCAATGTTGAGGCCTTGCGCAATCTGCCATGGACAGTGGCTGAATTCGAGAAGCTGGTGGAGCAGTGGGGCTATGTGCAGGGCGTCCCCGAGGTACCCGGTGGCTACATGATTGGTCGCCACCTAGATAATGCCTTTCGCCGGGTCATCTTCCGGAAGGAGGAGCCCCGTAAGACGCTTCTGGATTACGTCAGAGTCATGAATGAGGAAATTGCAACTAAGCGAAGGGAGTTTGGCCTAGAAACCGACATCGATAAGGTAATGGAGCTATATCGCACTTATGATCAGTGATGCTGAGCCATGGCATAGGTTAACCAGGTCTACAAGATGGAGGAGATAAAATGAGTGTGTCCCGTGTAGAGATAACACCGAAGTCTCTGGGCAAACCATCAATCCGGGAACGTCTAGCTAATCTATTCCAGGAGATTAGGGCCAACAAAGTTGCTTACCTATTCCTGGCTCCATATGCCATAATCTTCCTTACCTTCGTAGTTGTCCCTGTGGGCGTCTCTATTGGATTGAGTTTCACCCACTATAATATGCTGGAACCACCGGTGTGGATAGGATGGAGCAACTACATAAGGTTGTTCTTGATGGATGATGTCTTCTTGATCGCCGTCAAGAATACCCTGGTCTATGCTTTCATAACCGGTCCTTTGAGCTATATTGCGTGTTTTATATTCGCTTGGATGATCAATGAATTGAAGCCGAAGCTGAGGGCGTTACTAACTCTCTTGCTCTATGCGCCGTCAATCTCTGGAAATGTGTTTCTGGTCTGGACCATCATTTTCAGTGGCGATAGTCATGGGTATATCAACGGGTTTTTGCTTAGGTTTGGCATCACTCCAGAGCCTATCCAATGGCTACAGGATCCAAGGTTTATTTTGCCCATCATTATCTTGGTGGTCCTCTGGTTGAGTTTAGGCACGAGCTTTCTAGTATTCATTGCTGGGCTGCAGGGCGTAGATTCTACCCTCTACGAGGCTGGAGCCATGGATGGAATCCGTAACCGGTGGCAGGAGCTATGGTACATTACACTACCTTCCATGCGGCCGCAACTGATGTTTGGAGCAGTCATATCCATCACTCAGGCGTTTACCGTGAGCCAGCATGCCATCGCGTTAGCCGGATTTCCCAGCACCGATTATGCTGCCCGTACAGTCGTTACCCATCTTATTGACTATGGCAATGTACGGTTTGAGATGGGCTATGCTTGCACGATAGCGACAGTGTTATTTGTTGTAATGCTCATTACTCAGCGTCTAGTCCAAAAGTGGTTGCGCAATATCGGCTAGGGGGGCAATGGAGTTGCGATTAGGTAGGAGCCGACTAAACAGAACGCTAGGCGGAGATATCATTCTTTTCCTCGTACTTCTGGTTACGGCGATATTTATGTCTTTCCCGTTGGTTTATACAATTAGTAATGCATTCAAACCGCTGAATGAGCTGTTCCTGTTCCCACCCCGGCTGTTTGTACGCAATCCCACCTTGGATAACTTCCGGGATCTATTTGTCTTGATGAGCAGCTCATGGGTCCCTTTTAGCAGATATGCTTTTAACACCCTTTTGATTACTCTCTTGGGAACCGGTGGGCACGTGTTGCTTGGCTCCATGGCAGCCTTTGCGTTATCTCAGCATAAGTTTCCCGGTGGCAAGCTGTTCTTCAATGTAGTCGTCATCTCTCTCATGTTTGCACCTCAGGTAACGGCTATACCCAACTATTTGATCATGTCTCGGCTGAATTGGGTAGACACCTATCTATCCGTCATCGTGCCGGCCTGGGGTATGAGTCTGGGGCTGTATCTGATGAAACAGTTTATGGACCAGGTGCCTAAAGCCTTGCTGGAGTCGGCCCGCATCGATGGGGCCAGTGAGTTCCGAGTATTCTGGTCCATTGTCATGCCTATTGTGAAGCCTGCTTGGCTTACGCTGATTATACTATCGTTTCAGCAGCTTTGGGGACAGACCGGCGGGCAGTTTATTTACAGCGAGCACCTAAAACCATTGCCCTATGCTTTGCAGCAAATTGTGGCTGGGGGGATTGCTCGGGCCGGCGTGGCTGCAGCAGTCAGTTTGGTCATGATGATAGTGCCCATATCCATATTCATATTAAACCAGAGCAGAGTTGTGGAGACTATGGGTGCCTCTGGCATCAAGGAGTAGCAGTTACCTTAGGGGGATTCAGGCTATTGCCTGTTTACCATATATTTCGACCGGAAAGGGGGAGTAGGATACTTCAGTTGTGGCACGGCCCTTTAGCGATTGAATTTCAACCAAGGAGGATGAAAATGAGAACGCGGAAGGCTAAAATGACGTGGATGCTGGTTTTGATGATGAGTCTTGCTTTGGCTCCGGTGTTCGCCGAGGCCAGCGAATTTCCCGATTTTGGAGGGCGTACGGTAACCCTTACCACTTGGAGTAGTAGGCCACAACGCTATTTGGACGAGAGTGCACCGGGACGGCTAGAAGAAGCGGAGAAGCTGTTTAATGCGAAGATAGAAATAGTGGTTTTCCCCAAGAATGAGTTGGCGGGAACCAACATGAACCGCTTGCTTGGAGGAGAATCAGGTCTAGATATTTGGAACATGGAGCACGACCAGTTTTGGCCACTGGTGACACAAGGGGCTTTATTAGATGTCAGTGGTATTCTGCCTGCAGATTATTACGACAATCTACACCCTGTACACCAGCGTATGGCGAATGCCTGGAAATTCCTGGGGAGAAGCTATTACGTAGGCTCTGCTCCAGCCGCTTATTCTGCCATCTTCCTACTAACCTATAACAAAGACATGGTAGAAGCTGAAGGTATAGACGATCCATATGAACTGTGGCTGGAAGGGAAATGGAACTGGGACACATTTGAAGAGCTGATGCAGGCAGTCACCCGAGATACCGACGGTGATGGCGAGATCGATCAGAGGGGCTTTACCCATAGGGTTCACTACCAGAACTGGATACCCACAAACGGTGCCAGAACTGTGAAAGAGATCGATGGAAAGATGACATTTGCTTTACACCACGAAGCCGCAATCTATGGGATAAACAAGGTCCATCAGTGGCGCACCGAAGGCTTGATGGCAGATGAGGTACCGGAAGACAAGGCCCTGTTCCACCCCTTGCAGGGCTGGAATATTGAGTACCGGGCACTAGACTGGGATGGCCATAGGTACGGCATTGTTCCTTATCCACAGGGACCCCATGCTGATCCAAATGAGTATATCACTCCTTTCTGGGCACACCTTGGTTATGCACTTCCAGCCAATAGTGAAAAGCCTAGGGAGCTGGTACAGCTTCTAGATTTCTTGTACCCGGCCTCGGAGTTTGAGGATCATCTCGATGCGATGATTCGGGGCATGGTCCTTGACCGTGACTCCTATGATGCTGCTCTATGGATGTATGAGAACGCGGAAGTAGAGGTCAATTTCTGGAAGCAGATCATTGGTTCAGATGAATATGATCTAGTCGCCGTGGAAGCCACCGAGGAAGGCGGAGCTGCCTCCAAGATGGCTGCCGTGGCTCCCGCTACTCAGGCGCTGCTGGATGATATGTTCCAGCAGTAGAGTCTAGGCTAAGGCTATGATGTGTAATGCCCGCCCGCTACGGGCGGGCATTACAGTGTTTGGGACAAAACCAGCCCAACGACGGACTCTTTACGTCACGTAGAAACAAGATTTGGTACTGCAACGGGGGAAGGAGAGACATATTGCGGTGACTTACGGCATCATGACCTTTAACCTAAGATACTGGAATCAAGAAGATGGGGAGCATTCATGGCCTAACCGACGTGATAGTGTTGCCAGACTGATTGCTGAGAAGAACCCCTTGGTTGTTGGCACTCAGGAAGGTCTTTATCCTATGTTATGTGATCTAGACGCAAGATTGCCGTCATATGAGCGAATCGGACAAGGTAGGGAAGGAGCCCAGGACGGGGAGTTTTGTGCCATCTACTATCGTAAGGATCTGATGGATGTAAAGGCACACGGTCAATTCTGGCTTTCCGAGACACCCGATGTGGTGGGCAGCATGTCCTGGGATACGTCCCTGCCACGAATTTGCACATGGGCGCTACTAGAGGGGAGGGTATATGCCAGGAGGTTCATGGTATTCAATACCCATCTAGACCATAGAGGTCAGGAAGCCAGGGAAAAGGGCGCTGAGCTCATTTGGAGCGTAATGTCCAAGCACATATTGGTTGATAGGCTCCCTTGCATCCTCATGGGAGATATGAATTGCACTCCTGAGAATAGAGTTATTCAGTTTCTCCGTACTCATCTGGTAGACACATTGGCAAGTCAGGGGCAGGATACCAAGGGTACCTTCCATGGCTTTAGAGGCAGCACAGAGGGGCGACAACCAATCGATTACATTTTCTGCTCATCGGATATCAAGGTTACCTCAGCTCAGATCGTGGATGAGACAATCGATGGAGTTTACCCATCAGATCACTATCCGGTATTGGCCAATATGACGTTCTAGTGGTATCCATGCCGAGATAGGGGATGTAAACCACAGAATTTTACCCAGGGACGGATTTCGCTACCAGCGCCGATGAGGAAGTCAAGCAAGCAGTAGCAGCAAAAGGTGGCCTGGCATGTGCGGGCGGTCTTTCGGGGGACCGCCCGCTACAGAGCGGGATAGTCTTTTTTGTAGTCCTCACAGTCTGCTAAAGAGGCCGT
This sequence comes from Bacillota bacterium, assembly GCA_012518905.1. Lineage (GTDB taxonomy): Bacteria > Bacillota > Limnochordia > DTU087 > DTU087 > JAAYRF01. The sequence continues at coordinate 5,768 of JAAYRF010000250.1, read as the reverse complement.
GTTTTTCCCATCTGGCCTTTTAGTATCCCTTCTCAGCGTAGATCTCAGCCATGGCCTTGTTGTGTTCATCCTCGCCAGGATAGTTAATGCTTCTGTAAACCGAAGGAGTGATTCCTTTGGCCAGGAGCTTTTCTATCAGGGCGGCGGTTACCGCCCACATGATGATGCTAGCGGTAATCCCTGAGGCAGGGCAAATAGGGACGTCGAGGCCTTCCACTTCTAGTATTGCATCACCGATGGGGGCACAGTTATCTAAAATCAAATCAGCTACTTCAAAAAGGCGCTTGCCTGAGGAGTGTTCCGATGGCAAAAAAGACGAGTATTCTATGGATGTCACAGCGATCACGGTAATGCCCATGCTTTTCGCCGTTAAGGCGAGATCTACTACCTCTAATCGCTTACCGGAGACGGAGCCAATTAAGAAAACGTCGCCGGGCCGCATATTGGAGGCCCCTATGGCATAGCGAGCCAATCCCTCCCGGGATATGCTTAAGCGCCACCCCTCCCGGTGTCGTACTGGATTTTCAACTTTCAGGGCGTAGCAAAAAGGTTTCATGAGGAAAAGCCCGCCAGCTCTGCCGATTAGCTCTGAATCCAGCATGTGCCCCGTATCGTAGATATGTATAGCCCCGCCCGTGCTAACGCATTCTGCCAGTATAATGGCGGCGTCGTCGATGGGCCCCCTTTGGCTTTCCCTGACTTTACCTACGATATCTAGAATGGCATCGAAGTACTTCCCAATTAGATTCATTCGCATGCACCTCTTTCTTGACATTATCTAAAGATAATTGAGTCTATCTTTGTACTTATCTATGAAGAACCGGTTATGGGCATCGCCCCCGTCAAGATTGCCACTGAGGAAGACGGGAACATCCATACCTGCTTGCGCCAGAATGCTCACCGCTTGTACTACCATGGCATTGACTATGGCACAGCCCATGATAGTAGATGTGGGGCCTGTTTTTGCTTTGACCCCGGGAATCTCCATGAGGGCATCTCCCGGAACGCTGCGATTATCCAATATTATGTCGGCGTCGATTTCAAAGAGACGCTTGCCAGAAAAGTGACGGGAAGCTACTGCTCTGGAGTACTGCAGTGAGGTCAGTACTATGAGCTTTGCTCCCCTTGCTTTGGCCTCTACGGCTACTTCGATAGGAACAGCATTGCGGCCTGATGTGGACGCCACGATAATCACATCCTTTGGGGATATACCACTGTATCTTACTAAGACTTTACCGTAGCCTTCTAGGCGCTCAATCTCAGAAGTCATAGGTACGGGCCTTACATCCAGGGAAAGCCCGGGAGCAAAAAGAGGGTTGACTAAAATTAGCCCTCCAGCTCTATAGACTAGTTCTTGGACAAGCATGGAGGTATGGCTAGCACCAAAGGCATAGAGAATGCCTCCTTGTTGTATCGATGCGGCAATGAGCTCGGCAGCTTTGTGAATCGGTTCTATCTGAGTCTTTCTTACTTCAACCAGCATCTCCAGTACCTTGTCTAGGTAGGCTTCAGCATGCAAATCTAAACAGCTCCTTCCGTATGTGTTGGTGGACCTATGTGAGAAATGGATCAAAGCGACGGTTTTGGGTTTTTTGTATCCCTGATTGCAGCTTCTCCAGGAGGTTCTCGGTGATCTCTACGCCGGCTCTTTGCAGTGCTATGGCGCAGGTACCAACTACCTGAGGTACCCTAGCAGGGAGTATGGTCACATTGGGCAGCCAGCTTCGGAAAAGGGTTTCCAGGGGATTAATAATGGCATCTTTGGCCTCGAAGACTCCTCCTGAAAGTATGCAAGGGATAGGTTCGCCTTGTGCATCTAATGCAATCACACAACCCCGGGCGGCAAGGGCCAGTTCATAGGCAGCTCGCTGCAAGATATCTATGGCAGCGCTATCACCCTTGTTTGCTGCTTCAGCAACGATAGGGGCGATGCTGGCCACGCCATGACGATATCTGAGGCGACCCTGATAAACCTCGGAGATCAAGAGTCGCAGCTCAGCTAATCCAAGAGCTTCAGCAATGCTCTCACTCAAAATAGTGCATGGTCCTCGACCGTCGTAGCCCCTAATGGCAGCTTTTAAACCCTCAAGGCCGATCCAATGGGCGCTACCTTCATCCCCCAACATGGCTCCCCAACCCCCTATGGAATGAACTCGACCATCCTGGGTCTTGAGCCACGCGAAAGAACCGGTACCTGCCAGTACTACTAGGCCCCATTGATTAGTAGTAGTGCCGGCTAGGGCGGCATCAGCTTCGCCGGTAACAACCAGCGGGCCTTTTAGGGCAACGTGTTTCTCCAGCAGGGGCAAGTATACACTGCAGGGGGTGGGGCTAGCCACACAAATGGCGTCAAGGCAGTGAGGGCCGATGGGTGCAAGTGCTAACAGGGCTTCAATGATGGCGTTTTCAAAGGACATAACTGCTAGCCTTCGTTCCACGAAGTTGATATTCGCGGGGCCTCCCTGACCATACCCGACAGTGTGGCCGGCGCCATCTACTATGGCACACACTGTCTTGGTACCACCTCCATCTAGCCCCATGACATATCGGCCAGGCGTGTGCCTCTCGCCCTTCACATAAATCACCTTTCTGCCGAGTGTCGTTCTTATACCACTTGACCGGGAGGCAAGTATGCTCTGAAATCAATGCTTCAGCGCATCTCCTAGATTCAGTCCCTTTAAGACCTGATCTTGGAAGATAACAAACATGACCAGAGCGGGGGCCATGAGAATCACCACCGAGGCTAGCATAGCTACCCAATCGGCATTGTATTGCATAGTAACCTTAAGGAAATATACCGCGGTAGCTAGAGGGTAGTGATCTTTACTGCGGATAAAAATCAAGGGGCCCATGAAGTCATTCCAGACACCAATAATATTGATCACCGCAACGGTTAGGAGGCCCGGTCGGGCCATGGGCAGCATAATTCTCCAGAAGACACCAAACTCGCCGCATCCATCAATATAGGCAGCATCAGCTAGTTCCTGGGGTAGCGTCTTGAAAAACCCGATCAGGACAAAGATGTTAAAGGGTAGTCCTGTTATGGCCAATATGATGTACGCCCACTGAGTACCTAAGAGTCCTAGGTTTTTCATGAGTATGAAACAGGGAACTACTGTGAGCAGGCTAGGTACCATCAAAGATGAGAGAAAGTAGTACAGTATGGGTGTGGCCAGTCGAAATTCGAACCTACCTAATACATAGGCAGCCATGGCCGAGAGAATTAATCGAGCTCCCACAATGATGGCTGTGTACCTAACCGAGTTGAGGAAATACTGCAACATATTACCGGTAGTAAGAACCAGAGCGTAGTTTTTCCATTGAGGCACACTCGGCAATGACCAAACATTGGCAAATAGCTCAGGATTGGTTTTCAGGCTGGAATACAGTGTCCAGACAAAGACAAAGACGTACATGATGGCAAAAATGAACAATGCCAGGTATGTGCTGGATGCAGAGAGTGCTGTAGCCAGGCTTAGTGTCTTGATTGACGGCTTATATCGAGTATCTAGGCTTCCCATTGGACAAACCCTCCCAAGAATGAGTATGCGGGATACACAGGCCAGTTTCACAATTCGATGGATTCCCCGGCCATGAGCCTGCGAGAGAGCATAGTGGCTGCCATAACGATGATCATTACCACCATGGCCATTGCCGTTGCGTAACCGAAGTTGAAGTTCTGGAAAGCCTGGAAGTATATATACGTGCCAAGGACCACGGTATTAAGGTCAATGCCAATGGCTAACTCTTTGGCCACAAAGAAAATGCCGAAAGCCTGCAAGTACCCAATTACCGACAAGACGATGAGGATTCTGATGATCTCCCAAAGGAGCGGTAGGGTGATTCGAAAGAATAGCTGGATGTGACTAGCCCCATCGATTCTCGCTGCTTCATAAAGGGAGATAGGAATCCTTTGCAGACCGGCCTGCAAGTAGAGAATCAGCCCCCCGAGCCCGCCCCAGATCACGATGGCCATCATGGCAGGAAAAGCCAGACGGGAATCGCCCAGCCATGGCCGTTGATAAGCTCCTAGCCCCAAGACTTGCAGAATGCCATTAAGAAGACCGAACTGTGGGTTATAGACGAACACCCAGACTAAGGCCACAGCGACTTCGGAAATAATTGCTGGAAAGTAGAATATGGAGATAAAAGTCCGCCTACCTTTGACCCAAGGTAGGTTGAGCAGAAAGAGCAAAAATAGGGCTAGAACGTAGACAATAGGGCCGGCCACAAGCAGCAGGGTAAAATTATGTCTTAGTGCTAAGGGGAAGACAGGATCTTCCAGTAGTTGTCGAAAATTGTTTAGGCCCACGTAAGTCATTTTCCAGGACAAGCCGCTCCATTTATATAGAACCACTTTAAAGGCACTGAGGATTGGGTAGCCAAAAAATACCGTATGCAGTGTCAAGGGTATAAACAGAAAGCTCACTATAAGCCAGGTGCGTTGCAGTTTGGCGGTCATGGGGCTTACCTCCTAAGGAAGGGGAGGCCGGCTGGCGGTAGCCGGCCATTTGGAGTTCTACCTTCCAAATTTCTTAAACTGCTCCCACGCTTTTTCTCTGAGTTTGGCCAATTGTTCAAGATAGCTATCAGCAGTGATTTCCCCAGCAAAGAATCTGTTCCAGAGAGAGCCCTGCTCCTGCATGTGTTTGTCAAGATCAGCGTTTATTGTCATGCTTTCATCATCCCAGAACCACTCGCCCCTGGTTACATAGGCATTAGCTAGACTCTCGTTGACATTACCTGCCCATGGGGGTACTGGCGCAGAACGCATACCGTTGAGCATGGTGGTTTGATGAGTAAAGGCTTCTACCATGCTCGTTGAGCTGATGAATTTTAGCCATGCAATGGCTAGTTCTTTGTTAGGCGCTCCGGCCGGGATCACTATGTTAGGGCAGTTGCCGATCACCATCAGATTCTGAATGCCTTTCGCTTCAGGGATGGCGGGGAAGGGAAAAACATCCATGGCAAAATCTGGGGGCGTATTGCCTTGTATCTCACTGTTTAGCCAAGTGCCCATATACATCATGGCAACTTTGCTTTGTGCAAACAACATCTGTGCTGCCGGGAACTGGCTGCCCGAATACCCCTCCTGATAATTGGGCATGAACACTTCTTCATACATTTCCAGAGCTTGGCGAAAATCAGGGTTGGTCAGTAGGAGTCCGGGCTCTTTCAAGGCGGCTAGCTGGGCATCGGCTCCTACGATGCGCTGTTCTATAGGTCTGTACTCTGTTTGGGCGTAAGCAGTATCTTTTCCTAGCGGAGCAATCCCCATGCCCTTGATCTTTTGCAGTACGATACGGAAATCATCCCATACCCGGGGAGCTTCCAAACCCCCATCGGCGAAAATTGCCTTGTTATAGTGGAAGAGGTTGGTAAAATATTGGAAAGGCATGGCCCATGTCTTGCCATTTATAGTGCTTGATTCGATCAGTGCCGGCAGGAAGGTATCTTGCCATCTGCTATCTCCATCGAAGCAAGGCTCCTCCATGGCGTGGGTTAGATCCAAGATGGCCTCGGCTTCTATCGCTTCTAGCAGAGCGGTGGTATCATTGGCAAACCCCCATCCATCCATAACGTCTGGTATGTCCCCTGCTAGAATCCTTTGTTTAACTGTCTGTCCAAACGTGCGATGTTCAGATTGAATTACTACTTGCACACCGGGATTGAGTTTTTCAAACTCCTTGGCGGCAAACTCCAGCCACCGATAAACTGGTTCGTTTTCATTCCAATCACATGATACTCGCAATGTCTTGGCCGCAGCG
>JAAYRF010000249.1 GCA_012518905.1 Bacillota bacterium | reverse complement strand
GGGCCCTTCTTTAGCTAATAGAGCGCCCATGACCTCTATGGCTGCCTCAGTGATAGCCGCCTTATCTAAAGGGGTTTGCTTTACAGGGCTGATAGACGAAATGCCAAACACTTTCTGAAGTCTCTTGGTCATCTCTGTCACATCTGCCTGTAAGGGCACATAAAGCCTAGCATGGGCTCGATCCACCCGTTCAACACCGAGTCCTCCCAAAGCTGCCAGCATATTGGCCTGCAAGCGCTGCTCAAAGACATGGCGATTCTTGCCTTTAGTTCCTATCTCACCATAGCGGACGAGTAGCAAATCATACATAATACTGCCTCCTGGGTTCCTGTTCTGCCCATCAACCATGGACGCCAACCATCAAGAAAGTGGCCTTGCGATGCCTTACTGCCGCTGATAACGCCTCAGCTCCATCACCGCTTGGCCTATGAGCTCAGCTACAATATTCATTTCTTCCAAGGTATTATCCGCTCCCAAGCTAATCCTGATGCTGCCTTCAAGAACTGCACGGGGCACACCCATAGTCTCGAGCACATGACTGTGGATTGCTTTCTTAGATGAACAGGCTGATCCCGTGGAGACATAGACTCCCTCGCTCGCCAGGGCATGGACTAAGACCTCACCTCGTACGCCGGGAAAACCCACATTGATTATGTGGGGAGCGTTGCTGAGCGGATCCCCATGGATGTGGCTGTCAGGAATGGTCTCTAGTCTGCTAAGAAGATGCCTTTGCAGCTGCCGCAGCTTCGCTGTCCTTGCCTCCATATTCTCCATGGCCAATGCCACAGCTCGTCCAAAACCGGCAATTCCCGGTACATTCTCGGTACCGGAGCGCAGGCCTTCTTCTTGGCCACCGCCGGTGATCTGACTAATGAGCCGGGTACCCTCCCGGCAAAAGAGGCTGCCAACTCCTTTAGGTCCGCCGAGCTTGTGCCCACTCATTGACAAAAGATCAACACCCAGCTCCTCTACTCGGCAAGGGACGTTGCCTAGTGCTTGCACCGCATCGGTATGACAAACAACCCTAGGGTCCTGTTCCTTCACCCGGCGCACTATCTCTGGTATGGGTTGCACAGTCCCAACTTCGTTATTGACTAACATCACACTAACCAGAACGGTATCGGCTCGCAAAGCCCGGGCTACAGCCTCCGGTGCGACTATCCCCTTCCCATCGGGGGGCACCAATGTGTACTCACATAATTCCATCCTAGCTAAATGTCTTAAAGTCTCGAGAACGGCAGCATGCTCCACCGCCGACGCCACCACATGTCGTCCCTTACGGACTTGGGCAGCCAAAACACCCCGGATAGCAAGGTTATCCGCCTCTGTGCCCCCTGAGGTAAAATACACCTCATGGTTCTTAGAGCCCAGGGCCCTCGCCAAGATCTCCCGGGCCTCACCCACCAACCGTTCAGCTTCAAGTCCCATCGTATGGGGTGAAGAAGGGTTGCCGAAGGTCCCCAGCATTGCCTCTTGCACTACCACAGCTACTTCCCCAGCTACAGGAGTTGTTGCTGCATTATCTAGGTATATAGACCTTGCCATTTTCGACCTCCAGACCTTCTAGCCGGTATCACTTCAGTTTTAGCTCTTTAGCTCCATCTTCCGCCTGACAGATGTAGATCTCAGGCTCTATGCCTGCCTTTTTTCCATAGGCGTCCTTCAACAGAGCAACAAAATCATCAACTACCGCAGCTCTGACCAAATTCACAGTACAGCCGCCGAAGCCGGCCCCAGTCATACGGGCCCCTAACACACCCTCTGCCCCTTGGGCAACTTCCACCATGATATCTAGCTCCTTGCAGCTGACTTCGTATAGATCCCGCAGGCTTATGTGGGATGCACCCATTAGGCGGCCGAATTCTTCGACGTCTTCTGCTCGCAAAGCCCGGACACTTTCTAATACTCTCTCGTTTTCCGAGATAACGTGCTCACATCTTTGGGCCACCACAGCGGGTAAATGATGACGGTACCTTCCAAAATCTGCCCCCGAGACATCCCGCAGAGCCTGGATTCCCGGCAGGTACTCCCTAAGAAGCTCGACTCCCCGCTCACATTGGCGGCGACGCTCGTTATAGGCAGAATCCACAAGACCCCGCTCCACCATAGTATTGGCAATAACTATCTTGTACTCATCCATCGGTGGCAGCGGCACTAATTGGTAATCTAAAGATCTGCAGTCCAAAAAAAGGGCATGGTCTTTTTTCCCCAGCCCCGAAATAAACTGATCCATGATCCCACAGTTCACACCAACAAAGTTATTTTCCGCAGCTTGGGCGATTTTTACCAATTCTACCCGATCGATGGGAAATCGCCCGATGACTGCAGCCATTAACCCACTGGCCATCTCCAGGGCCGCAGAAGACGACAGTCCCGCCCCTAAAGGCACATCACCGCTAAAAGCAGCATTCATGCCCCGTATGGGAAAACCCCGTTCCCCAAGGAGCAAAAGCACACCCCGGATGTAGTTACTCCAAGGGGCATCGGTATCCTTTGTGATATTTTCTAGCTTAAAGCTAGATGTGGCATCTAAATCGACCGCATATAGATGTACCTCGTCATCTTCCCGGGGCTGAGCTGCCATGATTATCTCCCGATCGATAGCCACCGGCAGGACAAATCCATCGTTGTAATCGGTATGCTCCCCGATGAGGTTTACCCGACCTGGTGCCTTTACCATGTCAATTTCACTGCCATTATCGCCGAAGACTGCCTTAAGCTTATCCCCTACCAACCTAGCCCGCCTCAGCAAGTCGGCCATCGCCATCTTCCCCCTAATCGTCGATTTCCTCTACCGTCTTAGGTCCAGCTTCCCTAAGCTCCAAAGCCTTAGCCTCTGGGGCTGAATCATTAATAAATGTACCGGCACCGGATTCGCAGCCTGCCAAGTACTTGAGCCGATTGGCACTTCTGTGTAGCGGATAGAACTCAATACGCAAGTGGCCTTCTCCTCGATACTTCCCACCAGTAGGTGCCTGATGCATAGTCATCATATACGGTAGGGAAAAGCCGAACAGATTGTCATACTTGACCAT
>JAAYRF010000248.1 GCA_012518905.1 Bacillota bacterium | reverse complement strand
TTTGGGAATCATGATTACAGCTTCCCATAACCCACCGGAGTATAACGGGATCAAAGTCATAGTCAAAGGCGGTAAGGATGCGCCAGTTGAAGTGACCGATCGGCTAGAGGAGATCCTGAGAGCTTTTTCTGACGAAAAGATTAAGGGCAGCGTATTCTTTGACGAGGTATCCAAGGGGAACATCTTTTACTACTCCAACAAGAATGCGTATATTGATTCCTTGTTGGACCAAATAGACACAAGGGCTGTTCAGCAGCACAACCTTAAGGTTCTCTTCAATCCCATGTTCGGTGTATCTAAAGATATCATGGCCATGTGTCTTGCTTCATTGCGGTGCTCAGTGGATCTAATGAATGATCGGAGAGATACCATGTTTGGCTCAAAGAACCCTTCACCCTCCAGGGAGTCCCTTCAGGATATGGAGTATCGCATGAAGGAGGGCAAGTATCATATCGGGATTGCTACTGACGGTGATTCAGATCGTATCGGCTTGTATGACGAGCTCGGCAACTACATTGATGCCAACGAGATTCTTAAGCTGCTGTATTTCTATCTAAAGGAGTACCGACAAGAGTCCGGCGGACTGGTTCGTAACTTGACAACAACTCATATTCTGGATCGCATTGCCCACTCCTACGATGAACCAGCTTATGAAGTCCCGGTTGGGTTCAAGTACATCTCCTCTAAAATGGATGAAGAGAACCTCCTCCTTGGAGGCGAAAGCAGTGGTGGACTAAAGATCAGAGGTCATGTCAATGGCAAAGACGGAATTCTGGCAGCTCTTCTGGCCGTGGAAATGTTAGCTAAGACTGGCAAAACCCTAAGCGAATTACTTACTGAGATCAACGATAGATATGGGGTACTTCATTTTGATTCTGTTAATCTCCCATACCAGCCAAGGCAGCGTCAACGGCTCAACAGGCTCTTGCTTGAGGAAAAATACGTCCCTGGTTTTGGTAAGGAACTGGCACAAATAGCCTACATGGATGGAGTTAAGTACTATTTTCTTGATGATAGCTGGCTTTCAATCCGTTTTTCGGGGACCGAGCCTGTACTGCGTATTTTCATGGAGGCTACTTCAGCCGCTGAAGCGGAGCAGTTCAAGGAAATCGTGCTCAGCGATGAGTGCCTTGAACTTAGCGCTGTCCCATCAGAGCTAAGTAGACTGTGATGTTAGCGATACTGCTATCTGCCGCCGCAAGTCAATAGAGTCCATTAAGCCTGATGCCCTAAAGACTTTGAGAAAGTCATGTACTGGTTTTTTCAAGGTGCTGCCTAACAAGCTCTATGAGTTTCCTGGAGGTGAATCTACCCGAGAGCACGATTCTATCGTCAATACAAAGGGCCGGAAGTAAGTCAATGTGTTGCTTGGCCCAACTGACCAGCTCCTCTGGGATCTGGCCTGGGGGTTCATTGATATCCACATAGGTCAGGGAGAGCGTTTCTGGAAAACGTCTCTCTAGTTGCCGCAAGTAGAAGGCTGCGACCTCAGCCTGAGGCCGGATCCTGGCCCTTCACCCGTGACAGGTTGTGTGATTCTTGGAACCGAGCATACTCACCGCCAGCATTGTCATTCCTCCTAGGTCCCACTGTGGGTAGATTCTTCTGGGCTGGAAGAATCGGACTGGATACTACTGAAGGCAGCCAGAGCACGACGTTTCACTTCCGCTAGATCTTGGATCCAATGAACCCATTCCTTGTCAGTGATCATTTGCTTAAGAAAGAGCACCCAATCCGGGTCTCCCTCATCTGTACCATCCTCAAGGTCTATGGCCTCCCAAGGTGATAGCTGGTTTTCGGAGAGTATGCCTTGCAGACAAGCTTGGTAATGGGCCCATAGCAAAGATAGGGCGAAGAGATTCGGCTGGCTGCTTTCCCGCGAAGACCCAAAGCCAGACTGGGTGACTTCGACCTGGATGTCTTCCCGCCGCAGGGGCACTGGGGAGGCCTTTGTGACTTTGTAATACCGCTGCATTCTTACTGTAGTTGATTTGCTGGACGCCATATTCCGTCTCCTTTCTTAGCGTGATAGGAGGAGGGAGTGCACGCTTGACACACTATGCACTCCCTAGATTAACACTTGCATCGACTTTGGGTTGGGCATAGTAGCCCTATGACAAGAAGAGCCTCGCAGATGATGGGTATTAGACACCTGCACTTACAAGGTTTATGCTTCGGGACATGGTCCGAGGCACTCTACGTTGGTAACCTCGGCGTCTGCTGTTACTGTGAAAGTCACTTCGAAAGTTACGCAGATCAGCTCGTTAAATTCGTCGACACACTGATTGATCTCTATCTGCTGGAGTCTTGCCATGTTTCTCACCTCCTCGTACCCTCAGTGAGACTGATGATGCCCGTTCCCATCTTAGATTACGTTGCCTGTTCTGATCTCGCCATGGGAGTTCATTCCCTTGTTAGCTCAAATGGGACTGCTGGTCTACGCAAGCTTAAGGGCAAGGGCAAGCAGGCCCGTACTGACAATCAGGATTCAGAGTTGCCGGTGCCGGACCACCCTTTGCAGCCACATCCCGCAAGACCTGACCAAAGTGGCCCACTACCTCAAAGCAGTACAGAACAGTCCCATCGGCTTGAGATGCGCCGACATCGAATTTGATCCCTATCTGTCCGCCGAGATCCGGTTGAACGCCAACGGAGAAGGGGATGTTGACCCCATTGCGAGTGACAGCGACCACCATTGGAGGCAGACTGCAGAGCTCAAGCACCCAATGACTTAAGGAGGGCTCGCCCTGAACAACGACGGAGTAGCACCATCGCTGGTTGCTCCCGATGGTCTCTACGGTGTGCAGTCTAATGGTATAGATTGCAGTTTGGCCCGTGACTGGGTTGGTAACCCGTAGGACACAGGGTCGCTCGACGATGCATGGACCAAGGCAAGCCACATCGACGATGTCATCGGTTGCATTAGTAGTGAAGGTAACTCGAAAATTGGTGCAGATCCCCTCATCAAACTCAGCGGTACAATTGTCAGGAAGCTGCTGCTGGATTGAATTCATGGTTAAGTCACCTCCTTTCATTCGCACTTCAGGATACTCATTTGAGTGGCGTGTGGATATGGGATTGCGGTACCCATTGGACAGCTATCTTCCCAAAGAAAGATGCGATTAATAGTTTCCGGAAGACCAGAAGTAGTGTATAATGGCGGTAGTTCGGGGGAGGTGCCGACTTGAATCTTGCCAATTGCCTTACCATGTTGCGGATAGCCGCAGTCCCTTTGTTTCTTTATCTATTCTCACTGGAAGGGATCTCTTCTTATTGGATTGCTCTGGTTTTCGTGCTTACCGGCATTACCGATATTTTGGATGGGCGTTTAGCCCGTGCCCGCAATCAAGTCACCCGCTTTGGAGTCTTGGCAGACCCTTTGGCAGATAAGCTCATCATGTTGGCTGCCATTATCTCATTGGCGTCTCGGGGGAATGTGCCCATGTGGGTCGCGGGTCTACTCGTTGTTAAAGAAGTGGCACTGATAATCGGTGCCGGGTTTTTCTTAGTCTCCAAAAGCAAGGTGACTCCTGCCAGTAGACTGGGAAAATCCGCTACTGTACTGCTATACGTGGGCGTCACTGGCAGTATTTTGGGAATCGCCTACTCTGTCTATTTGGTATTGTTGGGAGTTGGAGTATCACTTATCGCTGGCCTGGACTATCTACGTCAGGCGCTGCAAAGATAGAACGGGTTCAGATCACATGGAAGGCTGTCATACGGGGAATGGTATTTCCGTATGGCTTTTTTGGATTATAGAGGGGAATGTCATGTGCATCTGCTCATCTTGATTGGAGTCTCGCTCATTCCAGCATTACTGTGGATGTGGTTTTTCCGGGCACAAGACAGTTGCGAAAAAGAGCGTCCAAAGACTTTGCTAGTGAGCTTTGTCGCAGGGATGCTGGCGGTGGCACCTGCCATATTGCTGGAAGAGCCTTTTCGGACACTGATGGAAACCGGGAGCACTGCAGCCCGTATTCTCATAGCCTTTGGAGTGGTGGGGTTAGGAGAAGAGGCTTTGAAGCTTCTGGCCGTTTACTGGTCAGTATATCGCAGACCGGAGTTCAACGAAGTTGTCGACGGCATGATTTACTCAATCACCGCAGCCTTGGGCTTCGCGGGGGTTGAGAATTTGCTTTATACCATGACTTTCGGCGTGCGAGTGGCCCCGGTGCGAGCTCTAGTGAGCTCACTGGCTCACGGAGCGTTTTCAGGGTTGGCCGGCTATTACTTAGGACTAGCTCGCTTCAACTACGGTGATGTCCGATGGATGGTTTTCCGGGGGCTATGCATAGCTGCTCTCTTGCATGGGTTGTATAATACGCTCCTCATGCTAAAACTTATCTCCCCAGTGGGGATAGTTATTTTCTTGCTGATAGTCTACTGGCTGGTTTTCGCCGCACTAAGAAAAGCTGTGTCGCTTTCACCCTTCTGCTCTAGCTGACTCACTGGTGATTCCAAGCCTTCTCCAAAACCTTGTATCTCCTTAGGTATTTTCACTTTCTTGGCAGTAGGGGAGTGGTGTGGTAAAATGGAGGTAGCTTTCATGGTGGCCGGGGATTGGAAGGGAAGTGGTTCAAGATGGCAGGACACTCTAAGTGGGCTAATATCAAGCACCGTAAGGGTCGGGAAGATGCCCGGAGAGGCCAGATCTTTACAAAGCTCGCCCGTCAGATTACAATCGCTGCTCGCGAAGGTGGCGGAGATCCGGATACCAATTTTCGGCTAAGATTAGCGATAGACAAAGCGCGGGCTCAGAACATGCCGAATGACAATGTGGAAAGAGCCATTAAACGAGGAACCGGAGAGCTCGGAAGTGAAAATCTGGAAGAGGTCATCTACGAAGGTTATGGGCCCTCGGGTATGGCAATTCTGTTGGAGGCGCTAACTGATAACCGCAATCGCACTGCCAGTGATCTAAGACACGTATTTTCCAAGCATGGAGGGAATCTAGGAGAAAGCGGTTGCGTGGCATGGATGTTTGAAAAGAAAGGTCGCCTCGTCATAGATAGACAGAAAACACCCATAGACGAAGAGGCTCTAATGTTGGAGGCTATTGATGCAGGCGCAGAGGACATGGAGATAGACGAGGAACTTGTGGAGATTATCACTGCCCCGGCTCAGTTTGAGGCTATCAAGAACACATTAGAGGCAGCCGGTTATGAGTTTGAAGATGCAGAGATTACCATGATTCCCGATAACACCGTGGAGATTGCCCCGGACAAGGCACAACAAGCTTTGCGTTTGTTGGAGGCCCTAGAGGACCTAGACGATATCCAAGAAGTCCATACCAATGGAGATCTGGATGAAGAAGCGTTGGAGAGCGCTTGAACCCAAGTGTAGGAGAGATTTCACCAAGGCCCGCTTGCTAGCGGGCTTTTTGGCGACCGTGCTTCATAGTATAGATTTTCTTTACAAGGAAACCATATCCATGGACAATACTTTGTAGGAGATGGTGGATATGGTGGCACGGTACAGGTGGCTGCTGGTGGGTGTCGCCGTCTTTTCGTTCTGTTTGGGTTTCGCTTTGACAATCTCAATATGGCAAGGGAATTCCACGTTTCATAGTCCCCTAGGAGTGGCGGATGAGCGAAGGGCAGAGAGCTCGAGTACCCAAGAAGAGAGACATTCCTCTATAGGCCTGGGAGTTTCGGAAGAGGCCCCAAGTGAACCCCAGTTGCGTTTACTCTCTGAGGCGGATCTAGTACAGACAGTAGTATCAGATTCGGGGCAAGTAATAGACATGGCTACTTCGACGCTTCCCGACGAGCTTATAGGCTGCACCCTCGACGAGGTCAAGAGCATCCATCCGGAATGGCGGGTAGTAGGCTTTGCACCGGAAAAGCTTACGGTGAGAATTCCCGAAACTCAGATGGAGATGCTCTACGGCCACCTAGCATTCTTGGGTATAGCTGAGGGGAAGGTGGCTGCATTTAGGGGAAAGCCAGGAGTCTACCAAAGGCTGGTTAAGGTGACAGCGATTCCCATATCGTCTTTGCCGAAGTTTGAGGTGAGCAACTTGGAGATAGGTATCCCATATAGTGGGGACGAGGAGTTGTCTTTGCTTCTAGAAAGCCTAAAAGAGCGGGAGGAATAGCGGGGTATAGGCCGAGGGCCCGATGGGAAGGAGTTTCGTTGCCATTTTGCTAGCACTGATTCTACTGGCATTGAACCACTAAGTCTAGCAGGAATAACCTTCTCTGGTATGGAATAACTGTTCGAGTAGAGGGTTCATTTGTCTACGGGAGCAAGGGCGACGGAGCGTTTTTGCGCGCCCAGAAGGTTGTGGTTTTGAATGCTCATCTTAGGTATTGATCCCGGAACCGGTACTACCGGATACGGCATAGTGGAAGTTCAGGGCAGCAATCTACAGGCTGTAGACTATGGTGCCATTCGCACCAAGACTACTGATGAGATGCCAACTCGTTTGTGCACGCTGCATGATGCTCTCAAAGAACTTATAGAGGCGAGTAAACCTGATGTGATAGCTGTAGAGCAGCTTTTTTTTAATACTAACGTTACCAGTGCGATAGCTGTTGGCCAGGCAAGGGGCGTCATATTGCTGACTGCAGCTCAGGCAAAAATCCCGCTGGCGGAGTACACGCCGTTACAGGTAAAACAGACTATTACGGGGCATGGTAGAGCAACCAAACAACAGGTCGGATTTATGGTAAAAGCATTGCTTAGCTTAAAGACCGTTCCTAGGCCTGATGATGTTGCTGATGCTTTGGCCATAGCCATTTGCCATGCTCATATGGGCTTGACTTATGATCGATTGGTCAAATCCATAAGGTGATTGTGGGCGAAAATGATAACCTTGCAGTTTCGTTTGTCATCCAGATGTTGTAATTGTCTGGAGGGCATCTGTTGAGGGGCTGGTGTTCTTAGGTGATAGGCAGATTACGTGGCAAGATTCGATTCTTGTCGGAAGAACAGATCTTGGTTGATGTGCACGGTATCGGCTATCTGGTTAGTATTCCAACGTCCACAAGGGCGCAGCTTAGGGACGATGCTGAAGCCACATTGCTCATCTACACCCAGGTACGAGAAGATGCAATTTTGCTCTACGGCTTTGCTACTCTAAGGGAAAAAGAAGTGTTTGAACTACTCATAACCGTATCCGGAGTAGGGCCTAAGCTTGCACTTTCAGTACTTTCTACACTGGCACCAGAAGCTTTCTGCCAAGCTGTTTTACAGGGAAATCTCAAAGCACTAACCCGAGTTCCGGGTATAGGCAAGCGTACAGGAGAGCGACTGATAGTTGAGCTGAAGGACAGGATCGCAAAGCAGTTTCCAGCTTGGGGAGTATCCCAGACGGTAAGCGAAAGAGTCAGCGGCGTGGCAAGTGAGGCGCTAGATGCTCTTTTGGCCTTAGGCTATGGCGATGCAGAGGCGAGGGAGGCTTTGTCACAGCTTCAACTGGATGGCACGGAGACTCTGGAGGCAGTGCTCAAGGGAGCCCTAGGTCTGCTCATGCGGTTAGGGTGAGGTGGTGACAACTATTGGTCGAAGAACGGATAGTATCTGGAATGAGGCAAGACATAGATGGAGATATTGACGTAAGTCTGCGACCGAAAACTCTCGATGAATATATTGGACAGACCCAGGTTAAGGAGAACTTGAGAATATTCACCGAAGCAGCATTGAACCGCAATGAAGCCTTGGATCATGTACTGCTCTATGGCCCCCCTGGATTGGGTAAGACGACGCTGGCCAACATTATTGCCAACGAGATGAAGGTTGGGATCCGCACCACTTCAGGTCCGGCCATTGAGCGACAAGGTGATTTGGTGGCACTTCTTACCAATCTTGAGCCTGGAGATATACTGTTTATTGACGAAATACATCGGCTGCGGCGACCGATAGAGGAAGTCTTGTATCCAGCCATGGAAGATGGCGTGGTAGATATCATGATAGGCAAGGGGCCCGGTGCCCGGTCAGTGCGTTTGGATTTGCCGCCTTTTACACTGGTGGGGGCAACCACCCGGGTTGGCATGCTTACATCTCCCCTACGGGACAGGTTTGGTGTTATCAGTCGCCTTGAATTTTACTCCGAGGAAGACTTGAAGACTATCGCATGCCGGGCAGCGAGTATTCTACAAATAGCCATCGATGAAGCAGGAGCATTGGAAATAGCTAAGCGGGCCCGAGGCACTCCCCGGGTGGCCAATCGCTTACTGAAACGGGTACGGGACTATGCTGAGGTAAGAGCCGATGGGATCATTACCAATGAAGTTGCCAAGCAAGCCCTGGAGCTTTTTGAAGTCGATGAACTAGGCCTGGATCGCGTTGACCGTGATTTGCTCTTGACCATCGTTGAGAAGTTCGCGGGTGGTCCGGTGGGGGTCGAAACGCTGGCAGCTGCCATAAACGAGGAAGTAGACACCATTGAAGACGTTTATGAACCATATCTGATGCAAATTGGCTACCTACAGCGCACTCCCCGAGGCCGGGTGGCTACTGCTAGAGCCTATCAGCATCTTGGCATACCCTTACCGGAGGGCACCAGGCAAGAGCAGCTTTTTTGAGTAGGGGAGATGGGAAGAGTGAGTGAATTGCCTGGGATAGGTAAGGTTTTGATCGCATTCGGTCTGGCGGCCATAGCCATCGGGATTGGGCTGACGCTAATGCCAAAGATCCCATGGTTAGGCCGACTCCCAGGGGATATTATGATCAAGAAAGAAGGTTTTGTTTTCTACTTTCCCCTAGCGAGTTGTCTTATTATTAGTCTGGTCATCTCATTGATTCTGCGTATCTTTCGAC